>NZ_DATFYW010000141.1:0-4157 GCF_035314905.1 Mycobacterium sp.
GATGGCCGTGATCGGCCTCGCCGCGCTGGTGACCGCGGTGGTCACCAGCAATGAAGTCATCGCCTGGGTCTGCATCGTCGCCAGTGTCATCGGCGTGGTGCTGCTGATCGTCGACGCGGTGCGCGAACGGCAACGCAGCGACGCCGCACCGTCGGGCGACGCGGAGGCGGCGCCCCCGGCTGAGGAGCCCGAGCCGCGTCACGAAGAGTTCGACGAGGAGTACCCGGAGGACGCCGCGGCTGACAAGGCCGAGGGCGACCGCTGACGCTCAGCGGGTCGGCGTGGCCAGCAGCTTGCGCACCTCGTCGTCCGTGGTCTGGCTGAAGTCGCCGTAATACTCGCCGACGGCCATGAACGACGCCGGCACCGTCACGCACACCACGTCGTCGGCGACGCCGGCGAGCTGCCTTTGTGCCGATGCCGGGGCCACCGGCACCGCGACGACGATCCGGCCCGGCCGGGCGGACCGCACGGCCCGAACAGCGGCGCGCATGCTTGCACCGGTCGCGATGCCGTCATCGACCAGAATCACCGTCTTGCCGGTCAGCTCTGTCGGTGGCCGCTCGCCGCGGTAGGCCGCCTCCCTGCGGGCCAGTTCGGCGGTCTCGCGCTCGATCACCTGTCCCAACTGCTCGTCGCTGATCTGCAAGCTGCGGATGACCTCGTCGTTGAGGACGAGGCCACCGCCGCTGGACAATGCGCCCAGCGCCAGTTCCTCCCAGCGCGGAGCACCGAGCTTGCGCACGACGAACACATCCAGCGGCGCATGCAGCGCCGCCGCCACTTCCCATGCCACCGGCACGCCGCCGCGCGGCAGCCCGAGGACGAGCACATCGGGCTGGTCGCGGTATTCGTCCAGCGCGTCGGCGAGCACCCGGCCTGCCTCGCGGCGGTCGGAGAACGCGCGCCGCACCACCCCGCGCGCCAGGCTGCTGAATCGCCCCACAGTCGTTGCTCCCTTTCCCGAGTCTAGGCTTTGACCGGCGCCAACCCGGCGCGTTCCGCGGCCCGGGTGTGACTTTCGGCCCGCTGCCGGTGTCGCAAGGCCCTCGTTTCCGGCAGGCTCCCGGCGCGACGATGTCCGCGTGACTGGGCGGGCGCTTCCGGACAGCGCGGTATTGTCCGAGGATGGCCTGCGCCGACTCGTCGAGGAACTGGCCGGGCGTGGCTACCGTGTGGTCGGGCCGACATTGCGCGACAACGCGATCGTGCTGGCCGAGCTGTCGTCCGCCGACGACCTGCCCAGCGGGTGGGGTGTGGACGTGGCACCGGGGCGTTATCGGCTGCGGCGGCGCGAGGACGACGCCCGGTTCGGCCATTCGGCCGGCCCGCAGTCGTGGAAACAGTTCCTGCACCCGCCGCGTCAGCGGTTGTGGTCGGGCGGCCGCGACATGACGGATCACGACGGGCCAGAGCAGGTTCCGCGATATGCGTTCCTCGGTGTGCGGGGTTGTGACCTGGCCGCGATCGCGGCCCTCGACCGGGTGATCGGTCGTCGGGTGCAGGCGTTCATCGTCGCGGTCAACTGCACCGAGCCGGGCGGGCTGTGCTTCTGCGCATCGATGGGCACCGGCCCCGCCGCCGGCCCGGGTTACGACCTGTCGCTGACCGAGCGCCTCGACGGCGACGCCCCGCGCTACCTGGTGGACGTCGGCACCGAGCACGGTGCCGGCGTGCTCGCCGCGATACCGCATCAACCGGCGGACACCGATCAAATCGATTCCGCGCGTGCAGATGTCGCTGCGGCGATTCATAAGATGGGTCGGCGGATGCCCTCGACGGACCTCCGGGACCTTCTTGCGCGGTCGCGGGAGTCGGCGCAGTGGGAGGAAGTGGCGAGCCGCTGCCTGACGTGCGGCAACTGCACGATGGTGTGCCCGACGTGTTTTTGCACCAGCACAGAAGACGTCAGCGACCTCACCGGCGAGCACGCCGAACGCTGGCAAGAATGGGCGTCCTGCTTCGAATTCGACTTTACGTTCGTGCACGAGGGCAGCGTCCGCCGGTCCGGCGCTTCGCGGTACCGGCATTGGCTGACCCACAAGCTGGGCACCTGGCACGACCAGTTTCAGATGTCGGGTTGCGTCGGCTGCGGCCGGTGTATCGCCTGGTGTCCGACCGGAATCGACATCACCGAGGAAATGACGAGGATGGCGGCCTCCGATGGCGAGTGAGATGGCGCCGGTCCCCTACCGTGTCGGCAGCCGCGTCGTCGAGAACGGGGATTCGGCCACGCTGCTCCTGGAGCCGCTTCGGACCGCGTTGGCCGCCCCGCGGCCCGGCGAGTTCATGATGCTCTACGCCTTCGGCGTCGGCGAGGTGGCGATCTCGGCCAGTGGTGACCCGACGATCGCCGACGGGACGATCACCCACACCATTCGCGCTGTCGGCGCGGTGAGCCGGGCCCTGCACGACGCGACGCCGGGCACGGTGATCGGGGTGCGGGGGCCGCTCGGCACCAGGTGGGGTTTGGACGGCGTCGATGACCGCGACCTGGTGATCGTGGCGGGCGGCGTGGGATTGGCCCCATTGCGCCCCCTGCTGTTGGGCGCGGTGGCGGACCGGGACCGCTACGGCCGGGTGGTGCTGATCGCCGGCGCGCGCTCGCGTGCGGACTTCCTGTTCGCCACCGAGCTCGCGGAGTGGGTGGACAATCCGGCGGTGGAGGTACATCTGACCGTCGATGTCCCCGTCCAAGGCTGGCCCGGAGAGGTCGGATTCGTCACCGAGCCGCTGCGCCGGCTGGCGCTGGATCCCGCGCGCACGACCGCGTTCCTGTGCGGGCCGGAGCCGATGATGCGGTTCGGTGCCGAGGCGCTCATGGATAAAGGCCTGGCTGCCAACGATATTCGGGTGTCGCTGGAGCGAAACATGCAATGTGGGATCGGCTGGTGCGGCCACTGCCAGCTCGGGCCGCTGTTATTGTGCCGCGACGGGCCCGTGGTCGGCTACGACGTCGCCGGTCCGCTGCTCAAAGTCAAGGAGCTCTAGATGGCAAGGCCCACACTGGCCGTGTGGAAGTTCGCGTCGTGTGACGGCTGTCAGCTGACGCTATTGGATTGCGAAGACGAACTGCTGACGCTTGCCGGGCAAGTCGAGATCGCGACGTTCGCGGAGGCATCCAGTGCGCTGGCCGGCGGACCCTACGATGTCTCGCTGGTGGAGGGCTCGATCACCACCCGGCACGACGAGCGGCGCATCGGCGAGATCCGCGAGCAGTCAACGGTGCTGGTGTCCATCGGTGCGTGCGCGACCGCAGGCGGGATCCAGGCGCTGCGCAACTTCGCCGACGTCGGCGAGTTCGCGTCCGTCGTCTACGCCCGGCCGGACTACATCGACACACTGGCCACCTCCACGCCCGCCTCGGCCCACGTCAAGGTCGATTACGAACTGCCCGGCTGCCCGATCGACCGTGGCCAGCTGCTGGACACCCTGGCCGCGTTGCTGATCGGACGCAAGCCGCGAATCGCGCCGGCGACGGTGTGCACCGAGTGCAAGCGCAGGGGAGTGACCTGCATCGTGGTGGCCGACGGCATTCCCTGCCTGGGCCCGGTGACCCACGCCGGATGCGGGGCATTGTGCCCGTCGCTTCACCGTGGCTGCTACGGATGCTTCGGCCCGGCCGCAAAACCGCAGACCGCGACCCTGATCCCGTTGCTGCGCCGCGACGGGATGTCCGACGGCGACGTTGGTCGCGTGTTCGCGACGTTCAACGTCGGCACGCCCGAATTCAGTGACCCGGGCGCGCGGTGAGCGCCGCAGTCCGGACGCTGAGCGTGGGCACGCTGACCCGCGTCGAAGGCGAAGGCGCGGTGCACGTCACGCTGAAAGACGGAGCGCTGCAACGCGTCGAGCTGAACATCTACGAGCCGCCGCGGTTTTTCGAGGCCTTCCTGCGGGGCCGCGCGTATACCGAGCCGCCGGACCTCACCGCGCGCATCTGCGGCATCTGCCCGGTGGCCTACCAGGTCAGCGCCTGCAACGCGATCGAGGACGCGTGCGGCGTACGGCCCGGTCGGGAACTGGTCGAACTTCGCCGGCTGTTGTACTGCGGCGAGTGGATCCACAGCCACGTGTTGCACATCTACCTGCTGCACGCACCGGACTTCCTCGGCTACCCCGACATGATCAGCATGGCCCGTGAGCACCGCGCCGCC
>NZ_DATFYW010000142.1:0-45447 GCF_035314905.1 Mycobacterium sp.
TGCTGCCACAACCCGTGCAGACCCCGCTTCCGATCTGGATGGGCTATCAGGGGCCGAAGGGGGCGCGGCGTGCCGGGCTGCTTGGCGCGGGGCTGCTCTCCGCCGACGCCCGCAACTGGCCGTCCTACCGCGACGGGCTGCAGGCAGGTGGCCACTCCCTGGACCGGGCGCGGATGGCCGGCTGGATCAACACGTGGGTCACCGACGACCCCGGGGCTGACTGGCCAACGGTGTCGGTCCACATGTCGCACCAGTTCAACACCTATGCATCGCACGGCGTCGAAGGCACAGGCAATCCGGCGCCCCCACCCGTTGATCCCGAACAGATCCGTCGGGGCAGCCCAGACAGCCTGCTCGGCTACTTCTGGTGCGAGCGGCCCGACACCGTGGCACAGAAGATCACCGCATACACCCAGGGCGCACCAGTCGAGACGGTGCTGATCTTCGCCTCGCTTGCCGGAATGCCCGAACCGATGGTGATGCGCCACATCCGCACGATCTGCACCGAGTTGGCACCGCTGCTGGCCGACATATGGCATCCGTACCCGACGGGTGCCGGGTGAGCTGCGCGACCAGGACGTCGAGGCGTCGTTGGCCTGCGGGATTCTGCGCATCTACGTGCCGAAAGCGCATAACGCGGCCAGATCCAGCAGGATCGCGATCTCCGAGTCCCCGAACGGTTCCGACGCCGGCAAGGCCAGCAGCGAAGGTAAACCTCAACTACAGCTTGACCCCAACGTATCGGTCATTCTGCTAGGCAGCCGCAACGTTGAGGAGTAAGTTCACCCAACGATGCTGAACGGCAAACGACACAGGGGCGGATGCGGCATGACCGGTGCTAACCAAAAACGTCGGGGTCGCATGTGGCGACTGACGGTCGCCTCCATTGCGGCGGCGCTGCTGGCCGGGGCGGTGGCTCTGGTCGGTGGGCCGGCTCCGGCCGGGGCGTTCTCCCGGCCGGGCCTTCCGGTCGAGTACATCCAGGTGCCCTCGCCATCAATGGGCCGCAACATCAAGGTCCAGTTCCAGGGCGGCGGTCACCATGTGGTGTTTCTGCTCGACGGGCTGCGCGCGCAGGACGACTACAACGGCTGGGACATCAACACCCCGGCGTTCGAGTGGTACTACCAGTCCGGGTTGTCCATCGCGATGCCGGTCGGCGGCCAGTCGAGCTTCTACACCGACTGGTATCAGCCGGCCTGCGGCAGCAACGGCTGCCTCACCTACAAGTGGGAGACCTTCCTCACCCAGGAACTGCCGCAATGGTTGGCCTCCAACCGCAACACCAGCGCGGACGGCAATGCCGCGGTAGGCCTGTCGATGTCCGGGTCGTCGGCGATGATCCTGGCCGCCTACCATCCGCAGATGTACATCTATGCCGGCTCGCTGTCCGGATTTCTCAACCTGTCGGCAGGCTCGTCGCCAATGCTGGTGCATATCTCGATGGATGACGCCGGCGGATACAATTCCGACGCAATGTGGGGCCTTGCCAGCGACCCGGCGTCGGCGTGGGCGCGCAACGACCCGACAGTGCAGGTTCAGACACTGGTCAGCAACAACACCCGGCTCTGGGTCTACTGCGGCAACGGCACCCCGTCGGATCTGGGGGGCGCCAACGTCCCGGCCGAGTTCTTGGAGAATCTGATCCACGGCAGCAACATCACCTTCCAGAACGCTTACGTCGCGGCCGGCGGTCACAACGCGGTGTTCAACTTCCCCCCCAACGGCACGCACGACTGGGCATACTGGGGTGCGCAGTTGAACGCGATGAAGCCGGACCTGCAGCGCACACTGGGCACCTGAACACGCCGCCGCGGGTTTGATGACGGCGCATGGCGCCTCGCCATCCGTTCTCACCGCGTTCGCGTCATGATCGGACCTGACGCAACGCCAGAAAAGTGAGGAGCCAGACATGACCGACAATCCCCCACCCGAACAGCACCCGGTTCGACAGAGGGTAGCGGCCGGTGCGTCGTTCGGCGCCGGTGCGCTGCTGCTGACGGCCGCCCTGCTGACGCTTGTCCAGGGCATCTCGGCAATCGTGAACGACGAGTTGCTGGTCATCGGGCCCAACTACGTCTACAAGTTCAACACCACTACCTGGGGCTGCATCCACATCGTGATCGCAATCCTGTTGGGCGCGGTGGCCATTGGGCTCATCATGGGAACCACCTGGGCACGAGTGGCGGCCATCGTGCTGGCGTCGTTGTCGATCGTGGTGAACTTCCTGTGGCTGCCGTATTACCCGGTGTGGTCGATCGTCGTCATCGCGTTGGACATCATCGTCATCTGGGCCGTCGCCACCTGGGACACCTCGAGATCGCATACGCCGCGGTGATCCCGCTTCAGACCTGAAACGCCGCGAAGCCGCAGGGCCGTCGGCCACGCGTCGATTTCAGCGGGGCACGAATTCGCGGACCGCCGTGACGATCTCCTGGGGGGCGTCTTCCTCGATGAAATGACCGGCGCCGCGAAGCAGCACCGTGCGGTGATCGGGGAACAGCTCTTCCCAGTGCTTGCGCTCGGGTTCACGGAACGCGACATCGCTTGTCGGCCAACACAGCAGCGCGGGACGATCGGCCACGCGAGGCAGGCCCGCTGCGATGTCAGCCAGAAATGGCCTGCTGTTCAGGATTTCGCGCGGAAAGACCGAGACCGGCCGGCGTGACTCGGGCGTGGGAAACGGCCCGCGATACGCGTTCATCACCGCATCGGACAGGTGCGCGCGCCGGACGCCGGCGGGCAGAATCCTCTCGACGAAGAAGTTGCGGCGCTCGATCAGGTAGCGGCCGAGGGGGCTACCGAGCACCCGGGAGAAGGCCTGGGTGCCGAGATCGCTCTTCGGCCAGGCCCACGTGTTGCCGATGACAAATCGCGCGAACCGGTCGGGATGGCGGGTTGCGACCGCGAACCCGATCGGGCCGCCCCAGTCCTGCACCATCATCGTCACCGCGCCCAGATCGAGCTGCTTGACGAAGTCCTCCACGACATCGGCATGCTCGGCCGGCGTGAACCCATACCCTGCCGGCGCGACCGACAACCCGAAGCCGGGGTAATCCAAGGCGATGCAACGGAACTGGCTGCGGAGCTCCTTGATGATCTCCCGGTAGAGGAACGACCAGGTCGGGTTTCCGTGCAGCAGTAGCAGCGTCGGGCCGGCACCCTCGTCGACGTAGTGCACGCGCGCGTCGCCGATCCGGGCGTAGCGACTCTCGAACGGGTACAACTCCTCCGGCAGCCACGCCGGACGACTATCTGTCACAGACCACGACTCTACCGCCGGCTCGCCTATCTCGTCTGGATCACGGCGGCGTCACGAACCTTCATGAGTACGACATTGATCCGGCGTGCCTTTGCGGCTGAAAGTCATTATCCCCGGCAGGATAACGCGCATGCCAGACCTGACCCGTCGCACGCTGCTGCGTTTCGGAGCCGGCGTGGCCACCGGTGCGGCCGCCTACGCGTTGGGCACGTTGCTTAACGCCGAGCCGTCCAGGGCGGCCGGGCCGGGACTCATGACTCCGCCGCCGAGGGAGCCGGCCCCACCGGCCGGCGCGGTGCCCACTTATCTCACCGGATCCTTCGTCTCCGCGGCCCGCGGCGGTGTCCAGACGAACTGGATCATCGCGCGACCGGCCGGTCAAACCGGGACGCTGCGGCCGGTGATCGCGCTGCACGGCAGGGGCGGTAACGCTGGGGGCGTGATGGACCTCGGCGTCCAGGACGGACTGGCGGAGGTGGTCAAAGCCGGCGGGGCGCCGTTCGCTGTGGTGGCCGTCGACGGCGGCGACAACAGCTATTGGCACCGCCGCGCCTCCGGTGAGGATGCGGGCGCGATGGTGCTGTCGGAACTCCTGCCGATGCTCGAGACAAAAGGGCTGGACACCTCCCGGGTGGCCTTCATGGGCTGGTCGATGGGCGGATACGGTGCGCTGCTGCTCGGGGCACGGCTCGGCCCGGGGCGGACCGCGGGCATCTGCGCGGTGAGCCCGGCGCTGTGGTCGTCGTACTGGCTCGCCGACCAGGGCGCCTTCGACGGCCCGGAGGACTGGGCGAGCAACTCGGTGTTCGGTCAGCCGGCCCTCTCCTCGATCCCGATCCGCGTCGACTGCGGCACTAGCGACCGGTTCTACGCCGCCACCAGGCAATTCGTGGACCAATTGCGCAGACCGGTTGCCGGCAGCTTCTCTCCCGGCGGCCACGATGTCTCGTTTTGGCGCCGACAACTGCCCGACGAGCTGAAGTGGATGGCGTCCTGACCCGTCCGCGAAGGCGTGGCAGAAGTGTCGAGCCGGCAGTAATCGGTAACAATGACCAAACGACCAGAAACCACCTGACGAGCGGCTGACGTTGCCGCAGTCGACCACCGACAGCTCTCCGCACCGCGGCGCGCATCATGTGCCGCGGACGTTAGGGACCGGCTTTCGTTCCCAGCGAACCGGTTTTCGGACCGACATCGAGGGGTTGCGCGCGGTCGCGGTGCTCGCCGTGGTCCTCTTCCATGCCGGTGTGCCGGGCTTGTCCGGTGGGTTCGTCGGGGTCGATGTCTTCTTCGTCGTATCGGGGTTCCTGATCACCGGGATTCTGGTGCGGGAGGCGACGAACACCGGCACCGTCGCGCTGCCCCGGTTCTACGCCGCCCGCGCGCGGCGGCTGCTGCCCGCCGCGGGGACCGTGCTCGTCGCCACCGCGGTCGCCTCGACCATCTTGCTTGCGCCGCTGCAGGCCCGCAGCGTGCTCGGCGATGCCATCGCCAGCGCGCTGTACGTCGGCAACTACCGATTCGCCGTCCACGGCACCGACTACCTGGCTGCAGACGCACCTCCGTCGCCGTTCCAGCATTACTGGTCGCTCGGCGTCGAAGAGCAGTTCTACCTGCTGTGGCCGGCGCTGATCATCGGCACCGCCTGGCTGGTGCGCAGCCGGGGTCGATCCGGCCACAACGAGGCCTGCGGATCGTCTACCCCCTACCGCACCGTGCTGGCCCTCGTCGCGGCGACGTCGTTGGTCATCTCGCTCGACTGGACGCGCACGCTGCCCCCTTGGGCGTTCTTCTCGCTGCCGTCGCGGGCGTGGGAACTGGCGGTGGGTGGCCTCATCGCGCTGTCCACCCCGGCGTGGCGCCGGCTGCCGTCCGTCCCGGCCGCGATTGCGGGCTGGGGCGGACTGGTTCTGATCGTCGTGACCTGCACGCAGCTGGGCGCCAAGACGCCCTACCCGGGCACCGCCGCGCTGTTGCCCGTGCTCGGCACGGCGCTGGTCGTCGGCGCGGGCAGTGCCCAACCGGCCGCCGGCGTCGGCAAGGCGCTGTCGATGTCCTCGATGAGGGCGGTCGGCCGGCTGTCCTATTCGTGGTATCTGTGGCACTGGCCGGTGCTGCTGCTCGCTCCGCCGCTCCTCGGGCACCCCCTCGGACTCGTCGGCCGGCTGACGGCCGCCGCGGCCTCGGCCGGCCTCGCCGCGCTCACGCTCCGCTACGTCGAGAACCCCGGCCGTTTCGCCGCCGCCCTGCGGCGCTCGCCCGCGCGCAGCCTCGCCCTCGGCGGCGCCGTCACCGCGGCCGCCGTGTCCGTGGCGTTGGTGCTGATGATGGACGTACCTGCCCCGGTCGGCCACGGCGCACCCGCCTCCGCCCTGACGGTCAAGGCGTCGGGTCCGGCGCCGCCGGCGGTCACGGTCGACCCCCGGGATGCCGCCGTGCAGCAGCTCATCGCGCAGGTGCAGGCCGCCGTCGCCGCGTCCGTCGACGTGCGCGACATCCCGTCAAACCTCTCGCCGTCGATTTCTGAAGCGCCTTCCGACAAGCCGTTGGTGTTCTTCAACGGCTGCGTGCGCTCGTGGCTGGACGTCGGGCAGCCTGAATGTGTTTCCGGCGAGGCGAACTCGCCGACCACGGTTGCCCTGGTCGGCGACTCGCACGCGGCGATGTGGAACCCGGCGTTGAAGCCGCTCGCCGAGCAGCGGCATTGGCGCCTGGAGACGCTGGCCAAGGTGACCTGCCCGCTGCAGGACCTGCCGATCGCCAGCCCCTACCTGGGGCGTGAGTTCACCGAATGCGAGCAGTGGCGCGCTCAGATCCTGTCTCGGCTTCAGGCCGAGCATCCGCAGCTGGTCATTTTGAGCATGTCGCGTCGGTACGGGGCCGACTTCGGGTTCACCTCATACGACCCCGCATGGATCGGCAGCCTGACACGGCTTGTCGCCCAACTGCGCAGCACGGGCGCGGCCGTGCTGGTGCTCGGACCGGTCCCCGATCCCCATTCCACCGTGCCCATGTGCCTTTCGGCTCACCTCGACGACGCCACCGCATGCTCACCGCCGCGTCCCGCTGCCGTCGACGACGCCGGCATCGCGGCCGAGAAGGCGGCGACCGTGGCCGGCGGCGGCCGGTATGCCGACCTAACCGCCTTGTTCTGCACCGCCGACCGTTGCCCGATGATCGTCGGCAACAACCTACTGTTCCGCGATGACAACCATGTCACGATCGAATACGCACAAGCACTTGCGCCGGTACTCGGCGCACTGGCCGACCGGGCCCTGAATCCTTAGCCTGCCGGAGGCGTTCCGCCTGCGGATGTTGAAATCGATTGTGCGCTGTATCGATTCACGCCTGTGGCCGGTCATCGCAGTTGACTGGTGACGTCGGTCCACGCGGTGCTGTCATTGGCGTGATCGGTCGTATTGCGGCATTCGCCGTAGAGTTGCACGGTACCGAAATTCGCTTGATCGGCGTTCTGGTAGAAGATCGCGGTCACGCCGTTCTTCTTCAGAGTCTGACCGAACGCGTGCTCATTCGGAGGCGGGCCTTCGGTCCAGCCGTTGGCGACCAGTGCGTTGCCCATCTTCTCCAGATACGCGAGCGTGTCGGCCTTGCCGGCGACGGGGAACCGGAAGTTCAAGTAGACCGCGCCCTGATACGGCGGATCGTGCAGGTCTCGACACGACATCAAGATGTATCCGCCTGTCGGGGCCTGCAGTTGGGCGATCGCGACGATTTCCTTTGCCGGCTCCATCACCTGGGCCATGGTTTGGCTGTCTGTCAGCGGTTGCGCCGGGCGGTCGAGCGAACTTACCGGGGGGCGGAGATGCGCGATCAGCAGAAAACCGGTCCCCGATATCAACGACACCGCGAGGGCGGCAGCGATCAGCGCCACGGACGATGGTGAATCGACCCAACGGCGGGAACTACTGACATTCATCGCACTCGTGCATTCGTGGCCTGTTTCCGGACTGCCGGCCAGTCTAGTGATGACGCAGCACCAACTGACGACCCTGCAATCGGGGGAGCTGACAGCAGTTGACCTGCCGGTGTAGATTCGGTCGCTATTCTCAACCCGCGGTTAAGTTTTCGACCATACCTGGCCGCGCGGCGCGGCGCTGGGCATCTGGTCCGTGAGGTCACCGACATGCTGGCCAAGCATCGGCGGCCACCGCCGCGGTCCCGCATGACCAGCACCGGCCGGCGCCTGCACGTGGCATCCGATTACCGCGAACCACTCAGCAAGGAGGACCAGATGCGGGCAGTGGGTGTGGTGGCCTCGGTCGTCGTAGGCCTGATCGTCTTGGCCGGCGTGGTGGTCGGCGTCCGATCCCTTCCCGACCTCAACCGATACCGCCGCATGCGCCAGATGTAGACGCAGTGCCGCCGGCGCAAGGCTTCGTTGCCCTGTCGTCTATGCGGCTATCGGCGCGCGGCGATGCCGTACAGGATCCGGTCGCAGACCTCGTACATCTCCTCTTTGGCCCGGTCGGGATCGGCGGCACGTGAGACGTACAGTGCCGCCTCGTCGAGCGCCCCGAGCAGCACGTGTGCGCTGGCGCGCGGCGGCTGTTCGGGTATCGCCCCCTCCTCGATCGCCTGCGCGAGCATGCCCTCGATGACCCCGAGCCCGTACTTGGCTCCGACAGCGCGCCACTGATCCCAGCCGAGCACTGCGGGGGCATCGATCAGGACGATTCGTTGGACGTCGGGTGCCGCGCACCGGTCGAGGAACAGCCGGGCACCCAGCCGCATGGCCTCAACCGGGTCCGATGGTGATGCCGCCATGATGCGCTCGACGATTTCGGCGACGATTTCTCGTTCCACCTCCTCGTGCACCTCGGCGAACAGCGCGGCCTTGTCGCTGAACTGGTGATACAGCGCTCCTCTGGTCACGCCCGCCGCCTTGACGATTGCCTGCGTGGAGATGTCGGCAAACCCTTTGTCGGCGAACAACTTTCGGGCGTTCTTAAGCAGCGCGGCGCGGGTGGTCGCAGTTCGCTGCGCCTGCGTGCGGCGCGTCGCGGGCCGGGCCGACCCGGGCGCCGGGCTATTGACTTTCATACAGCTTGCACGTAACTTCCGTACCGGGTGTCTGTAAGTTGTGACGAAGGAAGGATAGCCGACATGCCGAGGCTGGTGCTGGAACAGGCAACGCTCGACTACCGCGTGTTGGGACCCGAGGATTCACCACACCCTCCGGTCCTGTTCGTCCACGGGATCTTGGTGGACAACAGGCTGTGGTCCGGCGTCGCAGAAGCAGTTGCGCGCCAGGGCTTTCGCTGCATCGTGCCCACGTGGCCACTGGGCTCTCACACGATCCCGGTCAATGAAGGCACCGAGCTGTCCCCCCGGGGAATCGCGACGATGATCCGCGACGTCATCACCGCACTTGACCTCACCTACGTGACACTTGTCGGCAACGACACCGGCGGTGGACTGTGCCAGTTGGTGATCGACGCATATCCCGAGCGGGTCGGCCGCTTGGTGCTGACGAACTGCGACGCCTTCGACAAGTTTCCGCCTTTCCCGTTCCCTGTCGTGTTTGCGTTGCTGCGCGGGCCACGATCGATCAAGACACTGTTCGCCCAGCTGAAGCTGACCGCGTTGCGTCATTCACCCCTGGGGTTCGGCCTGCTGATGAACGATCCCGACCCGGCGCTGACCGATGCGTGGCTGCAGCCATGCCGCGACGACGATCGGATCTGCCGTGACCTTGCCACCCTCCTCCGCCACGTCGCCACCACCGACTTGACCGACGTGGCGATGCGCTTTTCGCAGTTCACCAAGCCGGTCATCCTGGTGTGGGGTCAGCGTGACCGCTGCTTCACCCCGGCGTTGGGCAGGCAGCTGGCCGCGCAGTTCCCCGACTGCGCTTTGATCGAAGTGCCAACTCCAAAACCTTTGTGGCCCTTGATAACCCGTCGGCCGTTGTCGACGCGATCGCCACTGTCGGTGCCCACAAGCCCCCGAACTGAAACAAGGCGACGATGCAGAGGCGGTCAGCACCGCCCCGGCGGCCGCTTTAGCTCTTTGCGAGGGTGAACTGGCAGACGTCGGTGTAGCCGTCGCGGAACAACTCCGCGCAGCCAGTCAGGTACTTCATGTACCGGTCGTAGACCTCTTGCGATTGGATCGCGATGGCCTGGTCCTTGTGCGCCTCGAGCGACGCGGCCCACGTGTCCAACGTCCGCGCGTAGTGCAGCCGCAGCGGTTGGACGCGGTTGACCTGAAACCCCGCCTTGGTCGAGTGTTCTTCCACAACGGCGACCGACGGCAGCCGGCCGCCCGGAAAGATCTCGTCCATGATGAATTTGATGAACCGCAAATGCCGCATCGTGATCGGCATGTTGCGCGCTTTGAACTCTTCGGCGCTGGGCTGCACGATGGAGTGCAGCAGCATCACACCGTCGGTCGGCAGTGCCTCGTAGGCCATCTTGAAGAAGTCGTCGTAACGGTCGAAGCCGAAGTGCTCGAACGCGCCGATGCTGACGATCCGGTCCACCGGCTCGTGGAACTGCTCCCAGCCCTGCAGCAGGACCCGCTTCGACCGGGGGCTGTCCGATCGCGCGAAGACGTTCTCGACATGAGCCTGCTGGTTCTTGCTCAACGTCAGCCCGATCACGTTCACGTCGTATTTCTCGAGCGCACGCATCAGCGTGGCGCCCCAACCGCAGCCCACGTCGAGCAGTGTCATCCCGGGCTGCAACCCCAGCTTTCCCAGCGAAAGGTCGATCTTGGCGATCTGCGCCTCTTCCAGCGTCATGTCGTCGCGTTCGAAGTACGCGCAGCTGTAGGTCTGGGTCGGGTCCAAAAACAGCCGATAGAAGTCGTCGGAGAGGTCGTAGTGGTGCTGTACGTCCTCGAAGTGCGGGGTGAGGTCCTGCGATTCAGAGTGTGTTTCTGGCAAAGTGACGTCCTTGTTCAGTGCCCCCAACCCGGCCCACCGCCGGGGTCCGGTCAAGGCGTTGTCCTGTCGGGAAAGCTACCCGATCGGACGAGAATTGCGGGAATCCGCTCGGTGAGGCGACGTCTAGCTGCGTAGTTCCGCACGCATCTGGGTGAACAGAAACAAGCCGGGCCGGCCGGTCACCTGTTCGTAGGCGCGCACCTGCTCATCGACGAACCCCAGCCGATCCGCGGCCGCCAACCGGTCGGTCCACGCGCGCGAACCCACGGCGCACCAGCGCCCGAACAGCTCTCGTGACCCGAAGTCCCATTCGTGTTCGGCAACGGTCAGGTTCACCACGGTAAAACCGGCGGACGAAGCCAGCTGCCGGAATCGCTCGGGGCCGACATGCACGAACGGCGCCTCGAACTCCTGAAACCACGGCGCCCAGCGCGTCGACCGGGTCAGCTCCATCGCGACCGCCTCCAGGCTGGGGTATTTGCCGGCGCACACGACCTGAATCAGCACCCGGCCGCCGCGGCTCACAACGGCGGCGATCTGCGCCAGAGCCTGTTCCTGCTCCGGTACCCAGTGCAACGCGTTGAACGACACCGCCACGTCGAAGTAGTCGACGAACGGCAGGCACCGCACGTCGGCGCGAACGAACACGGGCCCGCACTCGGCGACCGCCGTCGCGGATTGGGCAGCCGAGAGCATCCCCGGGGCAGGGTCGAGGCCCACCACGTATCCGGCCGGCACGTTCGCCGCGATCGCCCGGGTCAGGTTGCCGTCGCCGCAGCCGATGTCGAGCACTTTGTCGGATCCCGCGAGGGCCAGGGCCGCCACAGCGTCCCGCGTCATCGCCCGCTGCAGTTCGCTGACCCGGGCATACTCGTTGCCGTCCCAGTCCGACACAGGGCTAGTTAACGCCACCCGCGCCGCTTGCCGCTACCGTCACGGCCGTACCACCGGCGTCGTCAGCGTTCCGTTCGCCAGATAATCCTCGAGGTTCCGCAGCGCCAGCGCCGTCATCGCCGACCGGGTTCGCGACGTAGCGCTTCCGACGTGCGGCAGCAGCACCACGTTGTCGAGTTCACGCAGTTCCGCGGGCACATTCGGTTCGTCGGCGTAGACATCGAGTCCCGCTCCTGCGAGCGCGCCTGCGCGCAGCAGTTCGACCAGGGCGTCCTGGTCGACGACGCTGCCACGGGCGATCGACGGGCAGGCCGGCCCTAGCTCTCAGACCCGCCGTCTGACCTGCTCTCGGCGTTCTCGGCTTCGTTGCCGTATTTGGGATTGCCCTGGTCGTCGAGCCAGTCGTTGACGGCGGTGCCGGTGATGGTCCGATCAGAACCGGGAAGCACAGCCGTCTTGATGTCGTCGTTGTAGGCCTTGGCCATTTCCCTGGCCTTCTCCCTGGCCGACTCGTCGGGCTCAGGCTTCTCGGCGAGCTGGCCCGCCCGTCCGGGGTTGTCGCCCGGATCCTGGTGCTGCTCGGCGTTCTTCTGGCCGGTGTCTTCGTCGCCCATGGTTTCCGTCCGTCCTCGATCGCTGTGCCCGTGGACACAGTGCTTCGTTCAGAAGCGGCACCCAAAGAACTGCCCGCATTCGCGACGCGCCAAACCGCGCGCCCTGACTGCAACACTGTGCGATGCGTGCCCGACGTTTCGCAGTGGTGGCCCTGGCGGCAATGCTTGCCGTGTGGGACCTGCTGTATTCGCCGGCGTGCGCCGCCGCACTGCAGGACGCTAAGAACGCCGCGACCGCGTGGCGCCGGCTTGACGCGCTCCACCAGCAGGCTCTTGCCTTCGCCACGCGCTCGTATTGCCCGTAGCGCGGTGCTCAGCCGAACAGCGGCAAGGCGCGTTTGCGTGCCAGCGCATCCATCCCCGACTGGATACGTTCCTGCACTTCGCGGTATTTGCGCTCGACGTACCCGTCGTCGTCGGCGCGTCCCGGATCGTGATCGAGCCTGACCGGGGGCATGAAGCGGGTGCGGATCTTCGCGGGAAGGGGGAACTGCGGCAGCGCCGCCGGAGCGACCCCCCACGGCAGCGATATCGCCAACGGGAACACCTTCAGGCGAAGAAGCCGGTCGAGGCGCAGTGCCTTCGACAATCGATCGCCCCGGATGAGCACCGGCATCGCGTCGGCTCCCCCGACGGTGGCGATCGGCACGATCGGCACGCCGGCGCGGATCGCCATCTTCACGAAGCCCGTACGGCCGGCCAGGTTGGCGCGGTCGCGCTCACTCCAGGGCCGCAACGAGTCCACCTCGCCGCCGGGCCACAACGCGACGTCGCGCCCCTCGGCGAGCGCGGTGGCAATGGAATCAGGGGCGGCCGGCAGCACGCCCATCGCGCGGAAGTACCGGCCGATGACCGGGATGGCCATCAACGCGTCGTGGGCGGTTCCGTGCAGGGGACGCTCCTGTCCGAACCGTCGCCACCACTGGACGCCGACCGTCCATGCGTCCCACACGAACGGCGCCCCGGAGTGGATGCCCACCAGCAGCACCGGGGGTTCAGGCAGGTTCTCCCAGCCGTCCATCTCCATCCGGAACCAATAGTCGACAAGCGTGTTCCAGAAGAACTTCTGGCGCTGCATCGTCGTCTCGTCTTGGCCACCCAAATCCCAGTCGCCGGCGCGTTCGGCCACCCAACCGGTGATGCCGCCTGATTGCTTGCCGCGCTTGCGCGCCATCTTCTCGCGCGCTTCATCAGCGTGTTCATGAGCTTGCTCTTTGAGGTCTGGCGACCTGTGATCTGTTGCACTCATGCGGGCTGGGTACCCGCACGAGCAGAAATTAGGCGTCGCCGGCGCGCGGCTGCCATTCATCGACACGGGGCGGCTTTTCGGGCCAATATTGAAAGAACCTCCGGGTTGGCCGAACTTGAGCGGGCGGTCTGCCCGGGGGGAATTCAGAAAGGACAGGGGTGGATGCGAGAACACAAGCATTGGTGGCCGGCCGCGTTGTTTGCGGTTGCCCTCGTAATCGGGGTCGGCGTCGCTCCGCCGGCACATGTGGGTGTAGCGCTTCGCCCGGTCGACCTCACCGGCCGGGAACTCGATCTGGTCAAGCAGGCGCCGGCCGACCCCATCGACACCGCGCCGGTCGAGGCCGCCGTGGTTCAGATCAACACCAACCTCGATTACCAGAACGCGATCGGCGTCGGAACGGGCATCGTGCTGAGTCCCGACGGAGAGGTGCTGACCAACAACCACGTGGTCGAGGGCGCGACAGGGATCTCGGGCACGAACCTCGGCACTGGGCGCACCTTCCCGATCGACGTGATCGGCTATGACCGCACCCACGACATCGCCCTCGTGCAGCTGCGCGGGGCCAGCGGACTTCCCACCGCTGCACTGGGCGATTCGAACACCCTGGCTGTCGGCGATCCAATTGTCGGGGTGGGCAATGCCGGCGGGCCGAGCGGCGGACTCACCCGCGAGCCCGGAACCGTCAGGGCGCTCAACCAGACCATCGTCGCGAGCGACGATCTCACCGGCGGTTCAGAACGGCTGACGGGTTTGATCCAGGTCGCCGCGAACCTGCGTCCAGGCGATTCCGGGGGCCCGCTGGTGAGCAGCGCAGGTCAGGTCGTAGGAATCGACACCGCCGCTTCCGAGAGCTACCACACCAGTGGCGGCGGCTTTGCCATCCCGATCAACCAGGCGCTGGGGATCGCCGATCAGATTCGTTTGCGCACATCGTCGCCGACGGTCCACCTCGGCGACACCGGGATGCTCGGCATTGGGGTCGCCGACACCCGCAACAGCGGCGGTGTCGCGGTGAAGCAGGTGTTGCGCAGCGGCCCCGCGGCCCAGGCCGGACTGGTGCCGGGCGATGTGATCACCGCGATCGACGGCAACGCGGTGAACAACGCCAATGCACTGACCGAATTCCTCGATCAGCACCATCCCGGCGATACCGTGTCGCTGGCATGGGTCGACCCGTCCGGCGTTCAGCGCACCGCGCCGGTCGCCCTGGCCGTCGGGCCGCCCGGATGAGCACCGGCGGTTAGCGGCCGCGCACCCAGGCGATCTTCGGCGGGATCGCCGATCGGGACCGCCGGGCCAGGGTATGTGCGAATAATATGCGTTCGATGACTGTGCGGGTGGTGCGTGACGGCCGTTGGCGGCACAAGATTGTAGCGGCGGCAGGCGCAGCGCTTCTGGTGATCGCGTCCGGATGCGCAAGTCATTCGGCCTCAACGGGATCGGGTGGGGTGACGTCCTCGCCGCCGAGCGCGGAATCGACCGCCGAGATCGACACCGGAACCGCCCAGCGGCTGGACGCGGTGATCAACCAGGCGATGAGCGCGGCATCGATCCCGGGCGCGATTATCGGAGTCTGGGGCCCGGATGGTCGCTACATCCGTACCTTCGGCCTCGCCGACAAGGCGACAGGCGCGCCGATGACGGTCGATATGTATAGCCGAATCGGCAGTGAGACAAAGACATTCACGGTCACCGGGGTGTTGCAGCTCGCCGATCAGGGCAAGCTCGGCCTCGACGACCCCATCGGCAAGTACATCGACGGCGTTCCGGAGGGCAACCAGATCACGCTGCGGGAGCTGGCGCGGATGCAGAGCGGCCTCTACAACTACTCGGCAACCACCGCGTTCCAGCAGGCCCTGTTCGCAGACCCCAGGCGCAGCTTCACCCCACAGGAACTTCTTGGTTACGCATTCGCCGAACCCCCGGTGTTTCCGCCCGGACAGGGGTTCCAATACTCCAACACCAACACGACCCTGCTGGGACTTGTGGTCGAGAAGGTGAGCGGCCAACCGCTGCCCGACTACATCCGCGACCACGTCCTCGCGCCGCTGAACATGAGCCGCACCAGCTTTCCGACGACGAACGCATTCCCGGACCCGCATCCGCAGGGCTACACCAACCAAACCGCCGATAGTGGCGTTGTCACGTCCACTGACTGGAATCCGTCGTGGGGATGGGCCGCCGGGGCGATGATCTCGACACTGGACGATCTGCATACCTGGGCGCCCGCGGTGGCCACCGGAAAGCTGCTCTCGCCGGCGATGCAGGCGCAGCGGCTGCAGACGGTGAACGCCCAGGGGCTGCCGCCGCAAGACGGATATGGGCTGGGCATCTTCAACCTCGCCGGGTGGATCGGTCACAACGGAAGCCTGCCCGGCTACCAGTCTGTGGTGGTTTACCTACCGGAACAGAAGCGCACGCTGGTCATCCTGATCAACACCGACATCGACTATCACGGCAGCGAGCCCAGCTCCACGCTGGCAACCGCGATCACTTCGGTCATCTCACCCGGCCACGTCTACAGTCTCAGCCCGGAGGTGCAGGAGCCCGACGTCACCCCGTCCTCGACGCCCACCAAGCCGCGATAACGCGGGTGGATCCAGCACGGGCCGAGCCCATGCGGCACCCCGGGCGCCGGCGGTTCGGCGTGCCGAATCGCGCCGAGCCGTGGATCGCGGGTGCGGCGGCAGCGCTCGCGAGCATGGCGCTCTCCTGGCGGCCGTCGTTCTGGTTCGACGAGGCCGCCACGATCGCTGCCGCCAACCGCTCCGAGTTCGACATCCTGCGGTTGCTGCTGAACTTCGACGCGGTTCACGGCCTGTATTACCTCGGCATGCACGCATGGTTTTCATGGGTTCCGATCAATGAGTTCACCGCGCGGCTTCCGAGTGCCGTGGCTGTGGGCATCGCCGCTGCGGGCCTCGTCGTGTTGGGCAAGCTGGTCGCCGACCGGCCCACCGCGTGGGCTGCCGCGGTGGCGTTCACGGTGCTGCCCCGCACGCTGTGGTCCGCGTTGGAAGCCAGGTCGTATGCGCTGACGGCGGCGATCGCGGTGTGGTTGACGGTGGTCCTCGTGATCGCCGCGGCCCGCCGCGGCGCCGCGCTGTGGGCTCTGTACTGTCTTGGGCTCGCGCTGGCGATCGTCTCGTTCGTGTATCTGGGCCTGTTGGTGTTGGCGCATGCGGTCACTCTCGCGGTCGGCCGGAACCGGGGGCAGCTCGCGCCGTTTACCGTTGCGGCTGCGGCAGGACTTGCTCTTGCGTCGCCGCTCATCGCGTTGACGGCGGGCCAACGTCAACAACTCGCGTGGATCGGTCCGGGTGGAAGCGGCTACGTGACAGGGGTGCTCGCCGAGCAGTGGTTCACCGGCTCGCGGCTTTTCATCTCCGTATGCGTGATCGTCCTGGCTTGGGGTTCGGTTGTTCTGGTCACGACGAAGGCCGACCGCGTCGCGGGTGCTCTCGCGGTGGCTGTGCCGTGGATCGTGGTTCCCACGGTGTTGCTGGTCGGCTATTCGGCATTGGTGCACGACGTATACCAGCCGAGATATCTGACCTACACGGCGCCGGCACTTGGAATCCTGCTGGGTGTTTGCGTCCGGGCCATTGCACGGGACCGATCACGAATCTATTTGGTGTTGCTGGCCGTTCTCGCACTCGGTTCGAGCACGGCGTTCGTGGCTCAGCGCGGCCGGTACTCAAAACCCGGCGGGGCGGACTATTCGGAAATCGCCGCCGTCATCGAAACCTATTCCGGGCCGCGCGACTGTGTCGCCTTCGGCTTCGCGGCCAACGAACCCCTGCGGGCGGCTGCCGCTGGCCGGCCCGCCGCGTTCGCTGACCTCAACGATGTCGCGGCCGGTGTGTCGGGCGCCGAAGCGGCCCAGCTGTGGTCGCAGGATCTGCCACTGGACAGCGACATGGTAAGACCGCGGCTGGCGACCTGCGCTGTGTTGTGGGTCGTCATCGACCGGGAAACTCCGTCGCCCATCGTCGACGCGGCGAAACGGCAGGGGTTCGCGATCGATCGGGAATGGACCTTGAATCGCAGCACGGTGATTCGCCTGAAGCGATCATGAGCCGGCCTGCCGCCGTTCGCTTCAGCCCCAGATGTCGCTGATCGGCGGAGCCATCGCCGCGTAGCCGCTCTTGGGTAGGCCATACATCTGCTGGATCGTCGAGAGCACGTTGTAGTGGCTGATGGGTTCGCCGTAAGCGCCGGGTTTCACATTCGCGCCGAAGATGACCGTCGGTATTTGATTGTTGCCGCCGTTGTCGTCCTCGTCCCAGGTCATCACCAGCAGACTGTTGTTGGCCGTTGCCCAGCTCGCATACGCCGACAGGCGGCTGTACAGCCACCCGTCGCCTTGCGCGATTGAGCCGTCGTGCATGTCGTTGTCCAGGTTCGGGATGACGAACGAGACCGTGGGCAGGCGGCCGTACTCCGACGGCGGAGGGAACACCGAGAAGGGGACGGAGCACGCGGCGGGCACATTGGTGAAGTTCGCCCACGGCACGTGTTTGCGGGCGTATTTGCCGGCGGCGCACGTTGTCGAGCCGACGCTGGGCAGGTCCTCCGCGAACCCCGTGAAGGTGTAGCCGGCGGCAAGCAGTTCCGACGCCAGATTAGGGGCGGCGCCCCCGTTGACCGGACACGCATCAGACGTCAGTCCGAAAGTGCTGCCGGCGAACAACGCGAGGTAGTTGGGTTCGCTGGGATGGGTTTCCGCATAGGACTGAGTCATCATCGCGCCGTTGCCGGCGAGTGAGTTGATGTACGGCGCCGACTTGTTGCCGATGATGTTGGCGTCAGACCGGTTCTCCTCCACCACCACCACGATGTGCGCCGGAGTCGGCAGGGCTGACGCGGTGAACCCGACGGGTGATTCGACGCCGCCGCGGTGAAGTTGTGCCGAGGTGACCACAATCGCCGGCACTGCAAGCGCGCCGACCAGTGCGCCAACGCGTGACCGGCGCCCCGTCCTCATGGCGGATGAGTCTAGGTCCGCCGCGGGCGGTCCCCGGTTGCTGGGCTGGCGCGTCGCCGAGTTCGTCAAGGCGATCACGTCCGGGCCACCCGTTTGATAGGACAGGGCTAGTCATTTCAACCGAGCCGGGCGAGGTCGCGATGGGTCACTGGTCACGCGCAGAGATCGAGTCGGCGTTCAACCACCACAAACAGGTGGTTGCCGGAATCGGGCAGAGCTGGGACTGGTCGCGCTTCGCCGACCAGTTCACCGAGGACGCCGTCTACGTCGAGCACTCCTTCGGAACCTTCCGCGGGCGCGAAAAGATCCGGGAGTGGATCGTCTCCACGATGAACACGTTTCCGGGCAATGAGATGCCGTTCTACCCGACGTCGTGGTACGCCATCGACGAGGGCAAGGGCTGGGTGTTTTGCGAATTCCTCAACCGCATGAGGGATCCCGGCGACGGAAGCATCCACGAGCGCGCCAACCTGTCGGTGCTGAAATACGCCGGCGACGGGCTTTGGAGCTACGAAGAAGACGCCTACAACCCGTTGAATTTCCTGCCGATGGTCCGCGGGTACATCCAGCGGTGCAAAGAACTCGGGACGATTTCCGATGTCGCCGCCAAGTTCGCCCAGGCGATGAACTGGGACCTGGCGTAGCCGAACCCGGCCAGTCAGGGTGTGCTCGGGGCCTGACCACGTTGGCCGTCGGCTGAGCCGACCTCGTCCTGTTCGGGCGGATCCGGCTCTTGGTCCTGAACACGGCTGCCTCCGGCACGCACGAAGGGGTCGATGTGGTCGGCGTGCACGAACTGCTCGCTCAGCTGATCGCGGGACGCCGCGGCCACGCTCTGGTGGGCGGCGGCCCGGTCCTGCAGTCGGGCCGCCTCGGCCGCCTTGGCTTCGGCCTCGGCCTGTGCGGCGCGAGCCTTGGCCGCGGTCTCCTCGGCGAGCGCTTCTCGCCGCTCCACCCGCGCGGTTTCCTGCGCGGCGCGCTCACGGATGCGCTCTGCCTCGAGGTGGCGCCGCCGGCGGCGGCCGCGGCCGGCGAGGACGGCGATCGCCGCGATCAGCAGCAGAGCCGCCACGGCCGCGACGATGATCCAGATGATAGCGCTGGTTGTCATATCGGCTCCTTCGGTGGATCGGTCTTCTGGTTTGCGCGCCTTACCTCGCCGGGTGCCCGCCGCCGACGGATTGTAAACCGACGCGTCAATTAGTCCGCGACGCCCAACACCGATGAGGAGAGGGAGGCTATCGGCGTCTCGGAGAGGTGTTCCATCAGATCTCGGGGGTCTTCGAACACCACGGCGGCACCGGCGCCGGTGAGTTCCTCCCGTGAAATGCCGCCACTGAGCAGCCCGACGATCGGGACGCCGGCGCGCACGCCTGCGCGCGCGTCCCAGACGGAGTCCCCCACGAGCACGGCGCGGGCGGCGGGCACACCGGCGCGCTGAAGCGCCACTTTGACGATGCCGGGATCAGGTTTGGCGGAATCGACATCCGCGGCCGAGGTCACCGCGGCGACGACACCGTCCCTGTCGAGCACCGCCCGCAGGATGGACAGCTCGTCTTCGGGGGCCGAAGTGGCGAGCACCACCTGCAGGCGCATCGACGCGACACGGTCCAAGATTTCGCGGCCGCCGGACAATACCCGCAGCAACGGACAAAGCTCACGGTAGTAGCGCGAATGCAGGTCCTTGAGCCGTTGCCTTGTCTCATCGTCGATATTCGGGGCCAGTGAGGCGACGAGCCTCGAGCCGTCCATCCCGATCAGCCGGTGGATACACCATGCGTCCGCCTCGACACCGGCCTCGTGGAAGGCGCGAGTCCAGGCGTGGACGTGCAGGTAGTTGGAATCGACCAGGGTGCCGTCGATGTCGAACAACACCGCGGCCGCATGGTCGGCAGTAGGAGTCATGACGAACGTATACCCGACTAGGGCTCTTTTCCCTCCCACTCGTCGATGATGAACAGCGCAAGCCTGAACGCGAGAAAACCCGCCGGGATCCAGATCTGTACGAGTCGAGAATCCGTTGGCACAGGTCAGCAGCAGCGCGAAGCGCAGCGTCGTGGCGGTCCTGATCACAGCGGCCCAGGATCCTGCCCGCTCAGCTGATACAACCGTACGGCGTTGCGCCGGGCGATCAGGTCAACAACGCGGATCGCGTCGGGCTCACCCCATTCGTCGGCATCGACGAAGCCTTGGAGCGCCTTGCGAATCCCGTTGCGCCACAATTGCGCTCCGAGATAGTGCAACTCCGCCGGACCAAAACCGTCCGAGGAATAGAGGATCTTGCGCAACGGTGCCAGTTCGACAAGCCGCCCGATGAAAGCGGCCGACCGGGCGCCGAGTTGGTTGATCGCCAAGCCGCCGTCCAAATACACGTTGTTGAACGCCTGGGCCAGGTATCCGGCTTCACGCTCGAACGGGTAACAGTGCAGCAACACGACCGGTGTGTCGGCGCAATTTCGCAGCAGGTCCAGTAGATACATCGGGTTGGTCTTGTGCAGATCGCAGTCGCGGTCGCCGAGGCCGACGTGGATTTGCAGCGGCTTGCCTAGCTTCAGGGCGCGGTGCAGCCCGAACCGCACCAGTATCCGGTCGGTCAACCGCACACCGCCGCGTTCTCGCCAGCGGTCGGCCGCGTCGGCGACCTGCGAAGGCGCGGGCTCTGACAGGTCGCCGCAAAAGCCGCCGCGGTAGGCCAGGATCGACTTCGTCGCGGCCGCGGTCTGGGCCCGCCGGTTCAGGATCTCGTCGAACGCGCTCGCATAGTCGCCGTCAGCCCGCGCCGCCAGTTCAGCGACCTGCTCGAGGCGAACTACCTCGTGGGCGCGACCACCCGAGTAGTCGGCGAGCTCGTCGACACCGGCGACACCGAAGAGCCCGGTGTCGACAAGCCAGTCCGACACTCCGGCCGCCCGTAGGAACAAACGTGCGACGTCTCCTTCGTCGTGCTCGCTTCGTCGATTCCAGTAGGCGTCCGGGTCGGCGTGGCGCGGCAGGCCGAGCAGTGGCGCGCAATGCGCGCGTACGGCCATGCCGATCTGCGTGTCGAACGCGGAGTCGAAGTCGGCGACGGGTTCGACATTCGCCTCGTTGAGGGCGTTCTCGAAGCGCAGCCGGTCCCTGCCGCTCAGCCAGCACCCGTGCACGTGGTGATCGACGAGTTGCACGCCGGCGATGTGTTCCGCCAACGCTGAGGTGGCCGGCGGCCCCGTCACAAGCTCCAGGCCATCCGGAACTTGTCGGCCAGCTCTGCGGGCTCGAGGTCGGCGTAGTTGTCGTGTTCGTAACGGCGCACCGCGACAACGACGTTGACCACCTCATCACCCAGAATGCGGCGCATGCGGCCGGATGCGTCCAACACCGCGATGACATCGTCCTGGTTGCTGGGAAGCAACACGGTGCCGGCTTGCGCACGCTCCTCGTCGGACATCCCTGCCGGGTCGACGGTGGTTTCCGGTGGCAACGGGGTGCCCTGCTCGATGCCCTCCAGCGCGAGCCCGAGTATCGCTGCCGTCGCGAAATACGGGTTCGCCGAGGGATCCACGATCTTGACCTCCACGTTGGCGCCGTGCGGATTGGCCGGACCCCCGACCAGGAACCGGACCGCGGCTTCGCGGTTCTCGGTCCCCCAGCACGCGTAGGCGCCGGCCCAGAACCCGGGCTGCAAGCGCAATCCCGACAGGATCGATCCGCACAGTATGCCTTGGGCATCGGGCAGCCCGGAGACCACGCCGGCCACTGCGTGCTGACCATCTTCGGTCATCCCGGCGGCGCCCGGCCCGTCCGAGAACAGCGACGAACCGCTCCTGCTCAGCGAGAAATGCTGGTGTGCGCCCGATCCCACGCTGCCGGCGAAGGGTACCGGCGAATAGCTCACGCGCATCCCGTATCGCCGCGCCACACGCGCGATGATGATGCGCATCAGGACCAACTGATCGGCGGCGGCCACCGGTGTCTGTGGTGACAGCGACAACTCGAACTGGTTCAGCCCGTATTCGGGGTGGAACTGCTCGATGCCCACACCGGACGTGGCCGCGGCGTTGGTGACGTCACGTACGAAACCTTCAAACTCGAGCACACCCGCCAGTCCGTACTGCGCCCACACGGTCGACGTGAGGCGGCTGCCGTCGGACCCGACGAGGATGAACTCGATCTCATGGCCGACTTGGGCGTCGACGCCGGCGTCGGCGAGGCGGGCTTCGATCCGGCCGAGAGTGCCACGGCTGCAGGCGGGCACCGGCGCGCCGTCCTGCTCGAAGAACGAGCCTGGTGCCCAAGCCAGGCCGTCGCCCAGCGTGCGCAACGCGGCGAGGTCGATTCGGATCCGCTCATCGCCGACCACGCCGATGCCCTCGGTGAACGCGATGCCGGTCTGGTCGATCGCGAATCCGTGCCAGACCGGGCTGGCGCCGAGGCCGGGGTTGGCGAATGCGCCCGACCGGCGCAACGGAACGGTCTTGGCGTGGGTGAGGCCCGCCGGGTTGACGACGGTGCCGATCACCGCTTCGACCCCGCCGGCCTCGAGGCGGGCGATGGCGGGCGCGGGCGCGGCTGTCTGTGTCATTCCAGCCATTCTGCAATGCGCGCACGACGCCCGCCGCGGATACCGTGCGAGCGCTGATTTGGATTCACGCCGCCGGGTAGTTGTCCGCCGGGCCGCCCAACGCCGCCAGCATCCCGGACGCGGCTTGCGACCAGGTGAATTGTTCTGCCCGCTTGCGGGCCCCGATGCGTCGCTTGCGGACGGGCCGGCCGATGATCTCGATCACGCTGGCCGCGACGGCTTCTGGGTCGTTGTCGGCCCATGCGCCACTTTCCGGGGAGACGATCTCGCGTAGCGCCGACGTCCGAGAGACCACGGCGGGTGTCCCACACGCCAGGGCCTCCAGCGCCGCCAGACCGAACGTTTCGTGAGGCCCCGGGGCCAACGCCACGTCCGCCGAAGCCAGCAGCGCCGCGACAGAGCGACGGCAGTCGATGAATCCGGTGAATGTGATCGGCAGACCCGCGGCCTGCCGTTCGAGGCGCCCGCGCATCGGCCCCTCCCCCACGACCACCAGTCGCGCGTCGATACCCGAATCGCGCAGTGCCACAACGGCGTCGATGCTGCGGTCGGCTCGCTTCTCCACCGACAACCGGCCGCAGTGCACGAGCAGGACCTGATGCGGGTCCGCCCATTCCCGTCGTAACCGGGCCGAGCGGCGGCGCGGATTAAACGTTTCCAGATCCACGCCCAACGGCACCGTGATGGTGTTCGTCGCCCCGATCCGGTCGAATTCCTCGCGGGCGAAACCGGTGGTGCACACCACGGTGTCGTAATTGGCGGCCGTGCGCCTGTTCGCGAAATCCGCAAGGCGGCGAGCCGATCTCGGCGGGAGCACCAGACCGGCCAGCCGATCGAGCCGCTCATGGGAGATCATCACAGCGGTGACGTCATGTCGGCGTCCCCAACGGCCCAGCGATCGCAACGTCAGTCGGTCCGATACCTCGATGGCGTCCGGACTCAGCGACTCCACGAGGGCGGTCACGGGCCACGGCAGCACCGCGCGGTAACCGCCGGTGAACGGGATGCGTCGAGCCGGCACGGAGATCCGCAACACCCCGGTCGGCAGCGTAGTGCGTGTCGCCGTTGGCCCCGGCACGATCAGAAAGACGTCATGGCCCGCGGCGCAGTATTCGGCGCCGAGCCGGTCCACGGCGGTACGCAGGCCGCCCGACCGCGGCCCGTAGAAGTTCGCGACCTGAACCACCCGCATCATGTCCCATCACAAACGGCGAGCATGTGCGGTCAACGACGCCCCGTCGACAGGTTGCTGAATGACCCGTGAACACCACAGCGACGTTGTGTGGTGGGCGATGACCGACGAGGGCGGGCGACGAGCTCGGCGGATGTCTGGTCGGGTTCGCCAGCCAGGTCAGCATCGATCCGTCCCGGTTTCTGGTCGGACTGTCGAAGCGCAACCACACCTACCGTGTCGCGCGGGCGGCAACACACCTCGCGATACATGTTCTCCCGCGCCGGCATCGCGCTCTTGCCAGGTTGTTCGGCGGTGAGACCGGCGACCGGATCAACAAGTTCGATAGTTGCGCGTGGGAGACCGGGCCGCACGGACTGCCCATCCTCACCGACGCGATCGGGTGGTTCACCGGCCGCATCCTGCACCAGTCCGACGTCGGCGATCATGTCGGGTTTCTGCTTGAGCCGGCCGCAGGGCGCGCGCCGCAGCGGTTCGATGAGCTGGTGACGTTCTCCGACGTCCGCGACCTGGAGCCCGGGCACCAGGCCTGACGGAACTCACGGATTGATGACGTGGCTCGGGTCGGGCTTGTTCTCCGGCGGCGCTTGGCTGTAGTCACCGAACCCGCTGTCGCGGGCCGCGACGGCCGATGCGACACCGTGTTTGGCGGCATCCTCGGTGAACGCGCGGGCTTCGGGGATGTTGCGCATGATTCCGTCCAGCACGGCACCCAATGTCTGGGTAGAAGCCAGGCCCATGTTCTCGTACACCTGGTTGACCATCAGGCGCACAAGATCGCATCAGTGCAGCTCGGATATGGTTTTTGAGGGGGTGTGCCGATCGCGTGCCAGATACGTGCCAGTTCTCCCCCAATTTGGCCACCTGCGGCGGTCGGCGGATAGGCTGCGTTCCTGCCCTTGTCCCCCGCCCATGAGGTGATCGGGCTGGCCGTCTACCACAGAGCCGGGAACCTCCGATCACCATGGATCTGGTGTGCCGGGTGCTCAGTGATCTGGCCACCCATCCCGCCGGCAGCGGATGCGGCTGCTCCTGGGTGCACAAGGCCGACCCGGTGAAGGTGTTCCGCTGCGCGGGCTACCGGCAGCAGCGCACTGCAGGCCGGGCCGCGCGGCGGGTTCACTCCTAGGGCAAGCGCCCGGCCGCGGACCGATCGGCTATCCGCAGGGGCGGAACATTCGTCGGCACTCGCGCACGCAGCGCGGCATTCTTTTCCACCTGCTCGGCCGCAATCTCCTCGACCCTCGCGCTTGGCGGCCAGCACCCCGGGCAGCACACCTCGCACTGGTCGCACCCGCCCGTCGAGCGCCAGTTCCCCGAGCAGCACCGTCTTCTCGAGCCGCGTAGAAGGTATCTTCCGGTCGGCCGACAGCACGGCAGCCGCCAGCGCCACGTCGAAGGATCGAGGCAGACTGTTCTAAACCGCTGACGGCGTACTGCCCCTGGGGAAGGGACTGTCGGGCACTGAGGGTGCGTCCCATGGGACGAAATGCCCTATCCGGTGGATTGCGCGGGAGTGGAGCCTGGATTCGTTACCGGACTTCCTAAGTCGTCAAGGGGAATGCGGAACGTGTCGGCTTTCCACAGGGGAACGGGGAAAGGCCATGGCTGAGGCTGCTTTATTTGTAGGTTGGGGAAGCATGACGGACGGGCGCGAGAAGCGCGCCCTCGAACTCTTCAACAAGTCGATGCACTACTGGAGGCGTCTCCAGGAAGAAGGTCGGATCGAGGGCTTTGACGTGGCCGTTCTTCCGCCAAACGACAGAGACCTGCGCGGCTTCGTTCTCATGCGGGGCACGGTGCAGCAGATCGACTCGCTTGGCGATGACGAGGAGTTTCAGCGGCTATTCAGCGATGTGCAGGGTGTTGTTGATCGGGTCGGGGTCATCGACGCCTTCGTTGATGAGGCACTCGCGCGAACGATGCGTCAATACCGGGATGTGGGTCGGATCGGAGAACTGGACTGACCCGATGCCGCGACCCCGGAAGAATGCCTCCTGTCACCGGACATCATCACGATGCACGTTAAGCCCGCTCGCTGACCGCTCACCGGGCTGACGTAACCGCTGTCGCTGTGCGGCGCGGCTTGGACGCAACAACTCCTGCCGGTCGATTAGCGCAAGCCGGTGTGACGCGCATCGAGCGCTACAAGCTGGCCACAGTGCTCGCCGAGCTGGCCGACCGCACGGCGCCGTCCACGGTGGCGCGCCGTGTGGGCGTGGGCTGCGCGACGGTGGCGCGGATCGCTGAGACGACGAAACGGCCTCCGCTGAGCGGGCAGCGGGTAAACCGATGACCGCGGCCGAGGCTCAGGCGTTGGCGGAAGCGCTGGTCGCCACCGCAGCGGTCACCGAGGGCGCCGACCGATACGGACTTGTCGGTGACCGTGCATAAGGTCCCCGCCATGTCGCAACCACGCATCCTCTCGCCCCAAGCCCCTCTTTGCCACGAAAGGACCGCAGCCATGATCAGAACCTGTTCCTCGCAGCGTTTCTCGCCGTGCTCATCCCCTGCGGCACCCTGTTCGGCGCCGCACCGGCCCACGGCGACACCGGCGAAAGCCAATACATCACGGGCGCGTCTATCACATCCGCGACGGGCGACGCTGGGCCGTACAGCAACCGGTACAGCAACGCGCCCAATTCCTGGGGTGCTAACGGGCGGCCACGGATGTTCACGAAAACGCCCTGGCCTGCGGGTACTTGTCACCCACGGGCACCCGTTTACACACTTGACCTACCCCGGGGGTCAAGTGGTCGCAGGTTCAAATCCTGTCAGCCCGACGGTTGTGCCCGTTACTCTGTCAGCCCGACCAAATAAATAGTCATTGATTCGATTGGTAGACCGACGGCGGCCCGAAGCCCGGGCCATTGAAGCAGCTGGGGCCGAATTGCACCGCGCAGTTCGCTATCTGGTCCGGAGGTGGTGGCGGCGGCGGCGTTGTCGGTTCGGTCCCCTGGAACGTGAACTTCAAAGGATTCGGGCTTGTGGCACCGCCGCTAGGCCCGTAGTAAGGGTAGGCCCGTATTGTGTAGTTCTGCCACGGTGGGTCGGTGGGCACATCAGCTTGCCATTGCTGGTCCAAGACATTCGCGTAACCGACCCAGTACCCACCCGACGGCTTTGGGCCTATCAGAACAAACATGCCCTTGACGTCTTGCTGCGCGGAGCCTGACACGGTGACGTCACCTGTCCCGCTGATCACAAATTGGTCAGCTGAACCGCGGTCGGATACCTGGCTGGCCGTCGGTGTGATGGTCGTCGCCGCCGGTGTGATGATCGTCGGCGGCCGTCCCTTAGAAACGGTGTTGTTCATCACCCCAACGATGATGCCCGCGGCCGCGCCGATTAACGCCGTGCCGATCGAGCCGTACAGTGTTAGCTTGGCCGCCGACATAGAGTCGCCCGGGCCGTGTGCGTGTGATGCCATGGCTCTACCTCCAATACGCAGAGCTTGTAGTTAGTCGTGTTGCCGCATGGCGTTTTCGATCGCACTGATCGCAAGGCCGCCGCTCACACATCGACATTCGGGCACCGCCGCCCGATTTGACGTGCACATGATGGTCCCGCTCTCAGTGCCGCAACCGTTAATTACCGGTGTCATCATTGTTGCGCAAAATCACGCGGAGCACCTAAGTAGTCCACTACTCGACTTCCGCGCTGGCATCCTGCGGGAGTCCGGTGAATACCCGCGTAAGCCGCTTGGGCGGGCTTTAGGAAGGTGCTATTTGAACCTTTGACACCTCGCTGGCGGAGAAGAACATACGCGTCAACACGGTGCACCCGACCGGTGTCGCCACGCCGATGCTGCTCAACGAACCTTTCGAGCAATTGATCGCCGAACATGCCGAAGGCAATTCCGCGTTGGAGGCCCCGCCGTTCGTCATCTTCTGCACCGCCCGCAGACGTCCGCGCGGTGCCACATGCCCAGCGCGGAGCGATCGACTAGCTGTTCTGCTCGTTAGGGAAGACGACGTACCGCTTGATCGTTGCCAGCACATCATCGAGCGGCTGGGCCGCGTTTCGGCCCTTCTGGGAGTTCCCGTGAACGGGACCGAAACGACCCGTGCCGCGCCAACCGCAGAGCTACGCTTCCGTGCCATGCGGGGGAAGAAAATCATCATCGCTGCCGGCGCGGTCGTTCTGGCTGGATGCGGCGTGCCGAGCCAGACAGCATCCCCATCGACGGTCACGGTGACGTACACCATGCAGCCGACGATCACCGAAACACAGACGGTGACCTATACGCCGCCGTGGCCGAAAACGACTATCGAGACTGAAGGCATTTACGTCGTCGGCACCGACATTGCGCCGGGCACTTGGCGGGAGCCCGGCGGGAGTGCCTGCTACTGGGCAAGACTCAGGAGTCTGGACACAAGCGACATTATTGATAACAGCAACAGCGATGGACCACAGGTGGTAGAAATCCAGCCGAGCGACAAAGCCTTCCAGACGCGCGGGTGTGCAACGTGGACCAAGACCGATCGAGCACCGATGAGCGCGTTGAGGCGATCGACCGGCTGGACCCATTCAGCGACACCCGAGACAAGAAAAGAACTAGCCTTCGATGCATCGAATAGCACCGCCAACGGGAATGATTTTGCAGTGATTGAATATCGCCCAGGCGTCGCCGGTAACGGCGCCAGGCCGATAGCCACGGTCGAGGTCGGAAAGGTGCGGCGCATGTGAATGACTGGTTTGAGCGCAGCCCGGTCGTCGGCTTTGCCCCGTGGATCATCTACTGGATAGTCGCCGACGGCCGAGATAGCACATGGTTGTACGGAGCGCTCTGCGCGGTGCTCTCCGCGACCATCCTCGGGGCCTCGCTGGGGTTTGGTGGGCTCAGGATGCTCGACGTGGTGACTATCGTGTTCTTCGCGGGCGTAACCATCGCGGCGCTGACCGTCGGCGCCACGGAACGAGACTGGATGGACACCTACGCCACCACGATATCCAGCGGGGTGTTAGCCGCGATGGCATTGGGCTCCCTGGCGTTCACTCCGTTCACCGAGCAATACGCCCGTGAGTCGGCGCCGCAGCACGAGTGGGAGCGCGCCGCATTTCGACGCACCAACCGGGTGCTGACACTGATGTGGGGGCTGGTGTTCGTGCTTACCGCGGTTCTGGGCGTCGTCGCGGCCGAGGCGCCGTCGACCTACGACTGGACGAACTGGGTGATCCCAATCGTGGTGATCGTGGGCGCGGCCGGAGTTACCCAGGCGTACCCCGAAAGGGCCCGGGAACACGCTCGGCGAGGCTCCTAGGCTTCGCGTGATAATGACAGGCGTCCGATCCACCGAGACAACACCAAATAGTCGAACGACTGAATCGAACGCCTACTGCACTGCGTTCAGCGGCCCGGAGAGGATCCGCAACGTCTAACCGCCGGCGCTCTCGACCGGCAGCGCCGCCCCGGCGCTGCCCCCAGTCGCCGCACCTACCAGCGCAGCACCCGCGGCGACGCAGGTGATTACCGCAGCGGCAGTTGTCAACGGCCAACCGGCCAACGGTTACTTTGAAGTGCCTTCAGTGCCTTCATCGAGCAATGTCACTGACGTGTTCCTTTGCGACGCGTCGCCAGCAGCGGTCGACTCCGGCATTTACCGTTGCGCGCCGTCCGCAGCTGGCGCCGACGTGTGTTGGCCGTCCACACCGGGAACCCTGTTGTGTGGCGATGACCCCTGGGACAAGGAGCTTCATCGCGTGACCTACACCGATCCGCTCCCGCCTGTGCAGCCGCCGGCGACGCCGATGCCTTTTGCACTGCTTCTCGATGACGGCACTTAATGCCGCCTGCGCAACGGCGGCGCCTGGGGCAGCCGCGACGACGGCTTGGCCGGCGCCTACGGTTGCCCCGGTGAGACGGCCGTCGTCGTGGCCCTGCAGGGACGGGGTCGCGCCGGCCATCGACCGTTCTCACCCGCTGCGGACGGTCAAAGTTGGTCCACTCGGTCCAGACGATGTCCACTTCCCACCACCCCACACACACGGTGACCACAGTGTGGTTCGCAGGGAACTGAGTATCCTCCCGCGCGCAGGCGCGGGAAGCCACTACTGCGCTCACCAGTCCGCCGCCCAGCTTGGCGACTCGCACCCGGGAAACTCGGAGACGGCGTCCAGATGCCCAGGCGCCGAGACCACGATGCGCTTCTTGATGCCGTTGCGCGTTGTGACAGTGCGGATCTCGCGGGGCTGGTCCTGTACCGGGTCAGGATGCCAAGCCTGCAGATACTGCCTACCGTCGCACATCCGCAGACGCCCCAAGACTGGCCGCCCATCGGCAAAGTGCGCCATATCGTGATCGGCATAGAACAGGGCGACAATGCCGCGCAGCATTTCCCTCACCTGTTCGAGGCGGGCACATGCGGTTTCGAGATCCAACCTCGCGATCGCAACCACGTCGGACGGCAAGCCGGGATGCGCACTGGGGGCCCCGGGTTCGTCACTAACCTGCTCGACGGTGGCTGCGGTGAACTTGATCCAATCCGCGGCGCTGATCGTCGTGTTGCCCATAGTCCGAGGCTAAAGGTCAAGGTGCACAACAGCGTTTGCGTCGCGTGGGCGAGACGGGCCGACATGCGGACCCTAATCGACGACGCGCCCCTTATGGCTTGCTGCGAGTTTTACCGTTGCCGACGACGGTGACGCGGTTGTTGCTGTTGGCGGCGGTGGTGGCGCCGGTCAGCCCGGCGGTTGCGCTGCTGCCGTTGCCGAGCACGGTGGCTGTGTCGCGGTTGCCGGGTATGAAGGGACTCGGGCCCCCTGCGGATGCCAGGGTTTCGCCGGTGCCGGTGTTGTTGCCGATCGCGGTGGCGTTGTCGTTGTTACCACCCGTTGCGTTTGCAATGTCGTTGCTGCCGATATCGGTGGCATGATCGTTGGTGCCGTCGGCGGTGGCGGTGTCGTCTGCGCCGATGGCGATCGCGGTGGAGCCCGGCCCGGTGGCCGAGCAGTGCGCCGACCCAGACGAGAAGTCGATCGGGCCCGCGTCCACGCAGGCGTTCGGGGCGGCGTGCGCCAGCGCGGGGGAACCGATCGCCAACGCGCCGGAGGCCAGCGCGCCCAACAGCAAGCTGCCCGCAAGCCGCGAGCGGTTGTGGGCTGCCGTTGGCACTGCCCTGTGCTTACCCGCCCGGACTAGCCCGCTCAGGTGTGCGCTGTGGGGTTGCCGTGCCACCACTGGGTGGGCTTGGCGTTGACCTGAGGTCAAGGTCTGTGCCGGAACCGCTCGGAAGGGACGCCGCGGTGCTGGCGGCCAATTGGTCGGCTCTGTCATTCACAGCTGCGGGCGGTGGTTGAGGGGTCGTCGATGACACGGCATCGTCTTCGGCTTGGCGTTCGGCATTGGTCCTTGGCTCTGTCGGACGAACGGCGTTAAGACCATGATCACCGCCTGGTGCTGCAATTTCAGTTCCGTACTCGCCGCAATATCGGTAGTGGCCACGATCGTGTTGAGTTGTTCTGGCCGGTTCAGCGTGATCGTCGCGATCGGCGCGTGGGACGAGTACAGGATCGTCTCGTAGCTCATCTGCGGCTCCTTGTCAGGAAGTGCAACTGTATTGTCGGATAGGCTTGGTGACGTGAATTTCGGTCGACTGGTGATGCGCGTTGCGCCGGTGTTCAACGCCCCGGTGGTCGCGCTGACCCGTTCGCCGCGCTGGAGTCGGCTCGTCGGCGGAAACATCGCGATGCTGAGCTATACGGGTCGCCGATCGGGGCGGACGGTGTCGCTGCCGGTCGGATATCGGCGCCGGGGCGACGAGGTGGCGATCGGCGTGAACATGCCGGACGCCAAGACGTGGTGGCGAAACTTCCTCGGTGACGGCGCCCCGTTGACGCTCGAGCTGAACGGGCGCATCGTTCCCGGGCACGGGGTCGCGCGGGTCGACGACAACGGCCGGGTCACCGTCGATGTTCTGCTGAAGGCCCAGGCGGCCGACTAGACAGTGAGTTTGCAGGCCTGGCCGATGTCCAGGGTCCGCAGCACCCGTCCCATCCCGAGCCACAGCGCGCACGATAACGCGAGGTCGGCCGTGATCTCGTCCGAGAACTGCTCGCGGCAGCGCGCCCAGAACTCTTCGTCGTCGCGAAGCCCGGTGTGGTCACCGGCGAACCGGTGGGCGAACTCCGCGGCGAGCCGTTCCTGTGCGCTGTAGCCGGGCCAGGTGCGCCACTCCGGGACGTGTGCGTAGAACTCGTCGTCGATACCGGCCGCGGGCCCCTCGCCGAAGCGGGTGTTCTGGCACACCGCGCATTCGTTGTCCAAAGCGATGGCCATCCTGGCGATTTCGCGGACCCGCAGCGGAAGCCGGTTGCGGTGGTAGACCGCGTCACTGAAGTTGGCCAGTGCGCCGCCCAACTGCGGTGACGACGCGAACCAGCTGGTCAGATCGTCGTCGGCGTAGTTTCCGATTCGGCTCATGCCCGGGATCGTACGCCGCGCCTACGCAATCTGTAACACGTTCTAATTTGTCGCGCTCACGCCGCACCCGTGGCCGGCTCAGGCTCCTCGCGTTTGACGAACGGAATCAACCCGCCGAGGCGATCGCGGGGCGGGAGCGCCAGCTTGACGATCTTGCGCACCACGGTGCCGAACTGACGCGGCAGTGGCCCGGTGTTGTACGGGATGCCATAGCGTTCGCAAATCTTGCTTACCTCCACCGCGATCTCCGCGTGGCGGTGGGCCGGGATGTCGGGGAAGAGGTGGTGCTCGATCTGGAACGACAGGTTGCCGGACAGGATGTGAAACAGCTTTCCGCCGGTGAGGTTCGCCGAGCCGAGGATCTGACGGAAGTACCACTCGCCGCGGGTCTCGTCGGCGGTGTCGTCGATCGAGAACTCCCGGGTGTCCGCGGGGAAATGGCCGCAGAAGATGATCGTGAACGCCCAGACGTTGCGGATGAGGTTGGCGGTCAGGTTGCCTGCGGCCACGAACGGCGCGAACGGCCCGGCCAGCAGCGGGAAGGCCACGTAGTCCTTGAGCAGCTGGCGCTTGGTCTTTGTCCAGATGCCGTCTAGCACGGCCCGTTTGTCGGCCAGGGTGATCTCGCCGGCCCGGATGCGCTCGGTCTCCATTTCGTGCAGCGCGACGCCGTACTGGAACAGCACCATCAGCAAGAAGGCGTAGACCGGGTTACCCAGGAAGTAGGGGTGCCAGCGCTGATCCTTGCTCATCCGCAGGATGCCGTAGCCGATGTCGCGGTCCATGCCGACGACGTTGGTGTGGGTGTGGTGCATGTAATTGTGCGAGTGGCGCCACTGGTCGCCGGGACAGGAGGTGTCCCACTCGAAGCCTCTGCTCGAGATGGACGGATCGCCCATCCAGTCGTACTGGCCGTGCATGACGTTGTGGCCGATCTCCATGTTGTCGAGGATCTTCGACAGCCCGAGCATCGCGGTGCCGGCGATCCACGCCGGCGGCACGATGCCGGCCATCAGCAGACCGCGGCCGCCCACCTCGAGGGCGCGCTGCGCCTTGATGACGCGGCGAATGTAGGTCGCATCCCGCTCACCGAGGTCGGCGAGAACGCGTTCCTTGAGTGCGTCGACTTCGCGCCCGAACGCCTCGCTCTGCTTGGATGTCAGGGTGATGTCCGTGGTCGACATCGGCAACGCTCCTTTCGGTTCAGGTGAGGGCCCTACAGCGCCAGGTCGACGTCGCCTAGCGGGACTGACACGCAGATCTGCACGTCCTCCTCGTCGGCTCCCGAGACCGTGCCGGTGCTCAGGTTCTTCACCGCGCCGCGGGTCTTGCGGCGCGTGCAGGTGTGACAGATGCCCATCCGGCATCCGCTTTCGGGTGTGAGCCCGGCGGCTTCGGCCTGCTGCAGCAGTGGGCGGCCGTCGTCGTCGCGGGTCACGCCGCTTTCGGTGAACGCGACGCGTCCCCCGGACAGGTGGGCCGGCATGACGAACACCGGCGGGACGAAGCTTTCCGAGGTGACTTTGTCGCAGTGCTCCCGCACCGACTCCGCCAGCGCCGGCGGCCCGCAGACATACACCGCGTCGGGCCACGGCATCGCCGCGGCGAGGTGATCCGTGCTGAAATGGCCCTGCAGGTCGGCCATCTCAGAAGACCGGGTGTAGCCATGCAGCACACGCACGCCGGCCATGCTGGCGAGTTCGTCGCGGTAGCAGGCCTCCGCCGCCGAGCGCGCGTAGTGGATGAACGCGACGTCGCCGTCGAACCGTTCGGCCCGCAACGTCCGAAGCATCGACATCACCGGCGTGATGCCGCTGCCGCCCGACACGAACAAGATCCGTCGCGGGCGCCGGGCCGGCAGGACGAAGTCGCCGGCGACGCCGTCTAGGCCGACGACCATGCCGGGTCGCGCGTGCCGGCACAGGAACGTCGACACCAGCCCACCGTCGTGCAGGCCGACCGTCAGCTCGATCAGCGGGGCGCCCTCGGCGCTGGCGGGCGAATAGCAGCGGGTCCGCCGGCGGCCGTCGATGTCCACGGTCAGGTTCACGTGCTGCCCGGCCCGAAAGCCCGTGAAGGCCCGGTTCGGCTGCAGCGTCAGCGTGACGCTGCGTGGTGTGAGCCGCCGCACCGCAACGACCTTGGCGCGGGCATCGGTGCGTGTCCACGTCGGGGCGAGCAACTCGGTGTACCGGTCGACCCCGTGCGGTCCGGTGAGTACGTCGACCAAGCTCGAGCTCAGCACTCGCTTGGCAAGTGTTTGAGTGAACATATGTATACCGTGCGCGATGAAGGCGCAGGGTGTCAACCGGTTCGTCGAGGTTGTGGTACGTTTCACACAGTGAACAGTCGTGCGCCCACTTCCCGGCGCCGTCGCTCGGGCTCCGCCTCGCGGGGCGAGAGGATCTCCCGCGAGGAGCGCAAAGAAGCGACACGCCAGGCAATCGTCGCCGCGGCTCTCAAGCTGCTCGCTGACCGCAGTTTTTCCGCGCTGAGCCTGCGGGAGGTCACCCGGGAGGCCGGGATTGTGCCCGCGGCGTTCTACCGGCATTTCGAGTCGATGGACGCACTGGGCCTGGTGCTCATCGACGAATCGTTCCGCGCGCTGCGCGACATGCTTCGCTTCGCGCGCGCGGGCAAGCTCGACCCCAACCGGGTCATCGACTCATCCGTTGAAATCCTGGTCGCCAGCGTCGCCGAGCAGCGTGAGCATTGGCGCTTCATCGGCCGGGAGCGTTCCAGCGGCGTGACTGTCCTTCGATATGCGATCCGCACCGAGATCCGGCTGATCACCTCCGAGCTGGCGACCGACCTGGCGCGGTTTCCGGAACTGCACAACTGGAGCACCGAGGACCTCAACATCCTCGCAAGCCTGTTCGTCAACTCGATGATCGTCATCGCCGAGGCGATCGAGGACGCACAGGACGCCGCGGCGCTCGAAGAGATCAAGCGGATCGCGATCAAGCAGCTGCGGATGATCGCGATCGGTGTCGCGGGCTGGCGGAGCAGCTGACGGTGGGTGCGCCGAAACGGGATTCCCGGAAGTGATTTCGACCCGGTCATTACCGGGAATTCCGATTCGGTGAGGACCCCTAGGCTCAGCCCCATGGTCACCATGCCTGCCGAGCCGCGGCAGGAGATGTCCGACCCCGAGTCGGGCAGCGCCATGATCGGCCTTCAACGGCGCAACCTGATCTTGCGGCATGCTGCTGGCCGCGCTCGACCAGACGATCGTGGCTACGGCGCTGCCCACAGTGGTGGCCGACCTCGGCATTGCGGGTCACCAGTCGTGGGTGGTGACGAGCTACCTCCTGGCATCGACGATCACGACGGCGATCGTCGGAAAGCTGGGCGACCTGTTCGGCCGCAAGACCGTATTCCAGGCGGCGGTGGTGTTCTTCCTCGCCGGCTCGGTGCTGTGCGGGTTGGCGCAGTCGATGGCGATGCTTGTCGGGTCGCGGGCCCTGCAGGGGGTGGGCGGCGGTGCCCTCATGGTCACTGCCACGGCGCTGATCGGAGAGGTCATACCGCTTCGCGAGCGCGGTCGCTACCAGGGTGCGCTGGGCGCGGTGTTCGGCGTGACGACCGTGGTCGGTCCGCTCCTGGGCGGCTTCTTCACCGACCACCCCACCTGGCGATGGGTGTTCTGGATCAACGTGCCGGCGGCCGTGGTGGTGTTCATGGTCGCCGCGGGGGCGATCCCGCAGCTGGCCAAGCACGCCAGGCCCGTCATCGACTACTGGGGCATCGTCTTCGTGGGCCGGTGCTGCCGATCCGGCTCTGCGCCAACCCCGGGTTCGCAGTGTGCTGCGTGCTGTCTTTCGTCGTGGGCTTCGCGATGCTGGGCGGGTTGACGTTCCTGCCGGCGTTCATGCAGTTCGTCGACGGGGTCTCGGCGACCACGTCCGGACTTCGGACCTTGCTGATGGTCGTCGGCCTGCTGATCAACCTCGATGGGAAGCGGCGTGATCGTCGGGCGCACCGGCCGCTACAAGATCTTTCCGGTTCTCGGCACGGCGATCATGTGCGTCGGCTTTGTGCTGCTGTCGCGCATGGACTCGTCCACCCCGACACTGATGCAGTCGCTGTACCTGTTCGTTCTCGGAACCGGCATCGGGATGTGCATGCAAGTGCTGGTCCTGATCGTGCAGAACACCACCGATTTCGCCGATCTCGGCGTCGCGACGTCCGGCGTCACCTTCTTCCGCACTATCGGAAGTTCTTTCGGCGCAGCGGTATTCGGTTCGCTCTTCACCAACTTTCTCGGTCGCCGCATCGGCCCGGCACTCGCGGACAGCGGCGCTCCGCCGGCGGCAGCCCGGTCGCCCCAGGTCCTTCACCATCTGCCGCACCGCGTGGCCGAACCCATCGTCCACGCGTACGCGCAATCCCTCGACCTGGTTTTCCTCTGTGCGGCACCGGTGGCCGCCGTCGGCTTCATCGTCGCGATCATGCTCAGGGAGGTTCCGCTTCGCGATGCCCGGGCCACTGCGGCGACCGACCTCGGGGAAGGGTTCGCGATGCTGGCCAGCGAATCTTCCGACAAGCTCCTGGAGATGGCGATCGTCGCCTCCTTCGCCCCGGGCCGCCGGCTGTCCGGTTGCGCGCGCTGTGCGCCGGGGTGGGCTGCGAGCTCGACGTCGCCGCGATGTGGGCGCGCCTGCAGATCTACCGGTACGCCCAGGTGTTCGGATCAGCCCGGCTCACCGACATCGCCGAACGACTACGGATCCCCCACGAAGTGCTCGAGCCGACGTTTGATCGCCTCGTCGGCACCGGCTATGCACTTCACGCCGGCGACACCTTGTGGCTCACCCAGGCGGGGCGCCGCCAGGTCGACTTCATCTCCAACGAGCTGGCGGGCTGGATCGCCGACAAGCTCGCCGAATCGCCCACATTCGACGGCAGGCCGGACCGCGTCGAGGTCTCCGACGCGCTGGAACGGATCGCGCATCGGGTACTGGTGCAACGGGATTGGGACGAAGATCGCGAGCTCGTGCCCGCGGGCGGCGCCCACGGATGACTGCTGGCGCCGAGACGAGGTTTGGCCGAAGTAGCGGCGGGGGATCCGGCATTGAGCGGCGAGCGAAAGATTGGTTGCATCTGCTCGCCGCGAGGCGATGGATGGGCGCAACCCGACGTTGAGAAGCAAAGCGCCCGGGCCCGGCATCGCCGACCTGCGGGTCAAACGGTGGGCGGGTCACCCGGGGGGACGGGACACACACTGCGCCGCATACAGCGCCTCCCCGAGCTTGTCCATCAGCTCCAACTGCGTCTGTAGGTAGTCGATGTGCTTCTCCTCGTCCGCCATGATGCGTTCCAGCAGCGTCGCGCTGGTCGAATCCTGCTTGTCCCGGCACATCACGATGCCGGGTTTCAGACGTGCCGCCACGTCGAACTCGACCGCAAGGTCGCTTTCGAATTGTTCGCGCAGGGTCTGGCCCACCCGAACCGAAAAAAGCCGCTGATAGTTCGGCAGGCCGTCCAGAAGCAGGATCCGGTCGGTGATCCACTCCGCGTGCGTCATCTCTTCGAAGGACTCGGCTCGGGTGCGACTGGCCAACTCGGTGAAGCCCCAGTTCTGTTGCATCTTCGAGTGCAGGAAGTATTGATTGATCGCGGTGAGTTCGCTGGTCAATTGCTCGTTGAGCAGTCGCAGAACGTCGGCATTTCCCTGCATCGTCGGCTCCTCGCTGTGCGGCAGGCCCGGTTCGCACAATGTAGTGCACGCCTGGCCGTCGGAAGGCGAAAGCCGCTGATCAGACCGCGCCGCTCGGCGTCCCTATTCGACACCGATGACGACGTCGGTCGACTTGATCAGCGCGGTGGCCGGCTGGCCCACGGCAAGGCCCAGCTCCTCCGCAGCGTCCTTGGTGATCGACGCGGTGACGACTTGACCGCCACCGTCGAGCTGCACCTGGACAGTTGCCATGACCGCGCCCAGATCCACGGCGACAACCTTCCCGCTCAATTGGTTACGGATTGACAGACGCATACCTGCTCCTAACCGCTGCCATAAACCCGGGTGGGTCTCACCAGGACGACCGTACGTCGCTGCTCGGCCATCACCCGGTCGTACTCGTCCCAGTTGTCATGGGTGCCGCCTGCGGCGGTGAACACCTCCCGTAACAGCAGGCGCCGTTGCTCGGCGTCGCGCAGCCACGACACGGGGTCGTCCGGGCCGGCGAGTTCGGCCTTGCCCTCCACGGTCGCGTACCGCCAGCCGTTGCGGAACGTCGCGGCGAGCTGCGGTCGGGCGCGCAGGTTGGCCAGCTTCACCTTGCCGTACGTGACGAATGCCAATGCCGGCTCGCCGGTGGCCGGATGCGGCATCGCGCCGGCATTGACCAATGACGCTTGAATCGTCCCGTCGGCGCGGGCGGTGGCGACCACGGTCAACCCGTGCTCGTCTCTGGCCAGCGCGACGGCTTCGTGCAGAGTTGTCATGCTTCGAGGATGCCTGTTGTCATGCGAAGCTGACGCGCTGCAGCCAGAAGTCGAGCAGCGCCTTGTCGCCCAGAATCTCGACGGCGCCATTGTCCGGTGCTTGCCGCCTGTAGATCACCAGCAGCAGGTCGGCCACCGGGCCTCGCACCGCCACGGCCGCCTTCTCGTGCGCGCGCCGCCAGGCCAGCGCATCGCCGGTCAGGTCCACGACCCACTCCGCACCCGCGTCGGGTGGGGTGTCGGTCGCGTGGAAGTGCAGCGTGCGCCCGGGGCCGAGCAACTCACGCATCCACGGGTGAACGTCGAAGTGCATCGGCAGGGCGCCCAGCTCCATCCACTCGTCGATGCCGTCGACCGCGATGGCCTGGTCAATCGTGAACGGCAGGCCGAGCGCGAGCACCGCGTCGGCGCGGTGGATGGCGGTCTCGTGCGTGAACCGGCGAGCGTAGAACATCGCCGTTCCATCCGGGATCGGCGCCGTGTCGACCGGCCCGTCGGGTCCGGCGATGCGCAGCGTGTCCGCGAGTTCCTTCGCGCCGGCCGCGAGCCAGGGAACAACAACCGCCGGATCTTCATGGGCAAAGCCCGACAGGTCGCGGAACTGGTCCTCGGGCAGGCGCCCGGTCGCTCGTGTCCGTACCATTTCAGCGGCCCAACGTTGCGCCCCACCGAGGTGGCGCAGCAGCTGGCCGACGTTCCAGCCGGGACATGACGGCACCGCACGGGTCAGGTCGGCGCCGTCAACAGCCGCGCACAGCACGTCGGTCTCAGCGATGATCGCGCAACGGTGATCGTCGAAATCCAATTGGGGCACGGGCCTACCGTGCCATCGGGGGTCGGGCGTCTGCGCTGCGGTCGTGGTGGTGTCTTTCAGCGTCACCTTGAACTGCATAGCTCGGTATGGCGTGCCTGTCGCGGTGTTCCATTGGGAGACGACAAGACCTGCGCCGCCGACGACATCCGGGCGCGACCCCGGTAGCACGTAGCCGCCGTACAGCTGGGCAACCCGGCATTCGGCATGGTCTTCGGTCTCCCATGAGCTGCCGGTCACCGGCGTCTGAAGCGGCGCCTCGTGGAGATTGGCGGCGGGAGAGCCGATCGTGCGGTATCCCAGCGCGTAGCGCGATGAGAGGAATCCACCCAGAATCCATTTGCCCCGCCCCAGCCGGCGCAGGCAGAGCTCGCCCCACGTTTCCCCGCCCGGGCTGATCGGCGTCGGCTCGGTGCCCCATGCCCACCGGCCGTGGGTGCAGCCCCAGCCCGAGTACTGCCACCTGTCGCCGATGTCCTCCGGACGAACACGCCTGAGGATGATGCCCTTGTCCCGCTGGAATCCCGTCGACACGACGTACACCCAACCGTCGTCGGGGTCGTAGTCCCACGACCAGCACTGCGCGTAGCCGTTGTGCAGCGCTCCCGGAAATTTGGCCCGCTCCCCCATGTGTCGCCAGGAGATGCCGCTGTCGGCAGACGTCCATACCTCGGTCCAGATGACGGTCCCGAAGCCACGGTTGACGATCGCGTGCAGGTACAGCGAATCCTCGACCCGCAGCAGGTCCGACGGAATCACGGTGCTGATCCCGCCGCGGGTCCACCCGGTACTCACGTCGTCGTGGATGTAGTCCCACAGCCGGGCCGCGTAATTGGGATCGGCGCCACCGGCCCGCTCGAAATGGATCTTGTGATCGGCGTCGCCGGTGCCGATCAGCACGACCGGTGAACGCCAGTTGCCCTCGCCCACCCTCCTGCCCGAGAAGGTGTCGCCGAAAACCAGGACCAGCTTTCCGTTCGGGGCCACCACACATGCGCCGAGATCGGCGCATGTCACACCGAACGCTCCGGTGGTGTCGGGCCCGGTGATGTCGGCGACCTTTCCGCGCGCCGTCACCGCGATCGAGGCGGAATCCATTTCGGCAGCCGCACGCCGCGACCGGTACCGCCGGCTGAGTCCGTGTTTTCTTCGCTTCGCCATGGCCGTTCTGCCGTGTCGCGACCCGCGCAACAATCGCTAACGCGCCCACTTGGGCACGACGAAGACACCCTCGGCTTCCACGGTCACGCCCTCCGCGTCGGCCAGGTGGCCGACCGCGTACGTCTTGACGCCCTCGGCCCCGTCCACCCATGCTTCGGCGTGCAGCGGGCCGAGCGGGGTGGCGCGCAGGTAGCGACAGCTGATCGTCCCCGTGAAGGAGGGCTTGGTGAGCCCGCCGCTCGCGGCCTCACCCAACACATGGTCGAGGATCAGCGCGCACACTCCTCCGTGCGCGTGCCCCGGCGGCCCTTCGTAGGCGGCGCCGAGGACGAAGTCCGCCCACACCTTGCCCGACTCGTCGTGCTCCACCACCAGCGGCGGCGCGACCGGGTTGCGCAGGCCGATCACCGCGTTGCCCGACGCCGTGCCCTGGCCGTCGGCGTTGTACCGCACGCCGTACGGGCCGTCCATCTGCCTGCTGCGTAAACGCGCAGTGGCAGCGTCGATCTCGGCCGTTACGGCGGCTACCGCCTCGGCTTCGACCTCAGTTCTGATGGTGGCGTCGATCAACGCGCGCACCGACCGGGCCAACGGCTCATAGATCGCTCGGCGCCGTTCGAGTTCGTCGGAGCTGATGTCGTGGATCCTGAACTCGATCATCACTGGATTAGAACACGTTCTACCCCGGCGGTCGGTCCGTGGGTGGCATCCGCCGGCGTCGACGACGTTCAGGTTTTGCGAGCGCCACGTCGTCGAGGGCGGAGCGGTCGGCCACGGCGAACGCGGGGTGGTGCCTGACCAGCCGGGCGGCAACATCGGCGATGCGTAGACTGCGGACGCGTGGTGGTGATGACCGGGCCGGCATGGGTCGAGCATGCGATCTGGTGGCAGACCTACCCGTTGGGTTTCGTCGGTGCCTATCCCGCCGACCCGCCACCAGGGCCTGGTGAGCAGCGCTTGCGCCGGATCGTCGACTGGTTCGACCACGCGATCGCGCTCGGCACGTCCGGCGTCGCCCTCGGGCCGATCTTCGCCTCGCGGACACACGGATACGACACCACCGATCACTTCCGCATCGACCCGCGGCTCGGCGACGACGCCGACTTCGACTACGTCGTCGAGGAGGCGCACCGGCGTGGGTTGCGGATCCTTCTCGACGGTGTCTTCAACCATGTGGGCACCGACTTTCCGCGCTACCGCGAGGTTATCGACAATCCGACCGGGCCCGCGGCCGACTGGTTTCGCAAGCAGGCGAATGGTTTTCACACTTTCGAGGGTCACGGGGATCTGATCGCACTGAACCACTCCAGCGCGGGGGTCATCGCCTACGTCATCGACGTGATGCGGCACTGGCTTCGGCGGGGCGCTGACGGCTGGCGCCTCGACGCGGCGTATTCCATGCCCGACTCGTTCTGGGCCGGCGTCCTTCCGGCTGTGCGAGACCCTCATCCCGAGGCATGGTTCGTCGGCGAGGTGATTCACGGCGACTACGCCGCCCGGGTCCGTGCCGCGCGTTTCGACTCCGTCACCCAGTACGAGCTGTGGAAGGCGATCTGGAGCGCCCTCAACGACGGCAATTTCCATGAACTCGACTGGGCGCTGCGGCGCCACAACGACTTCCTCGAAACCTTCACACCGATGACCTTCATCGGGAATCACGACGTCACCCGCATCGCGAGTCGACTCGACGAACCGCGCCATCTGCCCCATGCGCTGGCGATCCTGATGACCACCGGCGGCATCCCGAGCATCTATGCCGGCGACGAATTCGGCTATCTCGGCGTCAAAGAAGAACGGTTCGGCGGCGACGACGCGGTTCGGCCCGAATTCCCTGTTGTTCCGGGCGAAGTCGGTGCAGCAGCCGCAAACGTGTTCCATCTGCACCAGTACCTCATCGGGCTGCGTCGTCGGCATGGGTGGCTGCACCGCGCCACGACGACGTCGCTGCACCTGGACAATCGGCAGTACGTGTATCTGAGCCGCCACGGCGACGACGCGTTGATCGTCGCCCTGAACATCGGGGACTCGACGCTGTCATTGACGACGGCCGAATTGGGCCTCGGCGCCGCGCAGGTTCTCGGCGGGGCGGGCATGCCGCCGGAGGCCACGGTGCGCGACGTGGTCGTCGAGCCACAGGGGTGGCTAATCCTGCGTCCCGCCTGACAGCCGTTGCAGCGTGGCGGAATCCTGCTCACCGCCGTAGAACTTGTCGAGCAGCGCGAGGAACTCACCGTTGTCGGTCGTCGCCCGGGAGAACAGCGTCATCGACGAGCGCACCTTCAAGTTGTCCGGCCAGCCGAAGATCTCGTCGACGGACCTGCCCTCGAGCCGGTTCACCAGGCGGGTGCATTCCCGCAGCCTCGGGCCGAGCAGATCGTGGCGCAGGTACGCCTGGGCTTCGGCGAGCGAGGCGATGGCGTACTTCGCCGCGGTTGGGCTGCTGCCCAGGCCGGCGAGCTGCGGGAAAATGAACCAGATCCAGTGGCTGCGCTTGCGGCCGTCGCGCAGTTGGGCGACGACGGCGTCGTAGACGCGTGACTGGGCGTCGACGAAGCGCTGGAGATCGAACGTATCGGTCACGCCTAGCCCATCAGCGACGGGATCACGGCATCGATCAGATGCGGTCCGGGTTCTGAAACTGCCTCGGCCAGTGCGGTATTGAAATCGTCGGCGGTGGTCACCCGCCGCGCGGGAACACCCATGCCGCCGGCGAGTGCGACGAAGTCGAGCCGTGGCGGGCTGATGTCCAGCAGCGCTTGTGCCCGCGGGCCGGGGACGCCGGCGCCGCCGGATGTCTCCGCCCCCACCCGCTGCAGCTCCAGGCGCAGGATGTCGTAGGCGCCGTTGTTGTAGACCACGGTGGTGACGTCGAGGTTCTCTCGCGCCTGCGTCCAGAGCGCGGACAGCGTGTACATCGCCGAGCCGTCGGCCTGTAGGCACAGCACCCGGCGCTGGGGTGCGGCGATCGCCGCACCCACCGCTGCCGGTAACCCGTAACCGATCGCTCCGCCCGTCAGCGTCAGCCAATCGTGCCGCGGAGCGCCCGCGGTGGCGGCCGGCAACGCCAGCCCGGCGGTGTTGGACTCGTCGATGACGATGGCGCCTTCGGGCAGCAGCGCGCCAACGGCCGCCGCGATGCTGTCGGCGGTCAGCGCCCCGGTGGGCGGTGGGGGTCGGCGCGCCGGCACCGTGACGGCGTCGGTGCCCGCGGCGACAAGGTCGGCCAGCGCGGTCAACGCGGCCGCCGCCCCGCCCGGCTCGGCGAGGATGTGGACGTCGCAGCCGTCGGGCACCAGGTCGCTGGGCTTGCCCGGATACGCGAAGAACGACACCGGCGCGCAGGCGCCGGCCAGGATCAGGTGTTTCACGCCCGCCAGCTGCATCGCTGCGGCCTCCGCGAAGTAGCCGAGCCGTTCGACCCCCGGCAGGCCCGCGCCGCGCTCGAGTCGGGCCGGGAACGTCTCGCACAGCAGCCGGGCGCCCGTCGCCGCGGCGATGCGCGCCGCCGCGACCAGGCCCTGCTCCCGGGTGGCGTCGCCGCCGATGAAGACCATCGCCGGCGCGTCGCTGCCAAGGATCTCGGCGGCGATCTCGATTGCCTGCTCGGTTCCGGGCGAGGGGCGGCCGCTCGACGCGTGCGACGTGCGGGCCGGCGCCGCGCCGTCGTTCCACGACATATCGGCGGGAACGATCAGCGTCGCGATCCGACCCGGCGGCGCCGCCGCCGCCTGGATCGCCGCCAGGGTGTCGTCGGCCACGTCCTCCACCCGCGCGATCCGCCGTACCCAGCCCGAGACGGTGTGGGCGAGTGCGTCGATGTCGGACTCGAGCGGCGCGTCGTACTTCTTGTGGTACGTCGCGTGGTCGCCGACCACCACGACCATCGGCACCCGCGCTCGTTTGGCGTTGTGCAGGTTGGCCAGGCCGTTGCCCAGTCCGGGTCCCAGATGCAGAAGCACCGCCGCGGGACGCCCCGCCATCCGCGCGTAGCCGTCGGCGGCGCCGCTGGCGACGCCCTCGAACAGGGTCAGCACGCCGCGCATGTCGGGCACGGAGTCCAGCGCGGCGACGAAATGCATCTCCGATGTTCCGGGATTGGCGAAGCAGACATCCACACCGCCGCCGACGAGAGTGTCCAGCAGTGCCCGGGCTCCGTTCACGTGCCCAACATAGCTCCGCACGTCTGGGGCCTGCGAGCGCCGACCGCCGCGTGGTGCGCACGCTCCGCCCGGGGCAGGGCCGCGAGCCCACGAAACGGCGGGCCGGTTGTTTCGTGGGTTTTTGCTCACCGGCTCCGCAGGCTAGTCTGCTGCGTGTCCTGCGCTTCCGCGGCGCGACCAGCCGAAAGGGGATCTATGCCGCGATCGTCTCCGGGTGCTGCCGTGGTGAGCCGATGACTTCGTCCACCCAAGCCCCGCCGGACGCGGCCCCAGCGGACGTGGCAGCGGCAAGCGACGGACACTTCGCGCCGAAGGCCGGACGCTGGGGTAGACGGCGGCTGCTGTCGCGGGTCAGCATCCAGTCCAAGCTCATCGTGATGCTGCTGATCTCGAGCGTTCTTTCCGCCGCCGTCGTGGGGCTCATTGGCTACCAATCCGGGCGCAGTTCGCTCAGGGCGTCCGTGTTCGACCGCCTGACGGAGGTGCGCGAGTCCCAGACCCGCCTGATGGTGGACAAGGTCAACGACCTGACGAACTCGGCGATCGTATACACCCGGGGCTCGATGACGATCGAGGCCCTCGCCGCGTTCTCCGCCGCCTTCGGCGAGCTGGCAACCGCGACGATCACCCCGGCCCAGCAGCGGGCGCTCGTCGACTACTACACCAACGACTTCGTCAAGTCGACGGAGCGAGCCACCGGCGTGCAGCTCGACGTGGATGCGCTGCTGCCGGCGTCGAACGCGCAAAAGTATCTACAGGCCTACTACACCGCGCCGT
>NZ_DATFYW010000143.1:0-25753 GCF_035314905.1 Mycobacterium sp.
GTTCGACTTGCATGTGTTAAGCACGCCGCCAGCGTTCGTCCTGAGCCAGGATCAAACTCTCCAAACAAAACCCAATCAGAGAAACCTGACCAAAACACGCCACACCCCCAACACGGGGACGCCAGGAGCGCAGCAAAAAAAACAAAAAACAAAAACCACCAAACACACTATTGAGTTCTCAAACAACACACCCGGTCTGCGGGCAACCCTGCCAGTGTACTCCACCGTTCAAGGTGCGTCAATCGCCCCGCGCGGACATCTTGCGACCGCGCGGGAGGGTTCGTTATTCCCCAGTCTACGCGCTGCTCACGCGCTCGATCTCGGCACCCAAACTGACCAGATTCTCGACGAACAGCGGGTAACCGCGGTCGATGTGGAAGACGTCGTGAACCTCCGTGTCACCGTCGGCGACCAGGCCGGCCAACACCAGCCCGGCACCGGCCCGGATGTCCGACGCCCAGACCGGCGCGCTCGACAGCTGCGGCAGGCCGCGCACCACCGCGTGGTGGCCGTCGGTCCGGGCGTCGGCGCCCAGCCGGATCATCTCCTCCACGAACCGGAACCGCGCTTCAAAGACATTCTCGGTGACCATCGAGGTGCCGTCGGCTATGGACGCCAACCCGATCGCCATCGGCTGCAGGTCGGTGGGGAAGCCGGGGAACGGCAGCGTTGCGACGTTGACCGCCTTGGGGCGCTCGTACTGCACGATCCGGAAGCCGTTGTCGTGCTGGGTGACCGTGGCGCCCGCATCGTGCAGCTTGTGCAGCACCAGCTGAAGGTGCGCGGGGTCCACACCCGTGACCGAGATGTCGCCACGCGTCATCGCCGCCGCGATTCCCCAGGTCGCGGCCACGATGCGATCGCCGATCACCCGGTGTTCGGTCGGGTAGAGCCGATCGACACCGGTGATGGTCATCGTCGGTGAGCCCGCGCCCTCGATGCCGGCCCCCATCTGGCTGAGCATCGTGCACAGGTCGACGACGTCGGGCTCACGGGCGGCGTTGTGAATCGTCGTCACGCCCTCGGCGAGGACGGCCGCCATCAGAATGTTCTCGGTCGCGCCGACGGAGGGAAACTCGAGCTGAATCTCCGCGCCCCGCAGATGATCTGCCTCGGCCACCACGCACCCGTGTTCGATGTTGCACTTGGCGCCCAGCTGCCGCAGCCCCGCCTGATGCATGTCCAGAGGCCGCGATCCGATCGCGTCGCCACCGGGCAGCGCCACACGCGCGCGCCTGCAGCGTCCGACCAGCGGTCCCAGCACGCACACCGACGCCCGGAACTGGCGGACCGCGGCGAAGTCCGCGTCGTATTTGAGCTCATCCGGTGAGGTCACGCGCACCGTTCCGTCGTGGAGTTCGACGTTGGCGCCCAGGCCGCGCAATACGTCAGCCATCAGCGGAACATCGAGGATGTCGGGGCAGTTCGTGATGGTGCTGGTGCCCTCGGCCAGCAGGGCCGCCGCCATCAGCTTGAGCACGCTGTTCTTGGCGCCGCCGACAGCAACCTCCCCCGACAACCGGTTGCCGCCGGTCACCACAAACCGCTCGCTCACGCGGCTTAGTGTAAACAGCGCGGTTCTCAATGTCAGTCTGGCCGGTACGGTTTGACCATGGCAGTACACCTGACCCGCATATACACCCGTACCGGTGACGACGGCACCACCGGATTGAGCGATTTCTCGCGGGTATCCAAGAACGATCCGCGCTTGACGGCGTACGCGGACTGTGACGAAACGAACGCCGCCATCGGCGCGGCGATCGCCCTGGGTGAGCCTGATCCAAAGATGACCGCCGTCCTTCGTCAGATCCAGAACGACCTGTTCGACGCCGGCGCCGATTTATCCACGCCGGTCGTGGAGAATCCCGAACATCCGCCGTTGCGCATCACGCAGGACTACATCGACCGGCTCGAAAAGTGGTGCGACACTTTCAACGCCGGATTATCGGCACTGGATTCCTTTGTGCTGCCCGGTGGTTCGGCGCTGTCATCTTTGCTGCACGTAGCCCGAACCGTGGCGCGACGCGCGGAGCGCTCAGCCTGGGCGGCCATTGCGGCACATCCGGAGACCGTCAGCGTGCTGCCCGCCAAATACCTCAACCGGTTGTCGGACCTGTTGTTCATCCTGTCCCGGGTCGCCAACCCCGAGGGCGACATCCTCTGGCGGCCAGGCGGTGCGCGTCCCGCCGAAAGTTAGCTCGCCGCGAGCTACTCCGGGCGCCTGCGGGCACGCGGGGAAGGCCGTGACTCGAGCCACGACAGGAACGCGGTCAACGCGCCCCGGTCGAGCGCCATTTCATAGCCACGCCGACGGTCGGGCCCGGTGTCGCGCAGCTCGAGGACGACGATCTCGGCGGTCATGATGTCGAACTCGTCGCCGCGGGGTGCTCGCCGGGAGACGATCTCCAGTCCGCGACGGCTGAGCCGGCGATCGGGCCACCAACGCAGGCTGGACAGCCGATAGAATCCCGCCTCACCACCGCGGTAGCGGATCACCCCGTGGCGCCAGCCGTGGCCGCCGACGGCGGGAATGTCGCGCAGGATCGCGGCCGTCCCACCCTGGCGAAGTTTCCACAGCCGGTAGCTGAGCGCCACGACAGCCAACAGCAGCACAGCGATGAGCACGACCATGATCACCATCGGCGCGCTCATCGCCGGAGTGCCTCCTAGTCGATCTCGCCCAACGCACGCAGCCTGGCTCGGCCCCTGGCGGCGATGCGGGGATCCTCGGACTCCGAATCTCGCCTGGCACCGTCGGCGTCGATCTCCGATTCGAATTCGGCCGACTCCGCCAGGATGATCACTCCCTGGTCGGTCACCGACATGTATCCGCCGTCCACGGCGATCCGCAGGTCGTCTTCGCCCTCGCGCTCCACCCGCACCATGGCGTCGTCAACCAGCTGTGCCACCAACGGAATGTGCCGCGGCAGGATGCCGATCTCGCCTGCCGCGGTGCGGGTGAACACGAATGTCCCCTTGCCGGACCAGATCTTGCGTTCGACGGCGACGATGTCGACGTCCATATCGGCCACCTAGCTCTCCTCAGCCGATTCGTCGTCGCCGTCTTCGCCGCCCTTGGAGGCCGGCGCACCATCATCTTTGGATTCGTCCATCTTCACGCCAAGGCTCTCGGCCTTGCGCTCCAAGTCCTCAAGACCGCCGATCAGGAAGAACGCCTGCTCCGGCAGGTGATCGAACTCACCCTTGGTGAGCCTGTCGAACGCCTCGATGGTCTCCTTGAGCGGAACCGTCGAACCGGGCTGACCGGTGAACTGCTCGGCGGCCATCATGTTCTGCGACAGGAAGCGCTCGATGCGGCGGGCGCGGTTGACCAGCTGCTTGTCTTCCTCGGACAGCTCGTCGATACCCAGAATCGCGATGATGTCCTGCAGGTCCTTGTAGCGCTGAAGGATTCGAATGACCTCCTGCGCCACGCGGTAGTGCTCCTCTCCCACGATACCCGGGTCGAGGATCGTGGAGCTCGACGTAAGCGGATCGACCGCCGGGAAGATGCCCTTCGAGAACACCGTTCGGCTGAGCTCGGTGGTCGCATCGAGGTGCGCGAACGTGGTCGCCGGAGCCGGGTCGGTGTAGTCGTCGGCGGGCACGTAGACGGCCTGCATCGACGTGATGGACCGGCCGCGCGTGGAGGTGATCCGCTCCTGCAGCTGACCCATCTCGTCGGCCAGGGTCGGCTGGTAACCCACCGCGGACGGCATGCGGCCGAGCAGCGTCGACACCTCCGAACCGGCCTGGGTGAACCGGAAGATGTTGTCGATGAACAGCAGCACGTCCTGGCCCTGCTCGTCGCGGAAGAACTCGGCCATGGTCAGTGCCGACAAGCCGACGCGCATACGGGTGCCCGGCGGCTCGTCCATCTGACCGAACACCAGCGCGGTGTCCTTGAGCACGTTGGCCTCGCCGAGTTCGACCCACAGGTCGTTGCCCTCGCGGGTCCGCTCACCCACCCCGGCGAACACCGATGTGCCGCCGAAGTTGCGGGCGATGCGGTTGATCATCTCCTGGATCAGCACCGTCTTGCCCACGCCGGCGCCGCCAAACAGCGCGATCTTGCCGCCTCGCACGTAGGGGGTCAGCAGGTCGATGACCTTCAGCCCCGTCTCCAGCATCTCGGTGCGGGGTTCCAGCTCGTCGAACGCCGGCGGCTTACGGTGAATCGGCCAGCGTTCCAGGTCGGATCCGTAGCCCTTTTCGTCGAGGCAGTCGCCGAGCGCGTTCCACACGTGCCCTTTGGTTCCGTCGCCGACGGGAGCCTGGATCGAGGTGCCGGTGTCGATGACCTCCGCCCCGCGCACCAGCCCGTCGGTCGGTTGCAGCGAGATGCAACGCACCAGGCTGTCGCCCAGGTGCTGCTCAACCTCCAGGGTCAGGGTCTTCGCGAGCTCCTCGAACGTGATCTCCGTTCGCAGGGCGTTGAACAGCCCCGGTACGGCGCCGCGCGGAAACTCGACGTCGACCACCGGGCCGGTGACGCGTACGACGCGGCCGTTGGTGTCCTTGTTGTCTTTCGCGGTTGCTTCGCGTTGCGCAGTAGAAGTCATGTCGTTCGCTTTCTGGTGCTTAGCGGTGAGCTTCGGCCAACGCGTTCGCGCCGCCTACGATTTCGCTGATTTCCTGGGTGATCTGGGCCTGCCGTTCGCGGTTGGCCTGCAGGGTGAGGTCGCGGATGAGATCGTCGGCGTTGTCGCTCGCCGACTTCATCGCGCGCCGCCGCGACGCCGATTCGGAGGCCGCCGCCTCCAGCAGCGCGGCGAAGATCCGGGTCGTCACGTAGCGGGGCAGCAACGACGCGAAAAGCGTTTCCGCGTCCGGCTCGAACGAGAACAGCGTGCGCGGTCCGGCGTCTTCCTGGTACTCGACCTCCATCGGCGCGATGCGCCGCGCCTGGGCGGGCGTTGACATCATCGTCCGGAACTCGGTGAACACGATGTGCAACTCGTCGACGCCGAGAACCTCGTCGGGGCCGGGGTCGTCCCCCTCGTCGTCCACGCCGGCGTTGAACGCATCCACCAGCGTCGAGGCGATCTCCTGGGCGTTCTCGTAAGTCGGCTGCTCCGAGAACCCGGTCCACGAGTCGGTGATATCCCAGTTCCGAAAGCGGAAGTAGTTCAGCGCTTTTCGCCCGACGACGTAGACGATGGGCGTTTTGCCCTCTTCCCGCAGCAGCGAGAACAGTTCCTCGGATCGCCTGAGCAGGTTGGAGTTGTAGGCACCGCACAGGCCACGGTCGGAGGCGACCACCAGAACTCCAGCCCGCCTTGGATTCTCGCGTTCGACGAGCAACGGATGGTCCAGAGCGGACTCGTCGGCGAGGTCGGTCAACATCTTGGTGATCTCCTCGGCGTAAGGCCGGGCCGCTTCGACCCGAGCCTGCGCCTTGGCGATCCGCGATGTGGCGATCATCTCCTGGGCCTTGGTGATCTTCTTGATCGACCCGGCGGAGCGGATACGGCCACGAAGCTCGCGCAGTGTGGCAGCCATTGGTGTTTCGACCTACTCCTTCTTCGGTGCCGGCTTGCGCACCCGCACCGACTCCTTCTCTTCGGCCTCGGCGTCCATGGCCCCGACGTGCTCGTCTCGAATGACGGCGCTGCCGTCGGATGTCGCGAAGCCCTTCTTGAACTGGTTGATCGCTTCGGTCAGCTTGTCGGTGGTTTCGTCGGTCAGCTGCTTGGATTCGCGGATCTCCTTGAGGATGTCAGGCGCCGATGCGCGCACGTGATCGAGGAATTCGGCTTCGAACCGGCCGACATCCTCCACCGGCACCGAGTCGAGGAACCCCTTGGTGCCGAGGAAGATCGCGACCACCTGCTCCTCGACCGGCATCGGGTGATGCTGGGGCTGCTTGAGCAGCTCCACCAGTCGCGCGCCGCGATCCAACTGCGCCCTGGTGGCGGCGTCCAGATCGGATGCGAACGCGGAGAACGACTCCAGTTCGCGGTACTGCGACAGGTCCAGCCGCAGCGATCCGGCCACCTCTTTCATGGCCTTGATCTGAGCCGCACCACCGACGCGCGACACCGAGACGCCCACGTTGATGGCCGGGCGGACGCCCTGGTTGAACAGGTCGCTCTCGAGGAAGCACTGGCCGTCGGTGATCGAGATGACGTTGGTCGGGATGTAGGCGGAGATGTCGTTGGCCTTGGTCTCGATGATCGGCAGGCCGGTCATCGAGCCGGCGCCCATCTCGTTGGAGAGCTTCGCGCAGCGCTCCAGCAGCCGGGAGTGCAGATAGAACACGTCGCCCGGGTAGGCCTCCCGGCCCGGGGGACGGCGAAGCAGCAGGGAGATCGCGCGATAGGCCTCGGCCTGCTTGCTCAGGTCGTCGAACACGATCAACACGTGCTTGCCGTCGTACATCCAGTGCTGGCCGATCGCCGAGCCGGTGTAGGGCGCAAGCCACTTGAAGCCGGCGGAGTCGGACGCCGGTGCGGCAACGATCGTGGTGTAGTCCATGGCGCCGCCCTCTTCGAGGGTGTTGTGCACGCTGGCGATCGTGGTGCCCTTCTGGCCGATCGCCACGTAGACGCAACGGACCTGTTGGCTGGGATCGCCGGACTCCCAGTTCTGCCGCTGGTTCAGGATCGTGTCCACGCAGATCGAGGTCTTGCCCGTCTTGCGGTCGCCGATGATCAGCTGGCGCTGGCCACGACCGATCGGGGTCTGCGAATCGATGGCCTTGATGCCGGTCTGCAGCGGCTCCTTGACCCCCTGCCGCTGGACGACCGACGGCGCCTGGATCTCAAGCGCGCGGCGTCCCTGAAACTCGACCTCGCCGCGGCCGTCGATCGGCTGGCCGAGCGGGTTGACGACGCGACCGAGGAACGCGTCCCCGATGGGCACCGACAGCACCTCGCCGGTGCGCTTGACCGGCTGGCCTTCTGCGATCAGCTCGAAGTCACCCAGGATCACCGCGCCGACGTTGTGCTCGTCGAGGTTCAGTGCGACCCCGAGCACCCCACCGTGGAACTCGAGCAGCTCCTGCGTCATGACCGACGGAAGGCCCTCGACGTGGGCAATGCCGTCACCGGCGTTGATGACTGTGCCGACCTCCTCACGGGCGGTGTCGCTTTCGAAGCTCGCGACGTACTCCTCGATGGCGCCCTGGATGTCGTCAGCGGAGATTGTCAACTCTGCCATGGCTTTCGTCTTCCTGCTTCCGATATGTGTCTGTCTGTTGATGTCTGGTCCTAATTCGGTAACCGCGTCCTGGCCGCGGCGAGGCGCGAGGCCAGCGTGCCGTCGACGACCTCGTCTCCGACGGAGATCGACAAGCCCCCCAACGCCTCCGGATCGATCTGCAGCTGGATCGAAACGGGATGGTGGTAGATGCGGCTCAGCACGTCGGTCAGGCGGGTGCGTTGCGGCTCGCTGAGTTCGGCGGCCGACTCCACGTGCGCGACCACCTCGGCGCGCCGGGCCACAACCAACTCGGCAAGCGCCCTGACCGCGTCGTCTGCTCGCCCACCGCGGAGCAACTCGATCGTCTGCGTCAGCAGTGCGGCGGTGATCGGGTTCACGCCCTCAGCGTGATTCAGCACGTCCTCGAGCAGACCGACCCGACCCTGCACCGGGGTGGCGAAGTCACCGAGCATCGTGGCAAGCCGGGGCTGGGAATCCAGGATCCGCCCGAACCGGAACAGTTGTTCTTCCACTTCGTCGATCCGGTTCTCGCGGTCGGCGCGGGCCAGAAGCGCCAGCCGCGCCGCGTGCTCCAGGGCGTCGATCAGGTCCGAGTCCGCCGACCAACGCCCCGACGCCGCGGCTTTCACCACCTCGAGCGCCGGGGCGTCCAGCTTGCCGCCGAACAGCCGCTCAACCATCCGGAGCTTGGGTGCGGGGTCATCGGCCGGGTCGGCCAGGTGCCTGGTCAGAATTGGTTCTTGGACAAGAAGTTTCACGACGGAGGCGAGTTCGTCGGCGAGCTGCGACAACGCGCCGGCGTCCAGGTCGGCGACCACCCGGTCGAAGCGCTCGACCATCGCGTTGAGCGACTCCCGGCTGGCCGAGCGCATTGTCGCGGTGACCGGGTCCGTCAAAGCGGCTTCCGACGGCGCCATCGCGTCGAGCTCGTCGAGGAATCGGTCGACCGTTGCCGAACGCCGGACGGGATCGGACACGTGCCCCCGCACCAACTCATCTGCACGGCGTACGGATTCGGAGCCGAGGTCTTCACGAAGCTGGCGGACGAGTTGGGCGCGCAGCAGCTGGATCTGCTGTTGCCCTTGGATTTTGACCCTCGCGACTTCGGCGTCGGCTTGCGCGCGGAGCTGCTCGATGATGCGTTCGGCGTCGACCCGGGCTTCTTCGACGACGCTTCTGGCCTCGGCCTTGGCCTCCCCGAGCGCCTTTTCGTGCGCCTTTTCGGCCCTGACGAGCCGCTTTTCCGCATCGGCGCTCTCCTCCAGCTGCTTGCGGACCGTCTCCTGCCGCGCGGTCATCAGCTGCCGCACCGGCGGGACCACGTAACGCCAGACGAGCCACGCGATGATCGCGAAGCCGACGAGCTGTCCGATGAATGTCGCCATCTCGCTACCGCCCCGAGGCAGTCGTCGTGGCTTTGCGGGACGGCTTGGGGCCGAGGTCGACGCCCAGCACGCGGGTGGCCAGCGCCGCCGCCAGCGACTCCACCGAGGACCGCAACTCGGCGGCGATCGCGTCGGCCTGGTGCTTGAGCTCCTCCGCGGCCCGTTGCAGCGCCGCCTCCGCCTCCCCCGAGGCCCGGCCACGCGCCTGCTCGATGATCTTGCGTCCCTCGGCCCGGGCCTGCTCGCGGATGTTCGACGCCTCCTTGCGCGCCCGGGCCATCGCCTTTTCGTAGTCGGATTGGGCGGCGGCGAACTGCCCGGTGGCCGTGCGGTTGTCCTCCGCGGTCTTGCGGACCATGGCGTCGCGCTCCCGCAGCACCCTCGTGATCGGCGGCACCACGAAGGTGCCGATCACGCCGAGCACGATCAAGAAGATGATCAGCACGACGAAGAAGGTGCCGTTGGGGATGAGGAAGTTGCTCGTGCCGCCCTCCCCCGCGGCCTGGCCGGCCGCCAGGACCGATGCGCTCAGGTGACCGATGGCCATGGACTACTTACTTAACCGGGGTGGCGAACACGAACAGGGCCATGAACGCCAGGTTGATGAAGTAGGCGGCCTCGACCAGACCGACGGTGATGAAGAACGGGGTGAACAGCCGGCCTTGCGCCTCGGGCTGCCGCGCGATTCCGGAGATCAGCGCGTTACCGGCCACACCGTCACCGATACCGGCGCCGATGGCGCCGCCGGCCAGGATCAGTCCACCGCCGATGAGGGCGCCGGCAGCGATAGTGGGATTCATTCGTATCCTCCTTGATAACTGGCAGGCCGTCCTGCCAGGATTTGCGGCAAGTCCGAGGTGCTAATCGTCGTGCTCATCGAGCTCCATCGACTGGCTGAAGTACAAGATCGTCAGCAGGGCGAAGATGAACGCCTGGATCGCGCCGACGAACAGGTCGAAGCTCTTCCAGATCGCGTTGGGCGCCCACATGATCCACGGCGGGAACAGCGCGATCAGCGAGACCAGGATGCCGCCGGCGAAAATGTTGCCGAAAAGTCGGAGCGACAACGAGATCGGCTTGGCGATCTCCTCGACGAGGTTGATCGGCGCGAGGAACGCGACGTGGCCCTTCAGCAGTTTCAACGGGTGGCCGATGATGCCGCGGCGCCAGATGCCCGCCGCGTGGTAGCAGACGAAGACGAACACGGCCAGCGCCAGCACGAAGTTGATGTCCGAGGCCGGCGGCTTGAGCAGTTCATGGGTGTGTCCCGACTTGTCGGTGTACTGCACCGGAAGGACGGACAGCCAGTTCGCGATCAGGATGAACACGAACAGCGTCACGGCCAGGGGTAGCACGAACGGGGCGATCCGCATACCGATCGCGGTCTCGATCTGGTTGCGCATCTGAACGGTGATGGCTTCCCAGAACAGCTGCACCCCGCCGGGCACGCCCGATGACGTGACCTTGGCGCGCAAGAAGAACGCCAGCGCGATCACGATGGCCGCGGCGATCGCCGTGGACAGCACGGTGTCGAGGTTGACGCTCATGCCGAACCACTTGACGGTGTCGTGCTGGCCGACCTCGATTGCCGCCTCGGCGAGGGTCTGCTCAGTCATGCTGTGTCCCCGTCCCTTCGGTCGCCTCGCCGCCCGCACCGTCGCCGGGCACCGCCCCTGCCCCGGTGCGCAACTTCTTCCACACCGGCAGCGCCGTCGTCAGCACCAGCAGCACCTGGAACAGCGCCAGACCGAAGACCACGCCCAACCCGGCGGGCCGGAAGACGAATGCGATCGTCAGTCCGATCACAGTGATGATCAACAGCCTGGTCGCCGAGTTCAGCGCCATCTTCCTCTTCAACGGGTGCTCGTGGGCCGTAATCGAATCGACTGAACGCTGCACGAGCACCGCGTTGAGCAAACCGAGACCGAGCCCGACTCCGAAGAACGCCCCGACCATCACATGGCCCATCAGGGCGCCCGTCCCGACCGCGGCGGCCGTCAGCGCGAGGCAGATGACAAGGAGGCGAACCGGCCGGAATGCAACAGAAGGAAACACCAACGGCGCGTCGTGCGCTGGCGTCGTCACTTCGATACCTCAATCCCGCGTTGCTGGGAGATGCCTGACTGATCGGTCGGCGACCCGCCGAGCGTATCGGAGGGCGATCGGCATGCTGAAATCACCCAAGGAGAATCTCCTATGTCGGTCGTAATCGTCCCGTCGGGGGCGAGTCCGACGAGCCGGGGGCCGGCAACCCGCGGTGCTTCTTTCGGGTTCTACCAGCACCGTACCACATGGTAGATGGCCCTAACCGGCACCTACTACTTGTCGTCGTACAGCTCTTCGCGACGCCGCAGCAGCGGGATCACGGTCACCACGATCGCCACCACGATGGCCGCCAACATGACCCCGCCGGCGTAGCGCGGATCGAAGAAGATCGTGCTGGCGGTGCCGAACGCGACGATGGCCACCCACAGGTAGATCAGCAGCACCACGCGGCGGTGCGAGTGGCCGATCTCCAACAGCCGATGGTGCAGATGCATCTTGTCCGGGCTGAAGGCGCTCCGGCCCGCGCGCGTGCGCCGCACGATCGCCAGCAACAGGTCCAGCATCGGCACGAACATGACCGCGACGACCAACAGGAACGGCGACAGCAGAGCGAACACGTCGCGTGCGCCGTACGCGTTCTGCGAGATCGGCCCGGCGGCCGTGGTGGACGCCGCGGCCAGCATCAACCCGATCAGCATCGAGCCGGAGTCGCCCATGAAGATGCGGGCGCGATGGAAGTTGTGCGGCAGGAACCCGAGGCATGCGCCCGCGAGCACCACCGAGATGATGGCCGGCGGGTAGAACAGCACGTCGCCTCCGTGGCCGTGCAGCAAACCGATGGAGAAGACGCAGATCGCCGACGCGGTGATCAGCCCGAGCCCGGCCGCGAGCCCGTCGAGCCCGTCGACGAAGTTCATCGCGTTGACGATCGCCACGGTCAGCGCCAGCGTCAGCAGGATCGACGACACCTGGTCCAGCACGATGGTGCCGACCCCACCGATGGGGATGTACAGCACGCTCCACGCCACGCCCATCGTGACCAGCACGCTGGCCGCGGTGATCTGTCCGGCGAACTTGGTCAGCGCATCCAGGCCCCACCGGTCGTCGATCAGACCGATGCCCATGATCAGCCCGCCCGCGACCAGCACCGCCGGCATCCCGGAGGAGTAGACGAAGCCACGGGTCAGGGCGGGCAGTTGCGAGGCCAGCAGCACCGCCGCCAGCACGCCGATGTACATCGCCAATCCGCCCATCCGGGGCGTGGGCTGGAGGTGGACGTCGCGTTCGCGCGGGTAGGCGACCGCTCCGAGCCGGGTGGCGAGCACCCGGACCCACCCGGTGCAGAAGTAGGTGATGATCGCGGCGGTCAGGCCGACCAATGCCAACTCCCGCAGCGGCACACCGGCTCCACGATCGGACAGCGCGAGAATGCTGTGAGCCGCGGAGATCACCGATGAACCGTACTTCACCAAACTGAGATCAGTCCGTGAGCGTGGCCGCGTCGACGCCGAGTACCTCGGCGACTGCGGCCGCGCTGATCGGCCCGAGGCGAAGGATGCGCGGCGTCGCGGCGGTCAGGTCGACGATGGTCGACGCCGCCTGACGCTGCGAGGGGCCGGCATCCAGGTAGACCGCCACCAGCTCGCCGAGCTGGCGGTGAGCATCTTGCGCGGTGACGGCGGGAGGCTGACCGGAGATGTTGGCACTCGAGACCGCCATCGGCCCGACCTCGCGCAGCAGCTCGATCGCCACCGGGTGCAACGGCATCCGCAACATCACCGTGCCCCGCGCCTCGCCCAGATCCCACTGCAGCGACGGTGCCTGCCGCACAACAAGGCTCAGCGCCCCAGGCCAGAACGCGCGCACCAGTTCGCGGGCCGCGTGCGGCACCGACAACGCGAGGCCGTCGACGGTGTGCCAGGAGCCGACCAGCACCGGCACCGGCATGTCGCGGCCGCGGCCCTTGGCCGAGAGCAACGCTGCAACCGCCGACGCGTCGAAGGCGTCTGCGCCGATGCCGTACACGGTGTCGGTGGGCAGCACCACCAGCCGGCCGTCCTTCACCGCACTGATCGCCGAGGCGATGCCGGTCGCGCGCTGCTGGGGGTCGGAGCAGTCGAAGACCGGGCTCATCGGGCCGTCCTGCGCCTCGCGGTCACAAATCGCGGCCGGCCGGCGAAGTCGGTGTGGCCGACGATCTCGTCGAATCGGGCCCGGAGCAACGCCTTCGTGGCCTCCGACGCGGTGTCGTCGTGCTCGACGGCGAGCAGCCCGCCGGGTTTGAGCCACCGGGCGCCCAACGCGACGATCGGTTCGATGACCGCCATGCCGTCCGGTCCGCCGAACAGCGCCGCCGGCGGATCATGCTGTGCCACCTCGGGTTCGACGTCGGCCGCGTCGGGCAGATACGGCGGGTTGGCGACGACAAGGTCGACGCTGCCGTCGAGATCGGCGAACAGCGCCGGGTCGGTCACGTCGCCTTCGCGGACGTCGATCGCGGTTCCCGCGCTGTTGCGTCGCGCGTAGTGCAGCGCGTCGGCGGAGTCGTCGACGGCAACCACCCGCGCCGCGGGCAGGCGGCGGGCCAGCGCGACGGCCAGCGCGCCGGAGCCGGTGCACAGATCGACGATCACGGGACTTGGTCCCAGCCGCCGGCGCACGGCCCATTCCAGAAGCGCCTCGGTTTCGGGTCGGGGAACGAAGACACCCGGGCCGACCTGCAGCGTGACGGGGCCGAACGCCGCGGTACCGATGAGGTGTTGCAGCGGGATGCGGCGGGATCGCGCGGCGACCAACTCGGCGTAGCGGTGGGCGAAGTCGTCGGCGAGCGAGTCGATCAGCGCGAGTCGTCCACGGGAGATGCCGACGACGTACGCGGCGAGTTCCTCAGCGTCCCGGCGCGGTGACGCGACGCCTGCGCCGGCCAACCTGGCGGTCGCTTCATCGATCGCGCGCAGCACCACCGTCGCGGGCCGAACGGCCTCCCGGGCCGACCCCGTGCGCGTCATGCGTTCTGCAGCCGGGACTGCTTGTCGGCGGCGGCGAGTGCGTCGAACAACGGATCGAGTTCACCGTCGAGAACCTGGTCGAGGTTGTGGGCTTTGAACCCGATCCGATGGTCGGTGATCCGATTCTCGGGGAAGTTGTAGGTGCGGATCCGCTCGCTGCGGTCCACGGTGCGGATCTGGCTGGCCCGGTCGGCGGACGCCTCGGCAAGCGCCTGCTCCTCTGCCATCGCCTGCAGGCGGGCCGAAAGCACCTGCAAGGCCCGAATCTTGTTCTGCAGCTGGGAACGTTCGTTCTGGCAGGTGACGACGATCCCGGTGGGCAGGTGCGTGATGCGGACGGCGGAGTCGGTGGTGTTGACACCCTGGCCGCCCTTGCCCGACGAGCGGTACACGTCGATGCGCAGATCCGATTCGTCGATCTCCACCTGGCCGACCTCTTCGGGCTCGGGATAGACCAGCACGCCGGCCGCGGACGTGTGCACCCTGCCCTGGGACTCGGTGACCGGGACCCGCTGGACACGGTGAACGCCGCCTTCGAACTTCAGCCGCGACCAGACACCGTCGGCCGAATCGCCCTTGCCGGCGATCGACAGCGTAGCTTCCTTGTAACCACCCAGGTCGGAAGTGGTTTCGCCGAGGACGGTGACGGTCCAGCCGTGCCGCTCGGCGTAGCGGATGTACATCCGCGCGAGGTCCGCGGCGAAAAGCGCGGACTCCTCACCGCCCTCTCCCGACTTGACCTCGAGCACGACATCGTCCGCGTCGTGCGGGTCCCGCGGTGCGAGCATGTCGGTCAATTGCGTGTCCAATTCGGCGACGCGCGACTGCAACTCGTCGACCTCCGCCGCGAAGGACTCGTCGTCGACGGCGAGTTCGCGCGCGGTCTCCAGGTCGCCGCTGGCCGCCTCCAGTTTGCGGTAGGTGGCCACGATCGGCGCGACCTGCGCGAAGCGCCTGCCCAACTTGCGTGCCCTCGCCGGCTCCGCGTGCAGGTGCGGGTCGGACAGCTGGCGCTCGAGGTCAGCGTGTTCGGCCACCAGCGCGTCGATTGCCGGCGCGCCGGTTTCGGTGTTCTGCGCCATCCGTGTCACCTCCTACCCGGATATCAGGCATATCAGGCATATCAGGCTGCCGAACGCAAACCGACGCCCGGCCTGCGGCTGGCGGTGGGCGCAGCGCCGGGTGTCGGGAAAGCAGCTACGTGTCGGACCCGGCCTTGTCCGCCGACGCGGCCTTGCGCTTGCCGTAGCGCTTCTCGAACCGGGCGACGCGGCCGCCGCTGTCGAGGATCTTCTGCTTGCCGGTGTAAAAGGGGTGGCACTGTGAGCAGACCTCGACGAGGATCTGTCCGCTCTTCTTCGTGCTGCGGGTCGTGAACGTGTTACCACAGCCGCAGTGCACCGTGGTCTCGACGTAGTCAGGGTGAATACCCGATTTCATTGGTTTCCTCTTCAATCGCTGGCCGCCGGGTCGCCCTCCATGACCTGGGATGGGGCGTGAACCGGAACCAAGGTGTCTGGCGGACAATTATGCCAGGTCAACCGCCACCTGCCCAAACGCCGTCACCTCCGGAGGTATTCCGTACGGAGACGTGCCTTCGCCGGGCATTATGACACGGAGCAAACTGAGTACGTTAGTATCTTTCGTGGCAGAAGTGCTGTCTCCGCTTGAATGGCTAACAACCCGAACCGGGGCGGTAACCCGATTAATCGTGCGGTGTTTCAAGGTTTCAAGTCCGTGCCTGCGTGGTACGCGAAAAGAATGATAGTCAAACTCAATTTCATCACACCCGTGTTCCTGGCCGGTGCGGTCGCGACGGCGATCGCCGCTGCACCGATCGCCGCGGCCGATGCCGCTCCGGCCCGCACCGCCCCGGCGACCACCTACTTCGCCCCCACCGACGACAACGGCAACGGCCCGGGCGGCGGCGGCTGCGTCAACGGCGCAGGTTGCGGCTCCGGTGGAGCGAACTCGAACGGTCCGGGCCTGCCGGGCGGCAGCGGCTGCGTTCCCGGGGTCGGTTGCGGCTCGGGCGGGGTCAACGTCCTCGGCCCGGGTGGCGGCGGTTGCGTGGCCGGTGTCGGCTGCGGCTCCGGCGGCTTTCCCGGCGCTCCCGGTAATGGCGGGTAGCCCCACGCTGCGCACCCGATAGCTCCTGGGGGACAGGGCCCGGGGGCCACCGAGCCGCCGCGCCGGACGACCGTTCCGGCGTGGCGTCTGCGGTCGTTCTTGCGCGTCGTCGTCGCGGAACTGTCGCGTAATTGTCGAAAGCGTAAAAGGCTTGTCTGACAAGGTGATTAGCCTGTGCAGCAGATAGCCAGCGGGCACATAGCTCAATCATAGACAAGCTATCTAGCGTCGGTTTGTCGGGGTAAATCGGAGCCAATGTCTCCGGACAAGGAGTTACACGATGAACCTGAAGAAAGCCGTCGCGGGGGTTTCCCTCGCGAGTGGCGTTGGCCTGGCGCTGATGGGGCTCGGCGCAGGTGTGGCATACGCGGCGCCCGGCGGCGGCGGTTGTCCGCCGCCGGGGTGCGGACCGGGTGGACCCCCGGGACCCGGACCGGGAGGGGGTCCCCGGCTGGCCCCGCCTGGCCCTCCGGGTGGTGGCGGGCCCGGTCGACCGGACGGCCCGCAGCCGCAGGACTTCCGCGGTGATCCCCGAGGGCCCGGTGGGCCGCCCGGTGGGTGGCCAGGAGACCCTGGCGGGCCGCGCGGTTTTGACCCCGGTGGACCGGACAGGCCGCCAGGCGACTGGCACCCGGGCGGCGGACCCGGTGACTGGCACCCGGGCGGACCGGGTGACTGGCACGGCGGACCGCCGCCGCCGGGAGCCTTCAGAGGCTGGCGTGACGCCCCGTGGGGCGACGGACCCGCGCCGTGGGGCTGGGGTGCGCCGCCAGCGCCCGACTGGTTCGGGCCGCTGCCGCCGCCGGACGGGCCGCCGCCAGGACCCATCAACTACTGGGGCTACAACGAGCAACCGACATGGGACCAGGGCTTCAACCAGTGGGGCTTCTGGTTCTTCGGAATCTGGATTCCGCTGTAAGGAGCTAGCCGACAGGGACGGCCGCCTAGCGACCGGCAAGGCGGCCGTCCTCCCCTTGCGGCAGTTCGCCGGGGACGCCCAGCGTGGTTGTCGCATAACGTCCGACGTGGTTGTCGCAGGAGAGTCGCAGGAGAGGAGTGATCGATGAAATTCAAACGGATTGCTGCCGGGGCCGCCCTCACCGGCGGACTGGCATTGGCGGCCATCGGGCTCGGCGCCGGCGCCGCGTGCGCCGACCCGTGGGTGCCCGGCCCGCCGGGGCCATGGCACGACGGCCCGGGCTGGCACGGGTACGCGCCCGTCGACGACTGGCACGGCCGATGGCACAACGCGCCATGGGGCGACGGAGCGCCGCCGTGGGGCTGGGGCGCGCCGCCGCCGGTCGCGTGGAACGGACCACTTCCCGCACCTTGGGGCCCGCCACCGCCGCCGATCAACTACTGGGGTTACAACGTTCAACCGGTGTGGGACCCCGGTTACAACCAGTGGGGCTTCTACCTGGGCGGGGTGTGGATCCCGCTGTAACGGGCCAGCCGACGAAAACGGCCGCCTTACCGAGGGGTAAGGCGGCCGTTTGCGGTTAGCGAATTGCTCAGGCGTAGTCCTCGTCCACCGCTCCCGGCGCCGTCTTGGAGACCTGGACCAGGAACTCGTAGTTGGTCTTGGTCTTGCGCAGCTGCGACATGAGCAGGTCGATGGCTTGGTGCGAATCCAGGCCGGAGAGCACGCGACGCAGCTTGTGCACGACCGCGAACTCGTCGGGCGACAGCAGCAACTCGTCTTTACGCGTGCCCGACGGGTTGACATCGACGGCCGGGAACACACGGCGCTCGGCGATCTTGCGGTCGAGCTTGAGCTCGGCGTTGCCGGTGCCCTTGAACTCCTCGAAGATCACGGTGTCGCCGGTCGAGCCGGTCTCCACCATCGCGGTAGCGATGACGGTCAGCGACCCACCCTCCTCGATGTTGCGGGCGGCGCCGAGGAACCGCTTCGGCGGGTAAAGCGCGGTCGAGTCGACGCCACCGGACAAGATGCGGCCCGACGCCGGAGACGCGTTGTTGTACGCCCGGCCGAGGCGGGTGATGGAGTCGAGCAGCACGACGACATCCCTGCCCTGCTCAACCAGGCGCTTGGCCCGTTCGATGGCCAACTCGGCCACCGATGTGTGGTCGGACGGCGGCCGGTCGAACGTCGAGGCGATGACCTCGCCCTTGACCGAGCGCTGCATGTCGGTGACTTCCTCGGGCCGCTCGTCGACCAGGACCACCATCAGGTGGCACTCCGGGTTGTTCCGGGTGACCGCGTTGGCGATGTCCTTGAGGATCGTGGTCTTGCCCGCCTTCGGCGGCGACACGATCAGCGCGCGCTGACCCTTGCCGATCGGCATGATCAGATCGATGATGCGGGTGGTCAGGCGGTCGGTCGACGTCTCCAGCCGCAGCCGCTGGTTCGGGTACAGCGGAGTCAGCTTGCCGAACTCCGGGCGCTTCCTGGCGTCCTCAACCGGGCCGCCGTTGACGGAGTCCAGGCGGACCAGCGGATTGAACTTCTGCCGCTGGTTGGGCTGCTCGCCGTCCTTGGGGACACGGACAGCACCGGTGATGGCGTCGCCGCGGCGCAGTCCGTTCTTGCGGACCATGTTCATCGACACGTACACGTCGTTCGGCCCGGCCAGATAGCCCGAGGTGCGGACGAACGCGTAATTGTCCAGCACGTCGAGGATGCCCGCGACCGGCTGGACGACGTCGTCTTCGCGCAGCTCGGCCTCACCGTTGCCGTCACCGCCGCCGCGTTCGCCGCGGCGCCTGCGGTCGCGGAAGCGGCGCCCGCGCCGACCCTGCCTGCCTTCGACGTCATCGTCGCGGTTCTGCTGGCCGCCCTGCGCCTGTTCGGCGGTGCCGTCCTGCTTGGTGTCCTCGTCGGACTTGGCGGGCGCCGTGTCATCGGCCTTCGGCTTGTCGGAGGCGTCCTTCTCACGGGCGCCGGCCTCGCGGGAGGGCGCGCGGCGTTCACGCCGCTGTGGTTCGGTGCCGGTGGCCGCCCCGGCGGCACCCTCGGCCCTGTCAGCAGCGGCCGCTTCACCATTGTGCGCGTTGGCGTTTGGCTCGCCGCGCCGCTCGCGGATCGCGGCGATCAGTTCGTTCTTGCGCATCCCGGACGCGCCTTTGACGCCTACCTCGTTGGCCAGCGCGCGTAGTTCCGGCAAGACCATCGACCCCAGCCCGCCATCGGCGTTTGCCGCGGGCGCGTTCGAGGCGATCCGGGCCGGTTCGGAAGCATTGACATCTGATGTCACGGTGGTGGGCAGCTCCGTATCTCCGGCGCCACTACCAGCCGTTATGAGGTCCGTATCAGTCACGGATGTCCTTTCTCTCCCTCGCTGATGTGGTCAGGCGAGGGGTTCGTTGCATTCAGCCCAATGCGCTGGATGCGAAAGTCCCACCGCTGGCTTCGCAACGGTGATCGCAGGAGTCCGCGGTGCTACCGCGAACCGTCATCCCCGAGAAGATTTGGTGGTCGTCCTAGTGTCGGCGCAGGTGCAGATGCTGCGATTGCTGGACGGCACCGAGGATAACCTCCTTCTGTGCCGGAAGCAAGAAAGGCCGGTTGACGTCGGCGGGAGGCGCCGTGGACCTAGCGCTGTGCGACGACACCCGAGGTCCACCGGACACCCGGACCGATTCCCATCTCGCGAACGACGAATCCTTTGGCGGCACCGAACTCGAGGGCTTCGGCGGGCAGCTCCGGCCGAGTAGTAAAGATGACCAACGCCGGCCCAGCCCCTGATAGCGCCGCTGGAATACCACAACGCCGCAACACGCGCAGGTATTCCGCCGACGCGGGCATCGCGGCGGCCCGCTGCGGTTGATGCAACCTGTCCTCGGTGGCCACCAGCAGCAGATCCGGTCGTTGGGTCAGCGCGACCACCAGCAGAGCGGCGCGGCTCACGTTGAACCGCGCGTCCTGGTGGCTGACGTGCCCCGGCAGCAGCACGCGGGTGGCGGCAGTCAGAGACCGGTCCTCCGGGATCGCCGCGAACAGGCGAATATCCGGGTGCACACGAAGGGACACCGCCGAGTACGTCGCGTGATCATCGCGATGTTCCGTCCAGGACACCACCGCACCGCCGAGCACCGCGGCCGAGGCGTTGTCCGGATGCCCTTCGAACTCCGACGAGATCTGGATCAGCTGGGCGGTGCTCAGTGGTGTCGAACCCGCTTTTGCGAGAAGGCCGTTGGCAGCGGCCAGACCGCCGACCACGGCGGCCGCAGACGATCCCAGGCCCCGCGAGTGCGGGATGTCGTTGCGACACCGGACGACCAGCCCCGAGGCACTCGCTCCCACGGCAGCCAGGCCGTGCTCCACCGCCCTGACCACCAGGTGCTCAGGCCCGAGGGGGACCTGGCCGGCGCCCTCGCCTTCGACTTCAACCTGCAAACCGGATTCGATTGTGGTGACGATGATCTCGTCGTAGAGGCTGAGCGCCAACCCGAGACTGTCGAAGCCGGGGCCCAGGTTCGCGGTGGAGGCGGATACCACGGCGCTGGCCGTCAGCCCGGCGGGGAGGGTCGCAGTCACCGGCAATCCGTTTCGCCTCAGACCAGACCCAGCTCGGCCGCCACAGCGACAGGATCCACCGGCACAGGCGACACGACCGGCATGTCCCTGAGCGCCGTGTCCGGATCTTTCAGGCCGTTACCGGTCACCGTGCAGACAACGGTCGAGCCGCGCGACACCCAGCCGTCCTCGATCGACTTGAGCAGCCCGGCGATGCCGGCTGCCGAAGCGGGTTCGACGAACACGCCCTCACTCCGCGCCACCAGATGGTAGGCGGCCAGGATCTCCTCGTCGGTCGCAGCGAGGAACCGGCCGTTGGACTGCTGCTGGGCCTCGACGGCCGGACCCCATGACGCCGGTGAACCGATCCGGATCGCCGTGGCGATGGTCTCAGGCTCCCTGACCGGCGCGCCGAACACCAGGGGTGCCGCGCCGGCGGCCTGGGTGCCAAGCATCCGCGGCAGACGGTCGGACAGTCCGTCGCGGTGGTATTCCGTGTACCCCCGCCAGTAGGCCGTGATGTTGCCGGCGTTACCCACCGGCAGCGCGTGCACGTCCGGAGCGGTGCCCAGCGCGTCGACGATCTCGAACGCCGCGGTCTTCTGGCCCTCTATCCGGACCGGATTGACCGAGTTCACCAGCGCCACGGCCGGGAAGTCGGCCGTGGTCTTGCGGGCCAGTTCAAGGCAGTCGTCGAAGTTGCCGCCGATCTGGATGATCTTCGCCCCGTGCATCACCGCCTGCGCGAGCTTGCCCATCGCGATCTTGCCCTGCGGCACCAGCACCGCGCAGGTGATACCCCCCCGTGCGGCGTAGGCGGCCGCCGATGCCGAGGTGTTTCCGGTCGACGCGCACAGCACGGCCTGCTGGCCACGGGCCAGCGCGTCGGTGACCGCCATCGTCATCCCGCGATCCTTGAACGACCCGGTGGGGTTCAGGCCCTCGACCTTGAGGTGCACCGCGCACCCGGTCAATTCGGAAAGCCTGGTCGCGTGGATCAGCGGCGTGGCGCCTTCCAGCAAGGTGATCGGCGTCCAGTCATCACCGATCGGCAGCCGGTCCCGGTAGGCCGCGATGATTCCGGGCCACGGGTGGTGCACCGCTTCCCGCAGGCGGGTGCTCGCGCTCATTGCCCGTTTCCTTCCAGTCGCAGCACGCTGGCCACGTTCTGCACCACGTCGAGGTCGGCCAGCGCGGCGACGGTGTCCGACAGCGCCGCGTCGGTGGCCGTGTGGGTGACGACGACGACGCGGGCACCGACCCGCTGACCGCCCCCGTCGACGACGCCCTCCTGCCTGACCTCGGCGATGCTCACCTCGCGCTTCGCGAATTCGGCTGCGACGGTGGCCAGTACGCCAGGGCGGTCGGCGACGTTCATGCTGACGTAGTAGCGGGTCGGGATGAACCCGATCGGCGACACAGGCAGCTGGGCGTACTTGGATTCGCGGGGACCGCGGCCGCCCTGGACCCGGTTGCGGGCAGCCATCACCACGTCGCCCATCACCGCCGAGGCGGTGGGGGTGCCGCCCGCACCCTGCCCGTAGAACATCAGCCGGCCCGCGGCCTCGGCCTCCACGACCACGGCGTTGAAGGCGCCGCTCACGGCGGCGAGCGGGTGCGTCAGCGGCACCAGAGCGGGATAGACCCGCGCTGAAACCCGCTGCTGCCCGTCGTCGGTGGTGATGCGCTCACAAATGGACAACAGCTTGATCGTGCGGCCCAGCGCACGCGCCGACGCGAAGTCGGCGGGCGTGACGTTCGTGATGCCCTCGCGGTAGACGTCGTCGGCGGTGACCCGGGTGTGAAACGCAATCGACGCCAGGATCGCGGCCTTGGCCGCGGCGTCATAGCCCTCGACGTCGGCGGTCGGATCGGCCTCGGCGTATCCGAGCGCGCTCGCATCGGCCAACGCGCTCGCGTAGTCCGCGCCGGTCGAGTCCATCTCCGAGAGGATGTAGTTGGTCGTTCCGTTGACGATCCCCGCCACCCTCAGCACGGTGTCGCCCGCCAGCGACTGCGTCAGCGGCCGGATCACCGGGATCGCGCCCGCGACAGCCGCTTCGAAGTACAGGTCGACGTGGGCGCGCTCGGCCGCCTGTGCCAGCTCACCGGTGGACTGCGCGAGCAACGCCTTGTTGGCCGTCACCACGGACTTGCCCTTTTCGAGCGCGCCCAGGATTGCCTTGTGCGCAGGCTCGACCGGGCCCATCAGCTCGACGACGATGTCGACGTCGTCGCGGGACACCAGCGCGTCCACGTCGTCGGTGAGCAGTTCCACCGGCACGCCGCGATCGGGGGCAACCCGCCGCACCCCGATGCCGCGCAGCTCGAGCGGAGCGCCGATGCGGGCGGCCAGGTCGGCGGCGCTGTCCCCGATGATGCGCACCACCTCGCTGCCGACATTGCCCAGCCCCAATACGGCTACGCCAACGGGCTTTTCGTCACCGGTCATGGCCTCGTCACCTCCAAACTCAACAGGTCATCGACCGTCTCCCGGCGCAGGATCAGGCGAGCGTGCCCGTCGCGCACGGCCACCACGGCAGGGCGGGCGATCAGGTTGTAACGGCTCGACATCGAATAGCAGTAGGCGCCCGTCGCGGCGACCGCGAGCAGATCGCCGGGCGCGACGTCGTCGCTCACCCAGGCGTCGCGCACCACGATGTCACCGCTCTCGCAATGCTTTCCGACGATCCTCGCCAGCGTCGGCGGTGCGTCGCTCGCCCGTGACACCAGCCGAACGTCGTATTCTGCGCCGTACAGCGCGGTGCGGATGTTGTCGCTCATCCCGCCATCGACGCTGACGTAGCGCCGGTGAGCGGCCTGCGTGACCGCGACGTCCTTGACGGTTCCGACTTCATAGAGCGTGACGGTGCCCGGGCCGGCTATCGCCCGACCCGGTTCGACCATCAGCCGCGGCGCGGGCAGACCCGCTCGCGCGGACTCGTTGCCCACGATCGCGCCGAGCTTGGTGGCGAGATCCGCCACGGGAGGCGGATCGTCCTGCGGCACATAGGAGATGCCGAGCCCGCCACCGAGGTCGACGGCGGCGATCTGTGAAGTCTTGTCCACACCGAACTCCGCGACGACATCCCGCAGCAGCCCGATGACTCGGTGGGCGGCGAGTTCGAACCCCGCGACGTCGAAGATCTGTGAACCAATGTGGCTGTGCAGCCCGACCAACCGCAGGTGATCGGTCTCGAACACCCGGCGCACCGCGGCCATGGCCTGGCCGCCGGCGAGCGACAACCCGAACTTCTGGTCCTCGTGGGCGGTGGAAATGAACTCGTGGGTGTGCGCCTCGACGCCGATGGTGACACGCACCAGGACGTCCTGCACGACCCCGAGTTCCCCGGCGATCTCGTCAAGCCGCTCGATCTCGGTCATCGAGTCCAGCACCACGTACCCGATGCCGGCCTTGACCGCGGCGGTCAGCTCGTCGACCGATTTGTTGTTGCCGTGCATCGCGATCCGGTCGGGTGGGAACTGCGCGTGCAGCGCGACGGCCAACTCGCCGCCGGAGCAGACGTCGAGTGACAATCCTTCTTCGGCGATCCAGCGTGCGATCTCGGTGCACAAGAACGCCTTCGCCGCGTAGCGGACGTTCCGGCCGCCACCGAAAGCGGCTGCCATCTCGCGGCAGCGCGACCGGAAGTCGTCCTCGTCGACGACGAACAACGGGGTGCCATAGTCCTTCGCAAGCGTGGTCACCGGAACACCACCGATGCTGACGACGCCGTCGTCGCCGCGAGCCGTGTTGCGCGGCCAGACGTTCGGCGCCAGGCGCAGCAGGTCGTGCGGCGTCGCCGGCCGCGGCGGCGCGGACGCGTGGTGGAACTCTTCGGCATGCCGGGGGCCGGCGGGGTGGACGTTCACATCCGCTCCGGGGCGGTGACACCGAGGATGCCCAGGCCGTTCTCGATCACCTGCCGGGTGGCCTGGCACAGCGCCAGCCGTGCGGTGTGCAGTTCGTTGGGTTGCTCGTCACCCTGGGGCAGCACACGGCATGAGTCGTAGAACCGGTGATAGTCACCGGCGAGGTCCTCCAGATAGCGGCTGATCCGATGCGGCTCCCGCATCGCGGCAGCCGTTTTCAGCACGCGCGGGAATTCGCCGAGGGTGCGGATCAGGACGCCCTCGCGCTCGTGCGTGAGCAACTCGAGGTGGCCGGTCTCGGGGATCAACCCGAGTTCGGCGGCGCTGCGGGCCAGCGCCGAGAGTCTCGCGTGCGCGTATTGCACGTAGTAAACGGGGTTCTCGTTGGATGCCGACGACCACAGCGCGAGGTCGATGTCGATCGGGCTGTCGACCGAAGACCGGATCAGCGAGTAGCGGGCGGCGTCGACGCCGATCGCCTCGACGAGGTCGTCGAGGGTGATCACCGTGCCGGCCCGCTTGCTCATCCGGACCGGCTGCCCGTCACGGACCAGGTTGACCAGCTGGCCGATGAGCACCTCGACCGTATCGGGGTCCTCGCCCAGGGCAGCGGCGACGGCCTTAAGCCGCGCGATGTAGCCATGGTGGTCGGCACCGAGCATGTAGATGCACAAGTCGAACCCGCGACGGCGCTTGTCGAGGTAGTAGGCGATGTCGGCGGCGATGTAGGCGGGCTGGCCGTCGCTCTTGATGACGACGCGGTCCTTGTCGTCGCCAAAGGCACTCGTGCGCAACCAGGTTGCGCCGTCCTTCTCGTAGATGTTGCCCGTTTCACGCAGCCTGGCGATGGCTTCGTCGACGCGGCCGCTGGTGTGCATCGACTCCTCGTGGGTGTACACGTCGAAGTCGGTGCCGAAGTCGTGCAGGGATCGCTTGATGTGGTCGAACATCAACTCGACGCCGATCGACCGGAATGTCTCACTGCGCCGCGGTTCGGGCTGACCCAGCGCGTCGGGCGCCTTATCGAGCACCTTGGCCGCGATGTCGCCGATGTAGCTGCCAGCGTAGCCATCCTCGGGAGTGGGTTCGCCCTGTGCGGCGGCGATCAGCGACCGGGTGAAGCGGTCGATCTGCGCGCCGTGGTCGTTGAAGTAGTACTCGCGCACCACCTCGGCGCCCTGGGTGGCCAGCAACCGGCCCAGTGCGTCCCCGACCGCGGCCCAGCGGGTGCCCCCGATGTGGATGGGCCCGGTGGGATTGGCGGAGACGAACTCGAGGTTGATCCTCTGTCCGGCGAGCACGCCGGAGTGGCCGTAGCCACGGCCCGCCTCGATGACGTTCTTGACGATCACGCCCTGGGCGGTGGCGGCGAGCCGCAGGTTGACGAAGCCGGGCCCGGCGACGGTGGCCTCCGCGATGCCGTCGACGCCGGTCAGCGCGTCCGCCAACCAGCCGGCCAGCTCACGGGGGTTCGCGCCCACCCTCTTGCCGAGCTGCAACGCCAGGTTGGTGGCGTAATCGCCGTGCTCGGGGTTGCGGGGCCGCTCGACGGTCACCGTCGCGGGCAGCGCGGCGGTGTCGAGGCCGTGCTCGGTCAGCACCGCGGCGGCGGTGTTGCCGAGCAGCTCGGCCAGGTCGGCGGGGGTCACGAGGGTCCATCCTATGGTCTG
>NZ_DATFYW010000144.1:0-13084 GCF_035314905.1 Mycobacterium sp.
GAGCGGGAACGCCCGCCGGTAACCGGCAGGGGCGGATACTTAGCGGATACTTAAGAGCCATGGCTGGCCACGGTGATGGTGTGCTGTCGGATGCCCGCATCGCGGCGATGTCGCCCGCGGAACGCCGGGAGTTGATTCAGAGGCTGGAGCGTCCGGTCGACGACGTTCTTCCGCCGCCGATTGCCGGTCGGGTGCGGCGGACCCGGTTGACCTTGATGGTGGCCGGCGCGATGGTGTTGATTCCGTGGATCGTCTACCTCAGCTTCACCCTGCCCGAGACCTATGTCGCCCATAACTGGCCGGCCACCTGGGTGGGCTTCGACGGCCTGCTTGTGGTGTTCATGGCCGTGACCGCGGTGCTGGGCTGGCTGCGCCGCCAGCTGGTGTTGCTCACCGCGTTCACCACCGGGGTTCTGCTGATCTGTGACGCCTGGTTCGACGTCCTCACGGCCGGAGCCGGCGAATTATGGGTGTCTTTGTCGACCGCCGTGTTCGCCGAGCTGCCGCTCGCGGTAATCATGATCAGCAGCGCGGTCAGGATTCTGCGGCTGACGGCGATACGGCTCTGGCTCATCGACCCCGGGACGCCGCTGCGGCACCTGCCGCTGCTGCCCTAACCCGACCGACGCCGTTGTGGCGCTACGGTGAAGCGTGGCCGAGGCCGTGCCGATGAGACGTGATGCCGCCGCCCGGGTGCTGGTGATCGAGGATGCCGATGCAATCCGCGCTGCGGTGGAGTCAGGTCTGCAGGGAGCCGGTCACGACGTGGTTGCCCGTCCCGACGGGCGGGAACTCGAGCGGGTGCTGGCCCAGTTTCGGCCAGACGTGGTGATTCTGGACGTGATGCTGCCCGGGCGGGACGGGTTCGCGCTGCTCGACGTGGTCCGTTCGCGGTCGGATGCCGGCGTGGTGATGCTCACGGCCCGCGACGGGATCGATGACCGGCTGCGTGGGCTGACCACCGGGGCCGATGACTACGTCACCAAACCGTTTGTGCTGGCCGAACTTCTCGCACGGGTGAATACGCTGCTGCGACGACTGGGGAAGGTGCAGTCGACCATGGTCGTCGGCGACCTGGTCGTCGACCCCGAGGCGGGCAGCGTCACCCGCGCCGGAACCGCAATCCCACTGACGGCCACCGAGTTCAAGCTCGTCTGTTACCTCGCGGAGCATCGGGGCAAGGTTGTGACCAAAACCCAGATCCTCTCCTCTGTGTGGGGCTTCGACGCGTACGACCCGAACCTGGTGGAGGTGCACATCAGCGCGCTGCGCCGCAAGCTCGAGGAGCACGGCCCGCGGCTGTTGCACACGCTCCGGGGACTGGGTTACGTTCTGCGCGCCGAGGAGACATGACGAGGCGCACGCCAGGCGGATTGGCGACGGTATCGCTGCGTCGCCGCGTCACCGCGGCGACGGTGGCGGTGTTCGTCGCGGTGTTGTTCGCGGTGATCATCGCCGTCGTCGCATCGTTCTCGGTGATCCTCAACCGCTCCATGACAGCCGTACTCAACGATCACGTGCAGCTGGCCCAACAGCTGGCCGGGGAGAACACACCGCCGGCCGAGTTGGTCAGCCGGCTCGAAAACCGTTCGGTGCGGGCGCGTTTGGTGCTTGCCGACGGCCAGGTCCTCGGCAGCGTCAGGATGCCCGTCTTGGATCCCGCGACGAAGACGAGGCGGCTGCGGCTGCCCAACACTTCGGGGCCGCTTGCCGGGGCGCAACTGACGCTGCAAGTCGACGGGCGGTTGCTCGCCGGGGCGCGGCACCGGCTGGTGAGGGTGCTGCTGGTGGTCGGGGCACTGGCGGTACTCGTCGTCGCGGTCGGCGTGCCGCTGGTCGTGCGGTATGCGCTGGCCCCGTTAGACGCAATGACCCGGTTGGCGCGAAGCGTTGCCGCCGGACGCCGCGGTCAGCGCCTCTGGCCGCACACCGCCGACACCGAGTTGGGCCGAACCGCAGCGGCTTTCGATGAGATGCTCGACTCGCTCGAAGGGGCCGAACGGCGGGCGTTGGGCTCCGAGGAAGCGATGCGGCGGTTTGTCGCGGACGCGGCCCATGAGCTGCGCACACCGCTCGCCGGCATCACCGCCGCCGCGGCAGCCGTCCTCCAGCAGCCCGACGACGCCGACCCCGAGGCACGGCACCGGCTGCTGATGGTATTGGGCCGGGAGGCCCAGCGCGCCGGCCGGCTCGTTGACGACCTCCTCGACCTGGCCCGCATCGACACCGGTCTGAGCCTGCATCCCGAGCCGACCGACCTGCGGCAGCTGATCGACGGGCAGGCCGAACGCGCCCGTCTGGTCCATCCGCAGCTCTCGATCCGGGTGGACGGACCACGCACCACTGTCAAACTGGATCCCGAGCGGATCGGCCAGGTGGTGGCCAACCTGCTCAACAACGCCTGCGAGGTGACCCCCGCGGGGGGAACCGTGCGGGTGGCCGTGTCCGCGTCCAACGGGCAAGCCCGAGTCGCGGTGTGCGACGGCGGCCCGGGCGTAGCCCCGGGACAATACGAACACATCTTCGGCCGCCTTGTCCGCCTCGACGGCGGGAACGGGTTCAGCGGTTCCGGGCTGGGCCTGCCGATCGCCCGTGGCATCGCCCGCGCCCACCGCGGCGACGTCATCTGTCAACCCACACCGCCCGGCAGCGGCGCGGTGTTCGTCTTGACACTGCCGATCGGTTAGCGGTGGGGCGGGTTAGCCGTCGGGCGGGTCGGCCGTGGGGCGGGTCGGCCGTGGGGCGGGTCGGCCGCGCCCGCGACACTCAAACCGTTGCGACGACACGCGGGGGCGCGTCGCAGACGTTTGAGTCTGGCTGAGAGCACCCGTCGACGAGGGTCAGCCGATGGTTTCGCTCGGCGCGGCGGCCGGCGGGGACGCGCGCCGGCGCGACCCGGCCCACGCCAGGCCAAGTGTCGCCGCGAGCACGACCAGCAGCGCCAGGTTGAACACCTGGCCGGGCACGACGATGGGGAAGGTCCGGTAGAAGTACAGGTTGACGAGACCCAGCGCCGTCTCGGCGGTCTGCAGCCCGAGCGCGATGATCACCAGATCGCGCCGGAACACCAGCACGAAGGCTTGAAAGCCAGCCATCACGAGCTGGTGTAATCCCACGGCCGCGAACAAGCTCAGGATCGTTCGGGTGCCGGCAGACAGGTCCAAGCCGGCGATGGAATGCGCTCCGCCGTCGGGGGCGAACGCGTGGATGGCGCCGCGTACTGTGTTGATCACCGCGAACAGCCCGAGCACGACCGGCGGGATCCGTCGCATCGTTTTACAGTGGCCGCTGCGCAAGACGGATGAGCAACTGACCCTGCAGGCCGGCGGCGCGGTGTACCCCGATCTCACCGACTTCCGGTGACGTCGCGATCCTCGCGAATGCGGCTGCAGATGGATATTCGACCAGCGCGCACATGTCCCACGTGTCCTCCACCCGGCCGATCACCAGTGATGTGACCTCCCCCGCGAACAGAAATCTGCCGCCGTGCTCTTCGACGACCTCCTGCATGGCGGCCGCGTAGAGCTCGTAGGCCTGGCGACCGGTCAGCGTCGTGGGGCGGCCGTCGGGATAGGCGGCGCGGTCGCGGAACTTGAGCAAGTTGAGCATCACCACCGGATCGTCGGAGGTGTCCGTCATCAATGCCTCGACGCGTTCGCGGGTGGGGTAGACCGCGTTTTCGACGTCCACGTTGGGCTCCTCAAGTTTCCTGGTGCCTGGATCGCACGCGACTGTCGCCGGTCGCCGCCGCAGGCCTGGAAAAAGCTCTCCTTGCCGGGACATTTGGCCTAGCGTTCCCGGTGTGGAGTCACACTACTCAAGCGCCACCGAGTTCGTGCCGGTCGAGGCCCTGCGTTCAGGTGATCCCATCACCGACGTCCACGGTGGTGGCCACCACTACAGGGTGCTGGAGTCCAAACCCGTCGGCGACAGCTGCGTGGTCCTGGAGTTGGAGTCCAAGGCCAACGATGAGTTCCGGGTGATCGAGAAGTCGTTTCCCGCGGGCTACCAGGTGGGCAGATCGCCTCGTCGCACCTTCCTGTGACGGTTACTCACGGGGTCGCCGCGGAAGCGGTGAGGAGCTGTCCCCACTCATGGCGAGCGGCCGATTGAGCGGCTCGGAACGTTTCTGGTGACTTGTTGCCGCCGGTTGCGAGGTGGACAAGCGCCCACGCCATCGTGAACACGGGGACGCGGTGGCGTTCGGCGGCGCCGAGCAGCTCGGTGAAAGCGGCTTCCGACTGGCACCGGCGAAGCCCGATCAGAATGCCCTCGGCCCTGTCGAGGATCCGTCGTCCGTGTACTTCGTATGAAGTCTGGGCGGGAACCCAGTCTGCCATCATTTTCTTGCCTACCTCCTGACGCGGGCTCGGAGTCTCGCGCGCTTTGCCATCATTTGTGCCGGCGGGCTGCCGTGCCACTGCGAGACGGCTATCGGTATCGATCTGTGATCGCCTCGCGACAGGGCCGCAGTCCATTCGCCGCTGGGTCTCCTCACGCGATGCGCGCTGGATCCTGGCGCGGGGCCGCGGGTTTGGTCGCCCGGAGTGCCATACGATCGAGGATCCGATCACGCAGAACGAGGGTATGGAAAAGCACTGCGCACATATGGGCGGTAAAAGTCACAAACAGCAGGAAGGCGAAGGCGGTGTGGCAGTCCCTCAGCACCGCGTAAACCGCGATGTCATGGGGCGCGATGCCGGGGAGGCGAAGTGGTCCGTAGAGGGCGATCGGGAACCCGGCCGCGGGCGGGTCGCACAGCCCGGTGAAGATGTCGGACGCAGGGGCGGCGATGGTGCGCTGGATTTCGATCCGTTCGGTCATGCCGCGATCGCTGTCACGGAACCCGGATCCAGTCGTCCGGCGGTGTCTCGTCCTCGCGATCGGTGGTCCGGTCGACCCACAGCACGACTACCATGTGCGGCACCGTGAGGGCGAGCAGAAGGCGCAAAACCTCCGCCACGACCACGGTCGGGTCTGATGCCGCCACCGTGAACCAGCCGAGGGCGGCTATCGATGTCAATGCCGCAATCGATGGCACCGCGGCGAGTCGGATCAGCCGCAGGGCCGCCGGCCGTCGTCGGCCGGTGGTCACCAGCGCGGCGCAGCCAGGCTCGATGGTCAACATCCGCGCACAGTGGCGCAGCGCGTGCCAGCCGCCGAACCACACGGCGAATGCGACTAACGGTGGCACGAGCATGCCGAGAGCGCCGACGAGCACGATGTCGAGTGCGACCGCGGGATGACCCGACCAGAGCGAAGCGATCACCGCGACCAGCGCCGCTAGCAGCCAAATCACCACCAGACCGATCTGCACCGGTGCACCGCCGATCAATAGCGCAAGACCTGGCGAGACGGCCGTCGCCACCCCCCTGAGCTGATCGCCAGAACGAGCCAGGGGCAGCACCAGCGCCCCGGAGCCGGCGATGACAATCGGAAGGGCCAACACGCGTGGGGGCCGCCACCCGGTGAGCTGGCGTGACACCTCGAGTTCGCCGAGGCCGAAGTGCAGCGCGCTGAGTGCCACGACCACGATCAGAGCGATCGGACCAGCCCACTCCAGCAGCGCCCACGCCGCAGCGGCCACGCCGGCGTAGGCAGCGGCGACCAGCACCATGGGTCTGCCACCGGCTAGTTGCGTGGCCATCACATGGTCGGCCGCTCCGTGCGGGACACCGGCCACGAGTCCCAGCCCGGCGACAACCAGTACGGCCGGCGCCGTGACGGCGGGCACCCCGGCAACGTGCCCACCCGCCACCAGCACCGTGCCGACCATCAGCCATCGCGACCAGGTCGCGGCGATCTCCAGCGGGCTAGGAGAGGCCGAACGGATTCGTGGTCGGACCGCGGGCGGCCGAACGGTGGGCCCCTGGGCAGACGGCTCGCAAGGGCCGGGGTCCTCCGGGATTACTCCCGGAGGACGTGCGCTGCCCCGCCTTCTTCGCACGCGGACCTGTCTTTCCACGTGGACCACGACGGTCGAGTGGCCTACGCCGTTGCCGCAGGTGTGTCGTCCTGGCCGAGACCGGCACCGACTTTGGGCGAGTTGCTGCCGTTCGTTTGGGACAAGGCGTGCCCGTCGATGTGCTCGCCCTCCTCGACGGCGAAGGCGGGGTCATCGGCGTAGGACTTCAGGCGGGCGATCTTGTAGATCAACAGGCCGTAGAGGCACTTGGCCAGGATGTCGGCAACCGAGTAGCCGCCCTGCTTGGCCACCCACGCGGCCGCTCCCAAATTGGACCCGTAGAGCGGAATGATGTACGCGAGCGGGTAGACGCCCCAGGTGGCCAGCAGCAAGATCCTCATCCGGCTGACGGTCCTGCGCACAGCCTCGGGCTGCCGATCGAGCGAGCGGGTCAGCTCGACGAACAGCACGTAGAGGATGTAGAGGAAAGGAATTGTGGACAGCAACCCGAAGATGTTGCGCAGGCCGTTGTTACCGCTGATCTCACCGGGGTAGCCGAGGGCGATCATCAGGGCCGACGCGGGAATCAGCCGGTAGAGCAGCGAGGTCTGCAGCTTACGGGCCAGCGCCAGGACGACGACGAGCTCGGTCAGCAGCAGCGGAACCGTGAGGAACCAGTCGACGTAGCGGTAACCCTCGTTGAACGATTCTCCCGCTGCCTGGACGTACGTCCCGCGTCCACCCTGTGCGTGCGTGACGAATGCCGCCTTGAAAGAAGCGAAGATGCGGAAGTAGTGGTAGGCGGCGATACCGCAGACGATCGCGGAGATCACCAGGGCTTGCCGGTACCGGGCCAACACCCGTGGTTGGACTGCCAGCAGGAAGATCGCGGTGAACAACTGCGCCGCGATCGAAAAGGACAGGACGTTGTAGACCGTATTGAATTGGGACTGTGTCAGTACCTCAGGAATCATCTCTCACCTTTGAGCGTGACGTGGGGTGGGCAAGTCATACCGTACAGTAATGGACAATAAGTTTGATAGAGGCCAATTATTACGGTTCTGTTCTATCTGTTCATCGACTAACTTGTACGAAGCATGCGCAACGGAGCGAGCCTGGCAGGCGAGGGGAGGTGACGTGCTCAAATGACACCTCGCCACGGCCAAAAGGCGGTCGAGATGGGCGAGGACGCTCGGGTGACCCGTACCCGGGCCGACGTCGCGCGCACGGCCTTGGACGTGCTGACCAGAGAGGGCTCGGACGCCCTTACGCACGCTCATGTCGCCGAGATTGCTGGGTACTCCAAAACGACCCTGTACGCACACTGGCCGTCGAGGCCCGAGCTCTTCGCGGCGGCGCTGGACGCCCTCGGTGATATGCCGCACCACGAACGCACTGGTGATATGCGCACCGATCTGGTGGGGGAGCTCAAGATGTTCCGGCAGGCGGTGCTCGACCTGCGGCTCGACCGAGTGCTGTCTGCGATGGCCCAGTGGGCGACGGTCGAGGCGATGAGTCAGATCAGGGACACGATCAATACCGACGCTCAGCGACCGATCCGCACCATCCTCGAAGAGTCCTTCGAGGGCGCCGAACTGGAAGCGGTGATCTCCATGCTCGCCGGCGTGGTCGCGTGCCCATCGCTGATGTTCGGCACACTTCCCGACGACGACGTCATCGAGGCGGCGGTCGACGTCGTCCTGAAGAGCGCGGGCGGACCCGGTAACGCGAAGCGTCATTCGGCCGAAGGTTGACCGCGGCTTCGAGCGGCTCTGAACTGCGCGTTCTGTGTTCCTGCGTTGTTGCGTGGGTTTCCGTGTGCTGCGGATATGCCTCGAGGTGTTACGCGACGTAACATCGCTGCTGTCCCAGCCGTTCACACCCCGGCGAGAAGGGCCCCCCGGCTTCGCCGGAGGGAGACGGCTCACGCACCGGCGGCTCCACCGCCTACTCGAGCGGCTGGCTGGGATGTGTTGCGCGCGTTGCAGTTTTCACGCCGGATGGGGCTGCTGGCTCGGCCACGCCTCGCCGTCGTAGGATCGCCTATCGTTGTGCCCCTTGGTGTTTCACTGTCGGCTGCGCCGCCCGCTGTTTCTTGCCGCCACTCCGACCGGAGGCCGCGGGGGCAGGTTCTTAGCGGCTGCCTGTCGGCGGTGGGGAACGAGAAAATCGGCTCTAATCTAAACCCAATCTAAACCACGAGATGGGTCGGGGATCAGTTCAAACGTGATCACGGCTGCGAGACGCATCGCAACATCCAGGCTCATCCCGACGCGGCACCGTTCATGGTTCCGAGTCCCGGTACGCCTCGAGCAGCCGCAGCCATATCTCGCTGATGGTGGGAAAGCACGGGACGGCATGCCAGAGCCGGTCGATCGGAACGTCGCCGGCGACCGCGACTGTCGCGGAATGAAGTAGCTCGGAGACGTTGGGGCCGACGAACGTCGCTCCGACCAGGTGTCCGCGGTCGACATCGACGACGATGCGAGCCTGGCCGGTGTACACGTCGGCATACAGGACCGCACCCTTGACAGTCTTGCCGAAGTCGACGTCCACCGCCCTCACCCGATGGCCGGCCTGCTCGGCTTGCCTGGCGGACAAGCCCACTGCCGCAGCTTCGGGATCGGAGAAGAACACCTGTGGCACCGCCCGTGAATCGGCCGTCATCGCATGCCTGCCCCACGGCCCGGTGTCCACCGGTTTCCCGGCGGCGCGGGCGCCGATCGCCGCTCCGGCTATGCGCGCCTGATACTTCCCCTCGTGCGTCAGCAGCGCGCGGTGGTTGACGTCGCCAACCCCGTAAAGCCACTCGCCGGGCACACCCTGCACCAGGCCGGTGTCGTCGACATCCAGCCACGATCCCGGCGTCAACCCACTGTCTCCAAGCCAATCTCGCTCGTCAGTGGCTTTCTGCCGGTGGCGAACAGCACCTCGTCGACTTCCAGCTCGCTGCCGTCGTCCAGCTGGAGCGTCACGGGGCCGGCGCCCCCGGGCCGGCGCAGCTTCGTGACCGAAACGTCGGTCCGCACGTCCACACCCGACTCGCTGAGGCCACGGGCGACCAGCTCACCGACGAACGCCTCCGTCCGGGGCAGCACTCCCGAACGACGCACCAGCAGTGTCACCGACGACCCCAAACCCTGCCAGGCGGTGGCCATTTCGACGGCGACGCCGCCGCCGCCGACGACGGCAAGCCGTGCCGGCACATGACTGCTGTCGGTGGCTTCCCGGTTGGTCCACGGGTGTGCCCCGGCGATGCCGGGAAGATCAGGCAGCGCGGCGGTGCTGCCCGTGGCGATGACCACCGCATGCCTGGCGGCGAGCGTAACAGTGTGCCCGTCCGGGGCGGCGACGCTGACGCGGCGGCTGCCGTCCAATCGCCCGTGACCGCGCACCAGCTCCGCACCGATACCCGCGACCCAGTCGGCTTGCGGGCGGTCATCCCAGTTGCCGACATAGCGGTTGCGGCGGGCGAACACTCCACCGGTGTCGATCGGACCGGTGACGGCCTGCCAGGCGCCATCGACCCAGCGAGCGTCAGCCACGGCCACGACCGGCCGCAGCAGCGCCTTGCTGGGAACGCATGCCCAGTACGAGCATTCGCCTCCGACCAATTCTCTTTCCACCACCGCCACGCTCAGCCCGGCAGCCCTGGCGCGGTCGGCCGCATTCTGGCCCACAGGCCCGGCGCCGATAACGGCGACATCGTAAATTCGTTCCCGTCCGGCTGTGGTCATTGCTTTCCTCTCAATTGCTGCTGCGCGTCACGAAACCGAGCGAATGCAGGCTCTTTCATAGACGCCGTAAGGGTGCTCTCATCGTTCATCGCGGGCGCTGACTCCAGCATCAACCGAACGCGCGTGCCGCGTGGCAGTCAACCACTCACCAGCCGGCTGTGGTGAACGGTGCCGTCCGCGTGCGGAAATTCGCGGGTTGTCCTGCGGTGGCGTCCGTTGGGCGGCTCTCGGTACTCGACGACCTCGCGCAGGTCTCCTGGCGAGGAGATCGCCGGTCTCAAGGTGGTCACGATGACTTAAGACCTCCGCGTCGTATCTCTTACGAATCTGGGGAAGCTCTCAGGAATCTGGTTGCTGCCTTACCGAAAAAGTTGCTACTGAGGCTAATGTCACAGCAGAGCGGTGTAACGCTCGAATTGTTTGGTTGTCTTCACTTTCAGGTGGGCTGATCGCTTTCGTTGCCTTGCTGTACATTGTCTTAGGGGTCGGGGGACGCGACCGAATCGCAAATCTGAAGGAAAAAAAGCAATGAAATTGACTCGTTCAACCATGCGTCGAGGTTTGCTCGGGGTATTTGCTACCGGTGCACTCGGCGCCGCCGCCGCCACGATGGGCATCCCGGCGGCCGACGCGCAACCCGCGCCGTGCACCGCGGCGGGGCTGGCCAGCACCGTCAGCTCGGTGACCGGTGCGGCCGGCCAGTACCTGGACACGCACCAGGACGTCAACGACGCGCTGACGAGCGCCGGGTCGCAGACCCCCAGCGACGCCGAGGGGTCGCTCCGCGGCTATTTCGCCGCCCACCCACAAGAGTTCAACGACCTGCGCGGCATCGCGGCGCCATTGACGAACCTGCGGAGCCAGTGCAACGCCAACGTGTCCACCGGTCAGATCTCCGCGCTGCTCCAGGCCTTCGCCTGACCAGCACGGCACCGACAGCCGCCGCGCCGTGGCGGCGCTTGTCGTTTCCTTTCCTTGCCCTTTCCTTGCGCCAGCAGTTGTGGATGAAGTCGCGTCTGGGGATAACTAGCCGCTGAAGGGGCATTGTGTCGGCGCCGGCCCGCACGGTGCAGGTATGACTTCGTTGACCCGCGCCGAACTCGGCGCTCTCGGTGAGCAACTGGCTGTCGACCACCTGCGGGGGTTGGGGCTGCGGGTGCTCACACGCAACTGGCGCTGTCGCTACGGCGAACTGGACCTGGTCGCCGCCGATCCGGCGACGCGCACCGTGGTGTTCGTCGAGGTGAAGACCCGCGCTACGGACATGTTCGGCGGCGTGGCTCAGTCCGTCACACCGCAGAAGGTTCGCCGGCTGCGACGGCTGGCAGGTCTTTGGCTCACGGCCCAGGAGACCAAGTGGTCGGCGATCCGCATCGACGTGGTCGGCGTACGCATCGGACGGCGCCGCTCTCCGGAGATCACCCACGTTCAGGGTGTCGGCTGATGGCGCTGGGCAGAGCGTTCTCGGTCGCCGTGCGCGGAGTCGCCGGCGAGATCGTCGAGATCGAGGCCGACATCACCTCGGGTCTGCCCGGCTTCCATCTGGTCGGGCTGCCCGATGCGGCCCTGCAGGAGTCGCGCGACCGGGTCCGCGCCGCGATCGTGAACTGCGGCAACCGCTGGCCCATGGCGCGGCTCACCCTTGCTTTGTCGCCGGCAACGCTGCCGAAGATGGGGTCCGTCTACGACGTGGCGTTGGCGGCCGCCGTGTTGTCGGCCGACCGGAAGATACCTTCTACGCGGCTCGAGAAGACGGTGCTGCTCGGGGAACTGGCGCTCGACGGGCGGGTGCGACCAGTGCGCGGTGTGCTGCCCGCGGTGCTGGCCGCCAAGCGCGAGGGTTGGCCGGCCGTCGTGGTGCCGGTGGGCAATTTGGCCGAGGCCGGGCTTGTCGCCGGCATCGAGGTGTCCGGCGCCCGCACCCTGCGCCAGCTGCAGGCCTGGCTCGAGAGCAAGGGCGACCTGGAGCCGAGAGTCGACCTCGACATCGACGACGGCGCCGCGGTGCCCGACCTCGCCGATGTGGTCGGCCAGCAGCAGGCCCGCTTCGCGGTCGAGGTGGCCGCCGCGGGAGCACACCACCTGATGCTGACGGGGCCGCCAGGTATCGGCAAAACCATGCTGGCACGACGCCTTCCGGGTCTATTGCCGGCGTTGAGCGAGCAGGAGTCCCTGGAGGTGACAGCGATCCACTCGGTAGCCGGGCTGCTGTCAGCCACCACACCTCTGATCACGCGGCCGCCATTCGTCGCGCCTCACCACACCTCCAGCGTGGCGGCGCTGGTCGGCGGCGGCGGCGGGTTGGCCCGGCCCGGCGCCGTCAGTCGGGCACATCGCGGCGTGTTGTTCCTCGACGAATGCGCCGAGATCGGCGTCCGGGCGATGGAGGCGTTGCGTACACCGCTGGAGGACGGGGAAGTGCGGCTCGGCCGCCGCGACGGCGTCGCGATCTACCCGGCCCGGTTTCAGTTGGTGCTCGCGGCCAATCCCTGTCCGTGTGCACCGGCCGATCCGCGAGATTGCGTCTGTGCGCCCACCGCCAAGCGACGCTATCTCGGCAAGCTCTCAGGCCCGTTGCTTGACCGCGTCGACCTGCGCGTTCAGATGCACCCCGTGCGCACCGCAGCCTTGGGCAACGACGCCGGCGAATCCACGGGGGTCGTGCGTAAGCGGGTGGCACGCGCCCGTGCCGCCGCCGCTGACCGATGGCGGTCCCACGGTGTGCTGACCAACGCCGAAGTCCCGGGATCGCTTCTGCGTCAACGCTATCGACTCGCCAAGGAGGCGATGGACCCGCTGCGGCGGGCGTTAGACCGCGGTGTGCTGAGCATCAGAGGGATGGACCGTACTTTGCGCGTCGCCTGGTCACTGGCCGACTTGGCCGGCCTCACTCAGCCGGGCGTCGAAGAAGTCAAAACCGCGCTGGGATTTCGCCAAATGGGAGCCGACCGATGACGAACGTTCAATTGGCGTGGGCATACCTGTCCCGGGTCGCCGAGGCGCCGTGTGCTCCGCTGGCCGCGCTGGTCCGCCGGGTCGGGCCGGTCGAAGCCGCGGAGCGGATCAGGCGCGGGGCGGTCGACGCCGAGCTAGACCGCCTGACGTCGGCGCGACGCGACGTCTACAGTGCTGCCGACGATCTCGACCGTATCGCCCGGCTGGGTGGTCGGCTGGTGACACCGGACGATACCGAATGGCCCGCGATGTCCTTCGCGGCCTTCGCCGGCGCAGCCGTCGGCCGTAACCCCAGCGGCGTTGCGCCGCTGGCTTTGTGGGCCACAGGCCAACCGGTCCTGGGCGAGCTTGCCCAGCGGGCAGCGGCCGTGGTGGGAACGCGGGCGGCCACAGCCTACGGTGAGTACGTCGCGGCCGACTTGGCGGCCGGCTTGTGTGAACGCGACGTCGCGGTAGTTTCGGGCGGCGCATACGGCATTGACGGCGC
>NZ_DATFYW010000145.1:0-3478 GCF_035314905.1 Mycobacterium sp.
CTCGGGGTCGCGGCGCGGCGCGTCGACGACCGCATCCCGGCCGGCCTCGGCCAGCATCGTGTCCTCGTCGTCGCGCTGCGGCTGAACCGGTTCCACCGCACCCGAGCCGACCTCGTAACGCACCCGCCAGTCCATGCCGAGGGCGTCCTTGAGCGCGTCCTCGATCACGGCGGCGTTGCGCTGCTCGGCGAGCCGCTTGGCCAGCGGCGCCGACTGGTGCATCAGCACCAGCGTGCTGCCTTCCACGGCCCGGACGAACGCGCCGGCCAGCATCACATCGAGCGTGCGGCTGCGCTCGCGGACCTTCTCCAGCACGGTGGTCCATTGGCGTCGCACCGCCGCGGCGGCGTCGGCGTCGCCGGCTACGGGCACCGGGGTGACGACAGCCGGTGGCGGGTCGACCGGCGCGGGCGCCGCCGCGGCAGCGGCTTCGGCACCGGGGATCGACATCTCGAGGCGGTGCTCGATGCGCTCGACGCGGTGCAGCAACGCCGACTCGGTGTCGGACGCCGACGGCAGCAGCAGCCGCGCGCACACCACTTCCAGCAGCAGCCGCGGGGCCGTCGCGCCCCGCATCTCGCCCAGACCTGCGTGCACGACCTCGGCGTAGCGCGTCAACGTGGCTGTGCCGATCCGCGACGCCTGGTCGCGCATCCGGTCCAGCACATCCCCGGGTGCGTCGACCACGCCGCGGGCGGCGGCGTCGGGGACGGCCTGCAGCACGATCAGGTCCCGAAACCGCTCCAGCAGGTCGGTGGCGAAGCGGCGCGGGTCGTGCCCCGCGTCGATCACCGACTCGACGGCACCGAACAACGCGGCGGCATCGCCGGCCGACAGCGCGTCGACCGCGTCGTCGATCAGCGCGACGTCGGTGGCCCCGAGCAGGGCCAGGGCCCGCGGGTAGGTGATCCGGTCGTCCTCGGCACCCGCGAGCAGCTGGTCGAGCACGCTCAACGTGTCGCGCGGTGAGCCGCCGCCGGCGCGGATCACCAGCGGGTACACCGCGTCGTCGATCGTGATTCCCTCGCCCGCGCAGATGCGCTCGATCAACGCCCGCATCGTGCGCGGCGCCAGCAGCCGGAACGGATAGTGGTGGGTGCGGGACCGGATGGTCGGCAGCACCTTCTCGGGCTCGGTGGTCGCGAACACGAAGATCAGGTGCTCGGGCGGCTCCTCGACGATCTTCAGCAACGCGTTGAAGCCCGCGGTGGTGACCATGTGCGCTTCGTCGACGATGAAGATCCGGTAGCGCGACTGCGCGGGCGCGTAGAACGCCCGGTCACGCAGCTCACGGGTGTCGTCGACGCCGCCGTGGCTGGCCGCGTCGAGCTCCACCACGTCAACGCTGCCGGGACCGTTGGGCGCCAGCGCCACGCACGAGTCACACACGCCACACGGCGTCGCGGTGGGACCTTTCTCGCAATTCAGCGAGCGGGCCAGGATGCGCGCCGACGACGTCTTGCCGCACCCCCGCGGCCCGGAGAACAGGTAGGCGTGGTTGATGCGGCCCGCCTCCAGCGCGGTGGACAGCGGCTCGGTGACGTGTTCCTGGCCCACCACCTCGGCGAAGGTCGCCGGTCGATACTTGCGGTACAGGGCCACGTCAGCAGGCTACCGACATCGTGTGACTCACAAGGACCAGCCGGAACCCAGCGCCGACTAGCTGCGCAGAAGCAGCGACTCGGTGGCCGACAGCAGCGCGCACGTGCACAGCCCGTCGACCGCCTGCGCCAGGTCCGGCATCGACGGGAACGTCGGGGCGAGCCGAATGTTCTTGTCCTCCGGGTCCTTCCGGTACGGGAACGCCGCACCCGCCTCGGTCAGCGCGATCCCGGCGTCCTTGGCCAGCGCGATGGTGCGGCGGGCGGTGCCCGGCAGCACGTCCAGGCTGATGAAGTAGCCGCCCTTCGGCTCGGTCCACGACGCGATCTTGGAGTCGCCCAGGCGGTCTTCGAGAAGGTGCAGGGCCAGGGCGAACTTCGGCGCCAGCAGCTGCTGGTGGCGCTGCATGTGCAGGCGCACGCCGTCGGCATCGCCGAGGAAACGCAGGTGACGCAGCTGGTTGACCTTGTCCGGCCCGATCGTCTTCTTGCCCAGGTACTGCAAGTACCAGGCGATGTTGCCGAGCGAGCCGCCGAAGAAGCCGACCCCGGCCCCGGCGAACGTGATCTTCGACGTGGACGCGAACACGTACGGCCGGTTCTCGTTGCCCGCGGCGGCGGCCAGCCCGAGCACGTCGACCTGGCGGACGAAGTCATGGGTCAGCGTGTGAACCGCGTACGCGTTGTCCCAGAACAGCCGGAAGTCGTTGGCCGCGGTGCGCATCTGCACGAGCCGGCGCACGACCTCCCAGGAGTACGTCACGCCGGTGGGGTTGGAGAACACCGGCACGCACCACATCCCCTTGATCGCAGGGTCGGCGGCGACAAGCTCCTCGATCAGATCGACGTCCGGGCCGTCGTCGCGCATCGGGATCGCGACCATCTCGATGCCCAGGGTTTCGGTGACCGCGAAGTGGCGGTCATAGCCGGGCACCGGGCACAGGAACTTGACGTTCGGCTCGTCCTTCCACGGCCGCGGCGAATCGACCCCGCCGTGCAGCATCGAGAACGCGACGATGTCGTGCATCATCTCGAGGCTGGAGTTGTTCCCGGCGATCAGGTGCGCGACCGGGATGCCGAGCAGTTCGCCGAAGACCGCGCGCAGCTCGGGCAGCCCGTGCAGCCCGCCGTAGTTGCGGGTGTCGGTGCCCTCGCCGTCGCGGTAGTCCTCCCCGGGCAAGCTGAGCAGCGCGTTGGACAGGTCCAGCTGTGCCGGCGAAGGCTTGCCCCGGGTCAGGTCGAGGGCGAGCTTCTTGGTCCGCAGAGCCGTGTAGTTCTGCTGCTGAAGATGGTGCTGGGCCAGCAACTCGTCGCTTCCGAGGGAAGTAAACGACACCATGCGCCTTTCACCTCGAGCGAGCGGTTGGACCCCCACAAATCCCGACAAAACGTTGTGGGGACCCCGCGCACCCGCCAGAGCCCGTTGACCCTTGCTGCCTTCCGGCCCTGGGGGAGTTCACAGGATAGACGCCGCACGGGGTCCACCGAGAGTGTAGTACCTGCCCCGGCGGCGACCTCGTGATGTCGCCGCGGGCGCCCGGCCGCGGTTGGGGGGTCGGTTACCATGGCCGACGGAGGATTCGCCTAGTGGCCTATGGCGCTCGCCTGGAACGCGGGTTGGGTTAATAGCCCTCGCGGGTTCAAATCCCGCATCCTCCGCACTCGGCACGGGGTGCGAGCAGCGAAAACATCGAGTTGGTCGCATCCGTACCAAAGGCACCGAGGAGGGGTATGGGCCGCACTGCAGCGGTGATCTGGCACGCGTCGTTCTCGATCGCCGCCGGCGTTCTGTACTTCGTCTTCGTCCTCCCGCGGTGGTGGGAGCTCAGCGGCGACACACCGCACACGCTGGGCACGGTGTTACGGATCGTCGCCGG
>NZ_DATFYW010000146.1:0-8698 GCF_035314905.1 Mycobacterium sp.
GATGCCAGCCGCCGGCGTCCCACCACAGCTCGTGGGTGTGGTTGTCAGATACGCCTGTATAGATCACGTGCTGGGTGCCCTGCGCCTCAAACGCGTACGCCGCAAGCTGACCGACATCGCCGGGCGGGGCGCCGGCGGCGACGGTCAGGTCGTTGTGATGCCAGCCGCCGGCGTCCCACCACAGCTCGTGGGTGTGGTTGTCAGATACGCCTGTATAGATCACGTGCTGGGTGCCCTGCGCCTCAAACGCGTATGCCGCGAGGACGAAGCCGGGCGGGGCGCCGGTGGCGGCGGTCAGGTCATTGTGATGCCAGCCGCCGGCGTTCCACCACAGCTCGTGGATGTGGTGGTCGGCGCTGTGATAGATCACGTGCTGGGTGAACTGGGACTCAAACGCGTAGCCGACAAGGCCGATCGGTGGGGCGTCGCCCCACGACGTCGTTGGGGCGCCGGCAGCGACGGTGAGGTCATTGAACTGCCAGCCAGCTTCCAGGGCGCTCCACCACAGCTCGTAGATGTGGCTGTCAAGCCGGCCGGCGAATAGCACGTGCTGGGTGCCCTGCGCGTTGAACGCGTACCCCGCAAGCGGATTATTGGGGAGTGGGTCCGGGGCGCCGGCGGCGACGGTCAGGTCGTTGGTGTGCCAGCCGTTGATGTCCCACCACAGCTCATCGACGTGCGCGTCAAGGCCCCCCAAATTGAGCACGTGTTTGGTGCCCTGGGCGGCGAACACGTACCCCGCGAGGTCGGCGCCGGGATTCGCGTCGGGGCCGCCCGCCGCGGCGGTGACATCGGTTAACTGCCATTTGCCCATTGAACTTGTCCTTTCTTGCATGTGATGTCGGCGTGAATGCCTCTGCGCCGTCCTATTCCGATCCAGTGTCGACTTCGTAACTGCCATCTGGACGGTGCGTCTTTCGTGCCGAGGTGCACCTTTTCTCGCACTATCGATTGGACGTCGATCCGGGTGTTATGGGCAAGAGTGCGGTCCGCTGAGCGGACCGGCGCAGCTCAACGCTAAGTCCGTATGTAGCGAGATCGATAGCAAGACATCCCCACAGCGGCCGATGGACCTACCTGAGATCCACCCCCCCCGCTTCGTGCCGATCGCTGGCGCGGTCGCGGTGATGGCCGCGCCAGGCGTGCGCGAAATCGAACGACGAGGTCGGCCGGGCCGCCCTCGCTCCCTAGCGCGGCCTGGCCGCAGTGACAGTCCGCAGCCTCGACGGCGACTGGCACGACGCCCAAACCGGGTGGCTCGTGCTGCCGTGCTGGTCGACATCCACCCTGCCCGCCGCCACTGCTGCCCGCCCTGGGGGCAGCCGCCTCGGTCCGACATCCGCGTGTAACACTGCGTTTTCGAGGCACCGTCACTCCTGGCCCTGCGCACCTAGGGCCGCAGCTTCATGAGTCTGCGCCCGGTCTCATGGTCAGTTCTAGTGCGCCGCAGCGCACTCCGATGCATCCACGCGCCAGCACAACCGCACCGCTGCCGCACCGAGAGATATCGGGTCGTGACCGCTGCGACCAAAGAGATCACCCGACTAGGCTGGGGACTCGGGCCGCTCGGCCCACACTCGCTGCGCGGTGACGAATCACCCCAGTTCTCAGGGCGACTAACCTCTCCCGGCCGCGGCCCGTCCGCCAACGCCGCGAATTGCTCTGCAACATCGCCGGCCACTACGGGGCGGGCATGTATGCGGAAGTCGATGCCGTCGTTGGCCGTTGAGCGGCGCTACGCCGGCGGTGTGAAGCCGTTGGTGTTCTGCGTCGGTGCGGCCGGTGGCGGGCCCTGGGCCGGGACGGCGACCGGCACCGGGGCTGGGGGTGACGGGCGCAGCCGCGCCAGCGCCCGGCGGTGCCGCTCGGCCAGGACCGCGGCCAGCACGTGGTGTGCGGGAACGCCCGGCGGCGGCGGTGGTGAGATCCTTGCCGCCACGTCGCCCGCGATACGGTAGGCCATCTGATCGCGCACGCGAGGTTCCAGGTGCGGTGCGCGGGAAAGGAATTGGCGTGCCAGTTCGGCTTGCTCGACGGAGAGGCCCGAGAGCTCGAGCGACGACGCCCACCACGCCAATGACGGCGGCATCACCGGCGGTGGCGCCAACCGCGGGCCGCGTTCACCGATCACGACTGTGCCCGCGAACACGTCGCCGATCCGCTTGCCCCTCTTCGACAGAAGGCTGCAGATCACGGCAGGGCCGCCGAAGAACATCCAGATCTCGATAACACCGGCAAGCGCGCGGAACAGCGCCTGGCGGAAACGCTCGGGGCCGCCGTCGTCGGAAACGACCCGCAACCCCATCGCCATCTTGCCGAGCGATCGGCCACGCGTTGCGGTCTCGAACGCGACGGGGTAGCCGACCAGCACCAGCACCGTGAAGATGATCAGCACCGCGGCGCTCAGCGCCGGGTCGGTCTGTGCCAAGGTCGCCGCCCACAGCATCACACCGATCAAGTAGCCGGCGAACATCACCAGGATGTCGATCAACGCGCCGACCGCGCGCACGGGCAGCTGCGCGATCTGCACATCGAGGACGACGGCGTCCCCGGTCACCACGTCGGACATACCGCCGAAGGCTACGCCGTATGCTCGCCGGGGTGGACGTCGACGCGTTCGTGCTGGCCCACCGCCCGACGTGGGACCGGCTGGAGCAGTTGGTCAAACGTCGGCACGGGTTGTCCGGTGCCGAGATCGACGAACTCGTCGAGCTGTACCAGCGTGTGTCGACGCATCTGTCGATGGTGCGGTCCGCATCTGGCGACTCCGTGCTCGTCGGCCGGCTGTCGAACCTGGTGGCGCGGGCCCGCTCGGCTGTGACCGGCGCGCACGCGCCGCTGTGGAGCGAGTTCGCCCGATTCTGGACGGTGTCGTTTCCGGTGGTGGCGTACCGGGCCTGGCGCTGGTGGCTGGCCACGGCGATCGTGTTCTTCCTCGTCACCGTGGTGATCGCGTTGTGGGTCGGCGGCAACCCGGAGGTGCAGTCCGCGGTCGGTACTCCCCGTGAAATCGACCAGCTGGTCAACCACGATTTCGCGGCGTACTACAGCGAGAATCCGGCCGGGTCGTTCGCTTTGAAGGTGTGGGTGAACAACTCCTGGGTGGCGGCGCAGTGCATCGCGTTCTCGGTACTGCTCGGCCTGCCGATCCCCTACGTGCTGTTCCAGAACGCGGCGAATCTCGGGGCGGCCGCCGGGCTGATGTTCGACGCCGGCAAGGGTAACGTGTTCCTCGGGCTGCTGGCCCCGCACGGATTGCTGGAGATGACCGCGGTGTTCCTCGCGTCCGCGGTGGGCATGCGGCTGGGCTGGTCGGTGATCTCGCCGGGCAACCGCCCCCGCCTGCAGGTGCTCGCCGAGCAGGGCCGCGCCGTGGGGGCCGTCGCTGTCGGCCTGGCCGGCGTCCTGTTGGTCTCCGGCCTGATCGAAGCGCTGGTCACGCCCTCGCCCCTGCCGACCTTCGCCCGCATCGGCATCGGCGTGGTCGCCGAGGTGCTGTTCTTGACCTACATCATCCGTTTCGGCCGACGCGCCGCGGCCGCAGGCGAATCCGGGGACGTGCAGAACGCGCCGGACGTCGACCTCATCCGCTGACGCTCGCGCGCTCAGAGTCGGCCCGCGGCCTTCATCGCGAGATACCGGTCCGCCAGTGCCGGCGCGATTTCCTCCGGCGGCGCGTCGACGACGTCGACGCCGCCGCGCCGAAGCCTGGCCGCTATCGCGCGGCGCTCGTTGCGGGAGCGCTCCGCGGCGGCGGCGTCGTAGACCTGCGCGGCGTCCGACCGGCCCGCCGCGAGCCGGTCCACCCGCGGGTCGGCAACCGCCGCGACGATGACCTGATGCTTCGACGAGAGCTGCGGCAGCACCGGCATCAGCCCTTCGTCGAGCGCCGACGCGTTGAGGTCGGTCAGCAGCACGACCAGTGCCCGCCGCCGAACGCGCCGCTGCACCGCCGCCACCATCGCCGCCGCGTCGGACTCCACCAACGCCGGTTGCAACGCGGCCATCGCCTCCACCAGGTGGGCCAGCACCTCGGTGCGCGACGCGCCGAAGACGCCGGCCCGCACCTCCCGGTCGTGTGCGAGGAAGTCGACGTGGTCGCCGGCGCGGGACGCCAGCGCGGCCAGCAACAGCGCCGCGTCCATCGACCAGTCCAGCCGCGGCCAGCCGCCCGGGTCGCCTGCGGTCGGGTCGACGCCGACCCGGCCGGCCGACGTGCGGCCGGTGTCGAGGACCAGCACCACCCGCCTGTCGCGCTCGGGCCGCCAGGTGCGCACCACCACGTCGGCACGCCGGGCAGTGGCGCGCCAGTCGATCGACCGCACGTCGTCGCCGACGACGTACTCGCGCAGCGAGTCGAACTCCGTGCCCTGCCCGCGGATCAGCACCGGCAGTAGGCCTTCCATCTCGCGCAGCTTGGCCAGCCGCGACGGCAGGTGCTTGCGGCTCAGGAACGGCGGCAGGATCCGGACCTGCCACGGCACCTGCTGCGAACGCTGCCGGCCGGCCAGCCCGAGCGGCCCGATCGCCCGGGCCGTGACTGCCGCCGAATGCTGATCGCCGCGACGGATCGGCCGGAGCCGGGTGACGACCCGCTGCCGCTGGCCTGCCGCGATGTCGACGACGTGCGCGCGAGGTTCGGCCCTGACGCTGGGGGCCCATGCGTCGCGCACCTGGCCGCGAAAGCGACGGCGGCCTGCGTTCGCCACCTGCAGGACGGTGTCCACCGGCTGCCCCAGCCGCGCCGTGGGGGCACCTCCCGCTTGCGGGGGAGTGTCGCCGTCGCGGCCGAACTCCAGCGCGCGGGGGCTGGCGGCCAAGGCCACATCCAACGTGACCAGCGCCGCCAACACCACGAGCAGCACCACGAAAGTGGTTGCCGGCCAGGACGAAAGGGCCACCGGAAGCACGCAGAGCAGCGCCACGAGCCCGGTGCGCCCGGTCAGAATCACTAGCGTGGCACCGGGACCGACGCCAGGATCCCGTCGAGCACGCCGTCGGGCGTCGCGCCTTCGAGCTCGGCCTCCGGGCGCAGCCCGACGCGGTGCCGCAGCACCGGGCGGGTCATCGCTTTGACGTCGTCGGGCGTGACGTAGTTGTGCCCCGACAGCCACGCCCATGACCGGGCGGTGGCCAGCAGCGCGGTCGCTCCGCGCGGAGACACGCCCAGCTGCAGCGATGGCGACTGGCGGGTCGCGCGGACGATGTCGACGATGTAGCCCATCACCTCGTCTCCCACCAGCACCCCACGCACGGCCGCCCGGCCGGCGGCCAGGTCGTCGGCCGTGGCGACGGCTTGCACCGCCGACAGGTCGCGGGGGTCGAAGCCGCGGGCGTGCCGGTCGAGGATCTCGATCTCCTGGTCGCGCGGGGGAATCGGGACGTTCATCTTGAGCAGGAACCGGTCGAGTTGCGCCTCGGGCAGCTGGTAGGTGCCCTCGTATTCGATCGGGTTCTGCGTCGCCGCGACGATGAACGGGTCGGGCAGCGCCCGCGGCTGTCCCTCGACGCTGACCTGCCGCTCCTCCATGGCCTCCAGCAGCGCCGCCTGCGTCTTGGGTGGGGTGCGGTTGATCTCGTCGGCCAGCAGCAGGTTCGTGAACACCGGCCCGGCGCGGAATTCGAACGCCGCGGTGCGCGCGTCATACACCAGCGAACCGGTGACGTCGCCGGGCATCAGGTCCGGGGTGAACTGCAGACGCTTGAAATCCAGTTGCAGCGCGGCGGCCAGCGCCCGCACCAGCAGTGTCTTGGCCACCCCGGGCACCCCTTCGAGCAGCACGTGTCCGCGGCATAGCAGCGCGACCACCAGCCCGCTGACCACGGCATCCTGGCCGACGACCGCCTTGGCGATCTCGGCGCGCAACGCGATCAACGCCGTGCGCGCCGCCTCCGCTGACTGGGCCGGGGCTTGCTGTGTCACGAGTCTGCGACCTGCCTTTCGATGTCGTCGAGTTCGCGGGCGAGGTCCACCAGGTCGGTGTCGGTCGCCGGCGGGGGGCCGTAAAGAGTGTGCTGAACGGCGTCGTAGCGCGCGTGGCTGCGCTCGGCAACGGCGGTGACCACCGCCGACGGGTCGGCTTTGGGGCCGAGGCCCAGGCGCGGCAGCATCCGCTGCAGTGTGGCGGTGCGCAGCGCATCGGCGGCCCGGTCACGGGCGCGCCGCGACCGGTACAGCCTGCCGCGGCCCTCCACGGTCTCGGACGCCCGCACCACCACCGGCAGGTTCTCCGCGACGAGCGGACCCATGCGTCGACCCTGCCACCACGCCACCACGGCGACCACCAGTGCAAGCTGCCAGACCATCCAGCCGACGTTGTCCGGTATCAGGTCGACAATGTCTGTCCCGCGCGTCCTTTCACCTTGAAAGTGTTGCGGCGCGTACCAGATGAGGCGTGGTTGCCGCCCCGCGAGGTTCATCGCCAGGGCGGCGTTGCCCTCCTTGAGCAGGCCGGAGTTGGTCATGAAGTCGCCGGTGGCGACCGCGGTGATCGTGCGATCACCGTCGCGGTATCGCACGACTGCACCGTCGTAGCAGCGGGTCAGCGCGGTGTCCCCGGCGGCCTCGTAGGTGCCGCCGGGGCCGAATTCCACCGGTCCGGCCCGAACGGCCTCTGGCAGGTCACAGTTGGGTTCCCCGCCCATCGTGGTTGCGCTGGTGATCCGGATTCCCGGGGCCAGCGCGTCGCGGATCGTGGTCACCGGCTCGACGAGCAGACGGTCGCCGGGTACGCCGGCGAGTCGCCCCACGACGTCGTCGTTGACGAGGAAATACGTTTCGGCCACCAGTAGCAGCGAATCGGGTCGCGCTGCCGATTCGACCTCGTCGACGTTGTGGGCCACGACGACGTCGACTCCGCGGTCGCGCAGCAGAGCGACCAGGGCATGCGCCCCCTCGGGTCCGGTGGAGTCGGCGTCCATCCGGCCACCCGGGCGTGGCGCGGTCAGGTACGTGCCGATGGCCGCGACCGCGACGATGACCAGCAGCGCCAGCAGCACCCACCGCCACGTCCGCCACCGTTGGGGCGGCGCGGTGTCGTGAACCGGCGCTGCAATGCTCATTGGACTTCGGCCCACGAACCCGGAGCCGCGCCGGACCCCGCGGCGGGGCCGGAAGCCTGACGCCGAGAGCGCAGCCGTTCGTCCAGATCAGCGATCGTGCGGTATGCGGATTCCGTGCCGGGCCGCTCGCCGTAGGTCACGTCGTTGAACGACGTTGCCGCACCGGCCAATTCGGAGCGCAGCTCGGGCACCGACTGGCCGGCGTCGCGGGCGAGCTCGCTGGCCGTTCGGCCGGGCACGGGGTTCAGCACGCCGTCCTCTTCCAGCTGACGTGCCACGGCCCGCAGCCGATGACGGATGGCTGCGACCCAATTGCCTTCGGCGGCAAATCGTTCCGCGGTGGCACGGTGTTCGGCGGCGCTCAACTCGGCGCCCCCGAACAACTGGTAGTCGGCGCCGCGGTTGGTCCGCATCGTCCGGCGGGCGACCCGCACGGCGATGACCACCGCCACCGCCAGCAGCGTGACCAGAACCGCGATCGTGAGCCAGCCGCCGGGAATCGACGACCCCTTCATGACCAGCCGGTAGATGAAATCGTCGAGCCAGTCCGACAATCGCTGCGTGATCGATTCCTTCGGATAGCTCGGCTTCGACAATTCGCGCTGGGCCGCGTCGTGAGCGGCGTCGCGGTCGACGATCACCATCGGCATGCTCAGGGGTGCCGGGTCAACCAGAGATGGTCGGTGGACCCTGCGGGGCCGGCGGGCGCGCCGGCGGCGCCCGTCTGCAGCACCAGATCGAATGCCTCGGCCCGGATCCGGCGGTCGGCGTAGAGCAGCACGACGACGCCGGCGCTGAACGGCGCGGTGATGATCTGCCCGATCGCGTTGCCGACGGACCGCAGCACCAGCGCGACGAGGACGGCACCGGTCGAGGCCGCGCCGATCGTCAGCAGCTGACCGGCGACGGTGAACGGGATTGCGACGGCGCTGGCGACGAGCCCTGCCACCACGGCAGCAAGCAGCCGGATGCCCAACACCCGCCAGAACGAGCCGCGCACCAACGCGAACGACCGCGCGATCGCGGCGAATACCGGCAGCCGCTCCAGCACGATCACGACGGGCGCGAAACTCAGCACGGTGCCCAGATAGGCCAGTGCGGCGACGAGGCCGATCACCAGCGGGATGCCGGTGACCAACGCGATCCCGCCGTTGGCGCCGGCGTCGACGGCGACGATGACGACCACCACCGCGGCGATCAGCACGGCCGCGCCGGCGGCTTCCAGGGCCGTGAGGCCGATCAACGCCGGCAGCCGACCACGGACCTTTTCCCAGGCTTCGCCGATCGTGATGTGCGCGCCGAACACCGCTCGGCCGACGACGACGGTCAGCATGCCGCTCAACAGAATCGCCGACAGGCCGACGGCGACGACGCTGGCTATGGCGCCCACCGTTGATCCGGCCAGGGCGGCGTTCGACACGTGCTCGCCGCGCAGCGGTGTGAAATTCCCGGTGGCTGCCGGCGGAGCGACTTGAAGGATCAACCCGATGATCTGCGCGATGATCACGACGATCGTCGTCAAGCCAAGCGTCGCTTTGGGATTCGCGCGGATATATGCGACCGCGCCATTGAAGATGTCGCCGAGGGTCAGCGGGCGCAGCGGGATGACGCCCGGTTTGAGCGCCGGCGGATACCC
>NZ_DATFYW010000147.1:0-9233 GCF_035314905.1 Mycobacterium sp.
GGCTAGGAAGGTCCCCGTCATGGCCCGAGCACCCAAAAATTTGCAACGAGTTTGGTTGTCGGCACTGATACGTGGAGCCGTAATCGGCACCACGACCGACTGCGACCACATTGCAACCGGCACCGGCACCGCAACGGCGCATACGCCGGCGTCACCGGCCAGCTCGGCCGCACGCAATCACCCAGTGTCTCAGCGCATAGCAGGTGGTGGGTAGAGCCGCATGGCAGAGCCGCGCCAAGTGGCTGGCGAATCGGCGAGTCTGCCCGGGGAATCTGTCCCATTCCGCGCTGTGCGCCTGGGGATCTGGACAACCACGACGCGGCGCGAGAACGTGGCTCAGCGGGCCAGCCAGCCGCCCATAATGGCCCATCCCCAACAGGGGCGTGCCCGCCGGACGGCTCGGCATGCTGACTACGGGGGCCGGTGGCAGATCGCGCCGAGACCCAACGCCCGCACCACCCCACCCGGGGCAACCCCTCCCGGGGGCTCGGTGCGCACCGGCCGCCACAGGCAATTCGGAGGGTTACGGGTCTAATGCGTACCTATCCGTCGCTAGCCCCACCAGCAGTCCTGCAGGTTGCCGTTGCCGTCGAGGTAGGTGAAGTGCTGCTGGTTTCCGAACGTGCACACAAACAGGGTGTTGGCCGGTCCAGTCGGTGACGTCAGCGCGGCGGGGGCAGTCGCCGTCGGGACGGCCACGAACTCGTTCGCCACGCTCGGCCCGGCCGCGTTGGCGTTGTTGATCTGCTGCAGATTCCATTGGTTGGCGTCGCCGTCATACCAGCAGTCCTGCAGGTTGCCGTTGCCGTCGAGGTAGGTGAAGTGCTGCTGGTTTCCGAACGTGCACACAAACAGGCTGCCGGGCGTGGCGGGGGCAGTCGCCGCCGGGACTGCCACAAACTCGTTCGCCACGCCGGGCACGTAGATGGGGTTGGCGTTGTTGATCTGCTGCAGATTCCATTGGTTGGCGTCGCCGTCGTACCAGCAGTCCTGCAGGTTGCCGTTGCCGTCGAGGTAGGTGAAGTGCTGCTGGTTTCCGAACGTGCACACAAACGTGCTGCCGGCCACGGGGAAAGTCGCCGTCGGGACGGCCACAAACTCGTTCGCCACGCTCGGCCCCGCGCCGTTGGCGTTGTTGATCTGCTGCAGATTCCATTGGTTGGCGTCCTCGTCATACCAACAGTCCTGCAGGTTGAAGTTGCCGTCGAGGTAGGTGAAGTGCTGCTGGTTTCCGAACGTGCACACAAACAGGCTGCCGGGCGTGGCGGGGGCAGTCGCCTCCGGGACGGCCACGAACTCGTTCGCCACGCCGCCCCCGTAGATGGGGTTGGCGTTGTTGATCTGCTGCAGATTCCATTGGTTGGCGTCGCCGTCATACCAGCAGTCCTGCAGGTTGCCGTTGAGGTCGAGGTAGGTGAAGTGCTGCTGGTTTCCGAACGTGCACACAAACGTGCCGGCCGTGGCGGGGAGAGTCCCCGCCGGGACGGCCACAAACTCGTTCGCCACGCTGGGCCCGGCGGCGTTGGCGTTGTTTATCTGCTGCAGATTCCATTGGTTGGCGTCGCCGTCCCACCAGCAGTCCTGCAGGTTGGCTTCTTGCGTAAGGCTGACGTAGGTGAAGTGCTGCTGGTTTCCGAACGTGCACACAAACAGGGTGCCGGGCACGGGGGCGGCAGTCGCCTCCGGGACGGCCACAAACTCGTTCGCCACGCTCGGCCCGGCGGGGTTGGCGTTGTTGATCTGCTGCAGACTCCAGGCCATTGTGACTACTCCTTGAAGATGGATCATCTCTTTCCGACGTCGATCGAACTGTTTCCGACATCGATCGAAACACTGCGCCTCGAAGCGGCCCAAGGTAGCGGGCTACTCGATTTTGGCCGCCGGCTGTCGCCTGCCACGGCGAGTGTGATGCGGTGATCAACGCGTCGCCGCTTCGAGGGCTAGCAGCGGCCCGAGCCGAGATCTAACCCCAGCGCCCCCACGCCAAGCTCTTCGACCTCGCCACGGTAGGCGGACTCGAACTGGAAATCCCGTGGTGTCGTCATCAACCACATATATCAACCGGGTCGATGTATATCAATATGGTTGATATATAAGCGCCAAGCGCCATGGCTCGTCCGCACATCTGCATGCGGCCGGCTTTTCAACGGCCGCCGGAGCGCCTGCGCCGGTGCCAATACTGGGCGCCGACCATGACCGACGTCACCAGCAGGATTTCGGGGAGCTGTTGCAGCACTTCAGCCATCCACACCGACCTCGAGACGGTTGTAGGCCTCCCACCACATGGCCTCGTGCTCGACGGGCGACATCTCGCCCTGCTCACGCAATTCATCGGCCGTGGTCAACATCTCGACAACCGCTTCCCATTTGCCGTACATGGCCTCGCTGCGTTGGTCGGAATAACCCTCGACCAGGACCACCGACAGCGAACGGACCTGCACCCGCGCTGGTCCGGACATGACGAACAGCACCGCGCCCACACCCAGGTACGCCGCCGCGCACGCCACCAGCGTTGTCAGAGGCGTGAGAACGACGTCACCCAGGCACATCGCCGCGAGCAGCGCCAACGCGGCCCCTCCCACAGGCCAACCGCGCCACGCCCGAACGAGGCGCCGGTCGGCAGCAGCGATACCCGGCGGGAACACGCTCAACCGATAGCGTCGCAGGCCGTAGCGGCCGAACATCGCATCGAACGAGCCCCACACACGGTTGCCGTCCAGCAAGCTCAGCCACCACGTGCGAGGTTTGGGTGAAGCGACGCGCGCGTCGGCCTGGTTCATGCAACGACGTCTACTCCGTATTCGGGTCGTTGCGCGGCATGTGAACGGGATCCATACGCGGGGAGCCCGAAACTTTTACGGGATCCTCACTCCTGGATCCGCCGCCAAGGCCGGGCCTCTTCGAGTTCGTACGCCAGTTCCAGCAGCCGGGCTTCCTGTCCGACACCGGCGGACAGCATGATGCCCTGCGGCAGCCCTGCAGCGGTCTCGGCCAACGGCAGCGAGATAGCCGGCTCACCCGACGCGTTTTGCAACGGCGTGAACGCCACCCAATCCACCAGCCGATCCATGATCTGCTGATATTCGGCGGTCGGATCGAGGTGGCCGATGCGCGGTGTCTCGTGAGCCAGTGTCGGTGTCAGGACCGCGTCGTAAGTACGGAAGAACCGCGCCGTCGCGCGGCGCACCGAGGCGAGCCGTGCAATTGCGCGTGGAAGGCGGTGCAGGTTGCGGCTCGCGAAGCGGTCGAGCCCCAGCGTGAGGTTGTCCAAACGGCCCCGGTCGAAGCTCTTGCCGTACGCACGGGTACCACCGCGCACCAACGAAAATGCCAGGAACGACCAGTACAGGATGAAGTCATCGGCGAAATGGTCGGGCACCGGCGGCCCGTCGAGGTGCTGGACGCGGTGACCGAGTTCTTCGAGCAACCCAGCCGTCTTCAAGGTCGCCTCCCGCACGTCGGCGCTGGATTGACGCCCGATCGTGGTGGTGACCACCGCGATCGAGAGGCGCCGCCTTCCCGGGGCCGCGACGTCACCGATCGGCGGCAGCTTCCGGTTCCGCCACAACTGTTCCACCTCGCGGTAAAACGCCGCGGTGTCCCGCACCGACCTCGTCACCACGCCGTTGGTGACGAGCCGGACGGGCATCTGACCCATCCACTTGTCCAACGGCAGTCGGCCGCGGCTGGGCTTCAGACCCACTAAACCGTTGCAGGAGGCGGGAATTCGGATCGAGCCGCCGCCGTCGTTCGCATGGGCGATCGGCACCGCGCCGGCCGCCACGAACGCGGCCGACCCCGAAGACGACGCGCCGGCCGTGTGGTCGGGGTTCCAGGGGTTGCGGACCGGGCCGATCCGCGGGTGCTCGGCCGCGCCGCTGAACCCGAACTCCGACATCTGCGTCTTGCCGACCGGTACCAGTCCTGTCGCAAGGAAGGTGCGCGCCCAATCCCCGTGGGCCCGTGCCGGTCTCGGCGTCCACGCATCGGTACCCTGCATCGTCGGCATCCCGGCCACGTCGACGTTGTCCTTGATAAACGTCGGCACCCCGGCGAAGAAGCCGCGCTGATGACCGGCGGCCCGCCGTCGGGCGCGGTCGAACGCCTCATGGGCCAGCCCGTTGAGGGCAGGGTTCACCGCCTCGGTGCGGGCGATCGCGGCCTCGACCAGCTCAGCGGGCGATACGTCACCCGAGCGGATCCGCTCGACCAAACCGACCGCGTCGGAGTCACCCAGCGCGTCGTCGCCGTAGGCGTGGATGCGCGTCATGCCGCTAGGCCTGGCCTACCTCGAACCGGGCGAATCGCGTCACGGTGATGCCGGCCTCGCCGAGAAGCTGCTTGACGGTCTTCTTGTTGTCCGACACCGACGCCTGCTCGAGCAGCACGACGTCCTTGAAGTAGCCGCCGAGGCGGCCCTCGACGATCTTCGGTAACGCCTTCTCCGGCTTGCCCTCGGCCCGCGAGGTCTCTTCGGCGATGCGCCGCTCGTTGGCGACGACGTCCTCGGGTACGTCCTCCCGCGACAGGTACCTGGCCTTCAGCGCCGCGATCTGCAAGGCGACCGCATGGGCCGCCTGGGCGTCGTCGCCGGTGTACTCCACCAGAACGCCGACGGCCGGCGGCAGGTCCGCCGACCGCTTGTGCAGGTAAGTCTCGACGTTCCCGTCGAACGCCACGACGCGGCGCAGCTCGAGCTTCTCGCCGATCTTGGCGGACAGGTCGGCGATGGCTTGCTCGACGCTCTTGGCGGCCGACCCTTCGGAAATCGGGGCGGCCTTGAGGGTGTCGAGGTCGGTGGCCTTCGACTCGACAGCCGCGGTCACGACCTCGTCGGCCAGCTTCTGGAACTCATCGTTCTTCGCGACGAAGTCGGTCTCGGAGTTCAGCTCGATCATCGCGCCGCCCTTCGCCGCGACAAGCCCTTCGGCGGTGGCGCGCTCGGCGCGCTTGCCGACATCCTTGGCGCCCTTGATCCGAAGGATCTCGACGGCCTTGTCGAACTCGCCGTCGGCCTCGGTCAGCGCGTTCTTGCAGTCGAGCATGCCGGCGCCGGTCAGCTCCCGCAGTCGCTTGACGTCGGCAGCGGTGTAGTTAGCCATGTCAGCCTTCCGTGGTTTTGGTTTCGGTGGCAGTCGATTCCGGAGCCGCAGCGGCGGCCACACCTGACTCCGGAGCCGCAACGTCGGCGACACCTGACTCCGGAGCCGCAGTGGCGGCCGGCGCGTTCGCGGTCGCGGTGGCCAGCAGCTCCTGCTCCCACTCGGCCAGCGGCTCGGCGGACTCGGCCTCCGGCTTGCCCTCGCCGTTGCCCAATCCGGCGCGCGCCTGCAGTCCCTCGGCGACGGCCGCGGCGACCACGCGGGTCAGCAGTGCGGCGGAGCGGATCGCGTCGTCGTTGCCGGGGATCGGGTAGTCGACCAGGTCGGGGTCGCAGTTGGTGTCGAGGATCGCGATGACCGGGATGCCGAGCTTGCGCGCCTCGCCGACGGCGATGTGCTCCTTGTTGGTGTCGACGACCCAGATCGCTGACGGAACCCTGTTCATGTCGCGGATACCGCCGAGGCTGCGCTCGAGCTTGTTCTTCTCGCGGGTCAGGCCGAGGATTTCCTTCTTGGTGCGCCCCTCGAAGCCACCGGTCTGCTCCATGGCTTCGAGCTCCTTGAGGCGTTGCAGCCGCTTGTGCACGGTCGAGAAATTGGTGAGCATCCCGCCCAGCCAGCGCTGGTTGACAAAGGGCATGCCGACGCGGGTGGCCTCGTCGGCGATCGACTCCTGCGCCTGCTTCTTGGTGCCGACAAACAGGATCGTGCCGCCGTGGGCGACGGTTTCTTTGACGAACTCGTACGCCTTGTCGATGTAGGTCAGCGTCTGCTGCAGGTCGATGATGTAAATGCCGTTGCGGTCGGTGAAGATGAACCGCTTCATCTTGGGGTTCCAGCGACGGGTCTGATGCCCGAAGTGCGTGCCGCTGTCGAGCAGCTGTTTCATGGTCACGACGGCCATGGATATGCCTTGCTTTCGTTGTCGGTTGCCGCCCGGCATCGGGTGATGTCGGGCCCTGGCGCCTGCGGGATGCCGGACCCGCGGTGAGGCGGGACCGCCCGGCATGCCGGTACGAGCTTGCTCGTGGTGCAGGCGCGCGAAGTCAACCCACATACGTAGGTTGCAGGGACGAGCTTACACGGTGCGAACAGGTGCTTTGTCCACTAGCGGGGTCCACTAGCGGGCCATCCGGCACCGTGGGGAATGAAACGACCGCAGGCAGCGATGTCAGCCCAGAGCGCTGCCCTTCAGCCATTGGTCCCAGGGTATGGTCCAGTCGCCGTTTTGCCAGATTTGCAGCGGCTGCCCGCCGGTGTTGTGGACTTCGACGACATCACCTGGTTGGGAGAAGTTGTAAAACCATGTCGCGTTGTCGGCGTTGAGGTTCAAACATCCGTGAGACGTGTCGGTGTTGCCCTGGGCCCACACCGTGGTGTCCAGTTCGTGGAGATAAATGCCGTCGGTGCTGATGCGGGTGGCGTACTTGATCGACTCGCGGTAACCGAGCCGGGAGTTGATCGGCAACCCGAAGGTCGAGGAATCCATGATGACCGGGTTGCCCTTGTCCAGGACCGTGTACACGCCCGGCGGCGTCCAGAATGACAGCGTGTGACCGGCGATGTCCTGTGTCCCGCCCATGCCCATCGATGTCGGCATCGTGCGGACCAAGGCGCCGTTGTTGTAGACGCTGACCTGTTTGGTCGTGTCGTCGGCGATCGATACATGTGCGTCGCCGATGGTGAGCGAAACGTGGCTGTCTTCCTGGCCGTACAGCCCGCCGCCCATCGCAGCGCCGTAGATATTGGCTGACGCGGTGACCGTGGTGCCCGGCGCGTAGTAGTGCTCCGGTCGCCAGTGCACGTTCTGATCGTCCACCCAGTACCAGGTCCCTTGCACAGGAGGCGAGGTGGTCACGCCGAGTCTGCGTTCGGCGGCGGCGTGATCGGTGATGGGCTCGTCGAAGTGGGCCACGATGACCGTCCCGACCCCGTATGTGCCGCCGTCTTGTAGGGCCGCTCCCGAGGTCGTGTTGAGATACACCTTCGTCTGGTTGCTTGGGGTCAGCGTGGAGAAGGTCGCCACCTGCTTTGTCGTAACTCCGCCGGTTCCGCGGCTGGCGACGGTGATCGTGTAGGTGCGGCCATAGCCGAGCGGAACCGACGGCTTCCAGGACGTGCTGTCCGGGGTCATGATGCCCGCGACGGCCTTGCCGGCGTCGTTGACCATCTGGACATCGGTCAGCACTCCGGAGGCGGCCGTCACCAACACCCGGCTCAGCGGGTCGACGTCGCGGGCGTCGGGGCCGGGTGTGATCGACACCACCGCGGGTGCGGCCGGCGGCGAAGCAGCACGACCGGCCACGCTGGCGCTGCAATCGGCGGCGCAGCGCATGATCATCGCGCTTGCGACGGCGCCGGACGCGGCGGTCAGCACCAGAACGGCCGCGACGCAAAGCGCACGGACATGCTGATTGCAGGTCAAGGAGGCATCTCCAAGGTCAGTCGGCGAGGGCCAGCCGGCACACGGCGTCACGCTCCGCCATCCGTGCGGGCGATCCCGATGCTAGCCCGGCCGTCTGGGCGGCGCAGGCCGAGATCATCGCGCACTCAACGGCGCCCACGCAAAGTCACAGGTCGCGAGCTATCAGGCTGCGGCCGTCGTCCTGAAAACCGCGATTTCGGTAGTAGGTGTCCAGGTGGCTTCCATCACGACCATTGGGTGCGATGACCAGCTCCAGATAACGACAGCCGCGCCGGCGGGCCCACCGGGCACTGTCATCGATCAACTGGCCGGCGATCCCCCGACACCGCGCCTCGGGCGTGACGTACAGATCCTCCAGCTCGGCGATGAGTCCGCTTTCCAGCCCAAAGCTCGTCGTTGTGATCGCAAACGCCACAAACCCGCGATCCGAGACGGCCACCGCTGTCCGCGCTGCTGTCGATGACAACAGACTCTTGAGGTTGGCCCGCAGCTCGTCGACGGGTGCAGCGAAGCCTTCCGCGCTGTAGAACGCGGTCGCGAGCGCCAAGACCGCCTCGATGTCCGCGGGACCGGCAGCTCGCACCTCAGCTCCACCCGCGGGATGCGACGATCCTGTCAGCGCGGCGCTCTTCGGCATACCGACTAGCCAGGCGGTGGCCTGTCCGTTCCGCATGTCATAGTCACGACCACGCGGCGCGAGTCGTTCACCGACCGCCTTCTTGTGCCGCCTCGGCCGCTGCCAGTTCGCGTTTCCATTCGCGAAATGATTCCTCAGTCCGGCCCCGCCGCCAGTATCCCGAGATGGAGGCCCACTTCGCGTCGACACCGCGCTCCTTGCGGACGTAGGGCCGCAAGTTGTGCATCACGGCCTGCGCTTCGCCGTGAATGAACACCTGGACCTGGCCGGGTAGCCAGCGGGCCTCCTTGACCGCGGCTATCAACGGGGCGTGGTCGCCGGCGCGGTCCTCTGGGACGAGGTCGCCACGGCCGCCGCGGTAGATCCAGTTCAGGTCCACTCCGGCCCGCGATGTCAGCGGGATCTCGTCATCCGGCTCGGCAACCTCGACGAACACCTGAGCAACAGCCTTGGGTGGCAGCGCTTCCAGCGTCGCGGCGATGGCGGGCAGCGCTGATTCGTCGCCGGCAATCAGGTGCCAGTCCGCCGCAGGGTCGGGCGCATAGGCCCCGCTCGGCCCCATCAGATACGCGGGCTGACCCGGTTGCGCGGCCAGCGCCCATGGGCCGGCGACGCCGTGCTCGCCGTGCACGACGAAGTCGATTGCCATCTCGCGGCGGTCGGCGTCGGCCCAGCGGACGGTGAACGTGCGGACCAGCGGCTGATGCTCAGCGGGCAGCACCTGGAAGCTTTCGAGCGTCAGCGGCGCAGGCAGTGCGGCGACGTCGGTGTCCTCGCGGACGAACACCACCTTGCAATAGGCGTCGGTGAAACTGTTCGGCACGAATGTGTCAAATCCACTGCCGCCGAGGACAACGCGCACGATGTGCGGCGACAGCTGTTCGGTGCGGACCACCTCGAAGGTGTGCACTGGGCGTCCTGCCACGTCGCCTCCCCGGTAGTCGTTAGCAGACCTTACCGACTATACGGGGACCGTCGCGGCGTCGGTGGGCTTCTCTCACAGGGTGCTGATCAGCCCCCCGTCGATCCGGTAGTCCGAACCGGTGGTGTTGCCGGCACGGTCGCTGGC
>NZ_DATFYW010000148.1:0-8855 GCF_035314905.1 Mycobacterium sp.
CGTCCACGGCGGGAAGAATCTTGCCGCTGCTGATCCACTCGTCCGGCGAGTCGAACTCACCAGCGATCATCATGACCGCTGGCAGGGTCGGCGGTGCGGGGCCGGCAAACCATGCCGGCGGTAGGTACACGAATTCGGCGCGGTGTTTGAAACCGCTCACATTGTCTGGGATGGTGACCTTGACCACCTTGCCACTCGACGGCACCGAGTTGCGCAGGGCGCTCAGGTCGTTGGCGCTGATCTCGTCGGGAAGCGGCCCCGCGGTGAGCGCATCCCAAGCGGACTGCAGTGTGCGGTAGTAGCCGAGCCATTGGTTGGCCGCCAGCAGGACGGCGACCACGGCAAGCGGAATCACCAGCAGCGACAGCGCACGTCGCCACCAGCGTGCGGTGCGCCAACCCAGGACCGCGATCGCGGTCGCGGCGATGACAAGACCAACCCACAGCCACAGCCGCTGCGGAGCCGGGTCGCTAGGCATGCTCTGGGAGTTCACGTACCCGCGCGCCACCAGCGCGCCGATGGCCCCGATGGCGACGCTCACCGGGACCCACACCAGACGCCAGCGACGGGTCCGCCAACCGATGACGGCTATCAGCAAGACCGCGACGCCGATTTCCACGGTGAGCGGAAACCATCCGCCCAGCAAAGCGATCCCGTGATGGAACCTGTGGAAATCGGGTTGGGGCAATGCCGGGACGAGCGTTGGCGGCGGAGTCGGGACCGGCGCCGGTATCGGCGGTGGAGTGTCCAGTGACACGCCCAGCATCGGTGTATGGCTCCCTTTTCGACAGCGGCGGATACGCCCCCGCAATCCAGTATCGGCTGCTGCACATATCAGCAGACGTTCCTGCGGGCAGATGGGGTGGGTTACGTTGTCGACGGCACGCGCCTGAAGTGCTCGCATCCGCCCGCTCAACCCGCTGTCGTCCAGGCCGCCCCGGACGGCCCGATCCGTTCCGCGTTTTCGACTCGCCTCGCATTGATCAGCGGTTATCCATCAGTGTGTCGACCAACCATGTGATTCACCGGGAGACGGGCATCGCGATGCGTGCTGACCCGACGTTTTCGGCTTAGCCGGGGCCACGCCAGCCCAGCTATCCAGACGTTCGTGTCGGTTATCAGGCGATGGCCAAGATCGCCTGAGCATTACCGCTGGAACGCTTGGACGCAGCCGCTGAGAATGGTGGTATGTCAGGAATCCTGTTCTTCGATGGTGCGTGCGGAATGTGCACCCGGTCTGCGGATCTGTTGTTAAGACTCAATCGGACCGGAGAGTTGCACACGGAGCCGCTGCAGACCACGGGAGCGGCGCAGCGGCTGCACATCCCACCGACGCAACTACTCGAGTCCGTCCGCTGGTTGGACTCGTCGGGAGCCGTGTATGCCGGCGCGGAGGCAGCCAACGCGGCACTGTCCGCGGCGGTCGGCACTAACTTGCCGCTGATGCTCTATCGCATCCCTGGTGTCCGGTTCATTGAAGACGCCGTCTACAACTGGGTGGCGACGCACCGCTACCGCTTCCCCGGAACAACGCCGTACTGCCAGTCGCATCCCGCTGCATGCTGACGCTCGGAGCGACGGCACGTTTGTCGCGCGTCCGGGATGGACGCTACAGAGTGTCGGAGCGTTGCGACCAGCTTTGCCCGCGCGTATCGCATGCCGCCGGTCGCTTACCGCGCCAGCATGCGTACTCGGCAGTGCGGTGCCTATAGCAATTCGGCGGTGCGCCCGAAGGGCCGTCGTGGCGACGAATTATGACGCCTTGGTGCCTGCGTTCGGATCGCTCTCGGTCTGGCCGCCGAACAACCGGTACCACAGCGTTGGATGATCCTGCGCACCAAGTGAGGCGGCACCGTGTTGAGTCGCCCGGCGAGCCAGGGCAATGTCGCCGCGAACGCCCTGCCCGACCTATGGTGAAGACATGAAACAACGCGCATTCAGCGTCATGGGCGTGGCCGCTTTCGCAACTGCGTTTGCGGCGATGTTCCCGACCGCACCCCTTGTCCACGCACAAACGGATGTTGAGAGTGCTTGTACGAGTTCCGGCGGCCAATACTCGTCGGAGGTGGTACGACCTCATTGGGATGCCAACCCCACACTGATTGAGACATGTTGCACCGGTGGGGCATCGGGGCAATGCGTTACTTACCACGATGGCGTGCAGGGGGCCGTATACCCAGGGGGTTAGGCGGAAACGCCGACACAAACGACAGCGCCGGGCGTTAGGGGTGGGTCGAAATCTCTGGGAGTTACGCCGTCGGACCGCGTGCCGGGCGCGCGTGTGTCGCCGGCAGGTTTTAGAAAAGTATTGGCTGCGCTCCTGGCGAGCCAGCGCAGGCCGGGACGTGTACCGCTGAACTATCGGCAGCGCGCCCCGGCCCGCACCCAGAGGACTGTTTCCCCAGGACTTCCAGAGGTCGCTCGGAACGTGTCGGCTGCGACTCGATAATACCGCCAAGGAAATACCCGACGGCGATCCCGGCGCCGCGCGGCTGTTATTCGTCTGGTGCTCGCCGGTGAGGCCGCGTGCACGGCAGGGGGACTGCTGATCCCGGGGGAACTGGCCGCGGTGAGCTGGCGGCTGGGGTTCTGGTGGCTGGCCGTGGTCGGGCTCGCCCTCGCGACGATGGCAGCGTCGAGGTCGCGGGACACCGATGAGCCGTTGCGCGAAGAGCCGGTAGCCCGGATCGATCCCGGTTCACCGGCCCCGACTGCCGTGGTCGACAATCATGGTGAACATCGACCTCTTGCGATGAGAAACGTGCGAAGGAGAAACGGTCATGGCGGAAGCGGTAATCGTCGAGGCGGTGCGGTCGCCGGTCGGCAAGCGCAACGGTGGCCTGTCGGGGGTGCACCCGGCGGATCTGTCGGCCCAGGTGCTCAACGCGCTGGTGGAGCGCGCCGGCGTCGACCCGGAGCTCGTCGAGGACGTGATCTGGGGGTGCGTGATGCAGGCCGGTGATCAGGCGCTCGACATCGCCCGAACGTCGCTGCTGGCCGCGGGCTGGCCGGAATCGGTGCCCGGCGTGACCGTCGACCGCCAGTGCGGATCCAGCCAGCAGTCGATCCACTTCGCGGCCGCGGGCCTGGTGGCGGGGCACTACGACGTCGTGGTCGCCGGCGGCGTGGAGTCGATGTCGCGGGTGCCGATGGGCGCGTCGCTGGCCGGTGGCGGCAACCCGTTCCCGAAGGCGTTCATGGCACGCTACGGCATGCACCCCAACCAGGGCCTGGGCGCGGAGATGATCGCCGAGCAGTGGGGCCTCGACCGTGCGACGCTGGACGAGTTCTCGCTCGGTTCGCATGAAAAGGCCGCGGCGGCACAGGATTCCGGTGCGTTCGACGACCAGATCGTCGCGATCGAGGACCAGGACGGCAACCCGGTGCTCAAGGACGAAGGCATCCGCCGCGGCACCCCGATGGAGAAGATGGCTCAGCTGAAGCCGGCGTTCAAGGACGATGGCGTCATTCATGCCGGCAACTCGTCGCAGATCTCCGACGGCTCTGCCGCGCTGCTGATGATGACCGATGAGAAGGCCAAATCGCTGGGGCTCGAGCCGATTGCCAAGATCCACACCGCGGTGCTGGCCGGCGCCGACCCGGTGATCATGCTGACCGCCCCGATCCCGGCCACCCGCAAGGCGCTGAAGCGGTCGGGGCTGGGGATCAACGACATCGGTGTGTTCGAGGTGAACGAGGCGTTCGCCCCGGTGCCGCTGGCGTGGTTGCGCGACATCGGCGCCGACGAGAAGAACCTGAACCCCAACGGTGGGGCGATCGCGCTGGGTCACCCGCTGGGCGGTTCCGGCGCGCGCATCATGACCACGATGGTGCATCACATGCGGGACAAGGGGATTCGCTACGGTCTGCAGACGATGTGCGAGGGCGGCGGCCAGGCCAACGCCACCGTCGTCGAGTTGCTGTGATCACCACCGAGGCCGGGCCGGCCGCGCTGGTCGAGCGCCGCGGCAACGTGCTGGTGATCGCGATCAACCGGCCCGAGGCGCGCAACGCCGTCAACAGCGCGGTCAGCACCGGCGTCGGCGACGCGTTGGAGCGGGCACAGCAGGATCCCGACGTGTGGGCGGTGGTGATCACCGGCGCCGGCGACAAATCGTTTTGCGCCGGGGCCGACCTCAAGGCGATCGCGCGACGGGAGAACCTCTACCACCCGGAGCACGGTGAGTGGGGCTTCGCCGGCTATGTGCACCACTTCATCGACAAACCGACCGTCGCGGCGGTGAACGGCGCCGCCCTCGGCGGTGGCACTGAGATCGCGATGGCCAGCGACCTGGTGGTGGCCGCCGAGAGCGCCGTCTTCGGGCTGCCCGAGGTCAAGCGGGGGCTGATCGCCGGTGCTGGGGGTGTCTTCCGCATCGTCGACGCGCTGCCGCGCAAGCTGGCCTTCGAGCTGCTGTTCACCGGCGAGCCGATCACGGCGGCCGAGGCGCTGAAGTGGGGGATGGTCAATCAGGTCGTCCCCGACGGCACCGCGCTTGACGCCGCGCTGGCGCTGGCCGCGCGGATCACCGTCAACGCGCCGCTGTCGGTGCAGGCGAGCAAGCGCATTGCCTGCGGCGCCGACGACGGCGTGATCACCGACGAGGAACCGAAGTGGGCCCGCATGAGCCGTGAGTTCGGCTCGCTGCTGAGGTCGGAGGACGCCAGGGAAGGCCCGTTGGCGTTCGCGGAGAAGCGCCGGCCGGTGTGGAAAGCACGGTAGGCGCGCTCGCTTACGATGTCGCTCATGCCTGAGCCGCTGATCGTCGCCATTCGCGGGCGCACGCCGCAGATTCACCAGGACGCCTGGATCGCTCCGAACGCCTCCATCGTCGGCGGTGTCACGCTCGGCGCGCGTACCAGTGTCTGGTACTCCGCCACCCTGCGCGCCGAGGCCGAGCCGATCGACGTCGGTCCCGGCAGCAACATCCAGGACGGCGTCGTCATCCACGTCGACCGCGAGTACCCGGTCAGCATCGGCGCCGGGGTCAGCGTCGGGCACAACGCGGTGCTTCACGGCTGCGTCGTCGAGGACAACGTGCTGATCGGCATGGGCGCGCTGATCCTCAACGGAGCCGTCATCGGCGCGGGTTCGCTGATCGGCGCCGGTTCCCTCGTTCCGCAGGGCACGGTGGTGCCGCCGCGGTCGCTGGTGACCGGGACACCCGGACGGGTGCGCCGCGAACTCAGCGATGCCGAGCTGGCAGGCAACCGGCACAACGCGGAGGTCTACCAGCGCCTGCTGGAGTTTCACCGCGCGGCGACAAGCTAGCGTCAGCCGATCGTTGATCGGCGACATCCGGACACCGGCGTGCCGGCCAGGCGGTCCTGTGTCCAGGCGACGAGCGCGCCGGTGATCGGGCTGTCGGGTGCGACGATGCCGCCGTGGTCGCGGCCCGGCACCCGCCAGTAGTCGAGCGCCTGTCCCGCCGCGCATTGCTGGTCCACGAACGCGTCGTTGACCGAGGGGTAGACGACTTCGTCGGCGAGTCCCTGGACCACGACCACGGGTGCGTTGATGACTGCGGTGGGGGCGTTCTGCGCGAGCCGCTCACCCATGGTGCCCGAGGTGGGGTCGAGGACCGGGTGGCCGTGCAGCTGTGCGGCCAGATCGTTCAGGGCGGGAAGCGCGTCGGGGTCGAACAGGCACAGCCCCGCGAGCCGGCGGGCGATGGCTTGCGCGTTGCCCGGCACGATGCGGTCCAACTGCACGTCGGGGTAGTACTGGCTGAAGGCGGCGGCCAGGTAGGCGCCGAGTCTCTCGGCCATGGGGTCGCCGCCGTGCATTGCCATGATCTGCGCCATGTTGCTCGCCGGGGCGAGCGCGGCGACGCCCGACAGGTTGACGTCGGGGGCGTAGCCCGGCCCGAAGATGCCCGACGCCAACGCAGCCTGACCACCTTGGGAATGCCCCCACGCCACGGTGCGCGAATCAAGGGTCAGCTCGGGCATCTGGCGCGCTGCCCGCACCGCGTCCACGGCGCTGCGCGATTCGCCGTCCTCGATCAGGTACGGGTGCACGCCCTGGTTGTTGGCCGCGTAGTCGGTGGCCACCAGCACCCAGCCGTTCTGCACGACCGCGTCGAGCGCGGGCACACCCGAAAACGGGCGGTTGACCGTCGACGGCATGCATCTCTGCTCGACGCCCGCCGTCCCGTGCTCCCACATGATCACCGGGCGCGGCCCGGGCGGGGGCACCAGCGGAGCCAGCACCGTGGCGACCGCGGTGGCCGGTGACCCGTCCGGCAGGGTCGTGGTGTACATCATCCGCCAGGCCTGCGAGCCCGGTGGCAGGACCCGGTCGGTGAGCTTCTCGCTGCGCACCAGCGCCCCCGGAACCGGCGGAACAGCCGCCGGCGGCGTGTAGAAGCCATCCAGCGGCAGATAGACCAGCCGGCCCGGCTGCGCGCTTCCCGTCGGCGCAGAACCCCAGCAGGCGAAACCGAAGAGTGTTGCGGCGCAAGCGATCGCCAAGAACGGGAGCCGTCGGCGGCCCATCGGTCAGACCTTGTCGCGGAACGTCAGCCAGACCTCACTCGTCAGGTGGATGCCGACCGGCCGGTCCATCGCTTCGAGCATCGCCTCGATCTCGTTGTGGTCCAGGCCGACCGGTGGGACCCGTTCGCCGGAGTCGTCCCGCACGTCATAGGTGAACACCAACGGGGTGGTCGGACTCAGCCAGTGCGAGGCCGTGACCTCCGGCCCGTCGTCGTGCGGGTAGGTGCCCGTCACGAAGAACCCGCCCGCCCGCGCGAATCGCCGGTGCACCGCGACCTGCAGGTGGGCCAAGAACTCGTTGGTGAACGTCAGCGGCAGATCCTGCTCACCACAGCGCAGCGTGGCCAATGTCCTTCTCCTTCTGTCGGCGTTGACTCCCTTAACCCGGCCCTAAGCCTATGGAGCGGGAGGTCCCTCCCCGTCGGATTCGGCGATCAGTACGGTGGATGGTGTGCGGATCCTGGTCACCGGCGCCACCGGGTATGTCGGATCGCGGCTCGTCACCTCCCTGCTCGCCGATGGCCACACGGTCCTGGCGGCGACCCGAAACCCCGGTCGACTCAAGCGTTTCGGTTGGTGCCACGACGTCACCCCGGTCGGGCTGGACGCGGGAGACCCGGCCGGGACGCGCGCGGCGCTCACCGGGGCGGGCCGGATGGACGTGGTCTATTACCTGGTGCACAGTATCGGCCAGCCCGGGTTCCGCGACGCCGACAACAGGGCGGCGGCCAACGTCGCGGCCGCGGCGGACGCCGCGGGCGTGCGCCGCATCGTGTACCTGGGCGGCTTCGTCCCCGACGACGATGACCTCTCCGAGCACCTGACCAGCCGGGCCGAGGTCGCCGCATCGCTCAGCGTCGACGATGGACCGGAGTTGGTGTGGCTGGGCGCTGCGATGATCATCGGAGCCGGGTCGACGTCATTCGAGATGCTCCGCTATGTCGGCGACCGGTTCGTGGTGTTCCCGTTGCTGCCGTGGGCCGCCAATGCCATGGACCCGATCTCCATCCGCGACGTCTTGCATTACCTGGTCGCAGCCGCCGACCCGGACCGCGTACCGGCCGGTGCCTACGACATCTGTGGTCCGGAAACCACGACCTACGGTGACCTGCTGGACGCTTACGCACGGGCGACGGGCACCTGGCGGGCTCGCGTGCCCGTCCGCGGCGTCGACACCGCAGTGGTGTCCCGGGTGACGGCGCTCGCGCTTCCCGTGCCGGGCGGCCTGGCCGCCGACCTGGTGGCCTCCCTCGAGCACCCGATGATGGCGTCCGCTCACCTGTTGCGGGACGTGATCGCCGACCCACCCGGCGGCCTGACGCCCATCGACGACGCGATCGCGGCGTCGTTGTCGGCCACCGGCGCGCGACCGGTCAACGCCCTGGCCGATCCGCACCACCTCGCCGACAGCGACCCGCCGTGGGCCGGCGGCGACCGGCTGCGCATCCGGCGATTCGCTCGCGCATTGACGCCCGGGATCGCCGGGCCCGCCCTAGGCTTGGTCGACGCGGTGCCCCGGCCAGTCGCCGGCGCACTGCGTACCGGCCTCGACATGCTCGCCGGTCTGACGCCGAAGGGGAGTCCCGCATGACCGAACACGGCACCAGCCGGCGGCCGAGCTTCCTGCAAGAGATGACCGAGATCGCCACCACCGTCGCGGTGCCCTACCACGAGCCTCCATCCGTCGTGCGCAGGCGGCGGATCGTCGTTGCGGTGTTCCTGGTGGTCGGCGCGGTGGTGCTCGGCTACTCGTTCACCAAACCGCCCGGTAGCGCGTCCTTCTACTGGCTGACGTTGTTGCTCGCGGCCGTGTGGTTCGTCGGCGCGTTTCTCGCCAGGCCGATCCATCTCGGCAGGATCCGCTGGCGCGGCCGGAATCAGCGCCCGGTCATCACCGGCACGGGGATCGGGCTGCTGCTCGGCGGGGTGTTCGTCGTCGGCGGTCTGGTCGCGCGCGAGATCGGTCCGGTGGCCGACCTGATCCGGCGAGTGCTCGAGTACGAACACCACGGCAGCCTGTCGCTGGTGCTGTTGATCACGCTGGTCAACGGGGCCGCCGAGGAATGTTTCTTCCGGGGGGCGGTGTACTCGGCGCTTCGCCGGTACCACCCGGTCCTCATCTCGACGATCCTCTACGTGGCGGTGACGGCGGCCAGCGGCAACCCGATGCTGCCGTTTGCGGCGATCATCCTCGGGACCGTCTGCGCGCTGGAACGCCGCGCGACGGGGGGCGTGCTCGCACCGGTGCTCACCCACCTGGTTTGGAGCTTGATCGTGGTGCTCGCCCTTCCGCCGATCTTCGGGCTGTAACGCGCCGCCTGTCCTGATTCGTGGGATACGTGGCGTAGACGACACGG
>NZ_DATFYW010000149.1:0-20644 GCF_035314905.1 Mycobacterium sp.
GCGACCCTGACGGGACTCGAACCCGCGACCTCCGCCGTGACAGGGCGGCGCGCTAACCAACTGCGCCACAGGGCCTTGCTGTACCGCTTCCATTATGGCGGTCGTCGTACCCCCTACGGGATTCGAACCCGCGCTACCGCCTTGAAAGGGCGGCGTCCTAGGCCGCTAGACGAAGGGGGCCAAGCCGAATTCTCTCCGGGGTACTCGCAACGCACTCACGCTGGGAGCCAAGCCAGCTTAGGGCACCGCCACCCCAATCCTCAAACGAGCAGCACGGTGCTGGGCAGTATCCTGTGGCTCGCGCCCCTATAGCTCAGTTGGTAGAGCTACGGACTTTTAATCCGCAGGTCCTAGGTTCGAGTCCTAGTGGGGGCACAGTGTGGGGTGTATGACCTCGGCTGATGCTTGACGTTTCGGCTCCGGCTGATGCCTGACAGTGTTTCGGCTGATTCTTGACAGCTGCTTCGGCTGATCCTTGACGCTCGTTCCATGAGGGAGTTGAGCGTGACTGAGCAGAGGTATCAGGCCGTGATGGCGGTGATCGGCGACGGATTGTCGGTATCGCAGGTCGCCGAGAAGGTAGGGGTGTCGCGGCAGACGCTGAACACCTGGTTGGCGCGCTATGAGGCCGAGGGCCTGGAGGGGCTCAAGGATCGCTCGCATCCGCTGGCGCGGTGTCCGCATCAGATGGGCGCCGAGGTGGAGGCGGTGCTGCTGGAGCTGCGCCGGTCACGCCCGTATTGGGGTCCCCGGCGGCTGGTGTTCGATCTGGCCAAACGCGGGGTCGCGCCGGTGCCCTCGGAATCGGCGGTGTATCGGGCGTTGCTGCGGGCCGGGATGATCGATCCGGCCGATCGCGACCGGCGCTCGCGCAAGTGGAAACGCTGGGAACGGGGCCGGCCGATGGGGAGCTGTGGCAGATGGACGTCGTCGCCGGCTTTCCGCTGGCCGACGGCAGCTGCGCCAAAGCCCTCACCGGGATCGATGACCACTCCCGCATGTGTGTCTGTGCCCGGTTGATGGCCGCCGAGCGGACCCGCGCGGTCTGCGATGGGCTGCGTGGCGCGCTTGCCGCCTACGGGGTGCCCGAGCAGATCCTCACCGATAACGCCAAGGTGTTCACCGGCCGGTTCGTCCACCCGCCGGTGGAGGTGCTCTTTGACCGGATCTACCGCGAGAACGGCATCGAGCACCTGCTCACTCAGCCCAGAAGCCCGCCCCGATAGAGTCACGGTGGACCGCCGGAATTGCGGTTCGAAGCGCTGCTACGGTCTCCGCGTTAAGCGACAGCCACGCGTCCTTGTCGTCGGTGACAAACGGTACGTAAGTGTCACCGAGGCTTCGGAATCCCCTAACGCGACTAAGCTGCTCGCGGGTGCCGGGGACCGTTCGTGCCACCCGAGCGACGAAATTGATGAGTCTGTGCCCGACGCTCGCCTCGGTTTCGATTGCAGCGTCGGCGAGGTACCTCTGCGCGATGGCCATCCCCGCTGGCTCAGCCCCCTTGGCGATCGCCCTGCTGTGCCATACCGACTCGATGTACGCTGCAGCGCTGAGCATCAGCGGACTCGGCCATTGACCCAGCGAGTGCGCACGTTTCGCGCCACTGACTCGTCTTGAGCTCGACTGAGAAGCTGGGCTCGAAGTCGGCGCGGCTATAAACCCAAGCGCGATACAGATCCTGTGCACATCACCGAGACCAAGCTCGTCAAGTCGAGTTCGAGATTCAACGGCACCCTCGTGCGCACCAATGTGCAGAAGCCTCGACCAGTCGGCGGCCTCGACCCGTGCGCTTGAAGTACCCTCCATGCCACCGATCGTTTCAGATAGTGCTGACGACGCTCGCTGAACGTCTGCGACGCAGCGGCTGAGTGCTAGGGCGCTTCCATCGCCTCCCGTTCATGCATCCTGGCAATGTGATCGTTGATCCAATCAGCGTCAATAACAGCCAGGGTTTCGCAGTCGCGTTTCCCGCAGATGCATTCAGTTCGGTAAAGACTTGATCTCGCAACGAAACCCTGCGAACGTTCTCGGGTACGTCAGGTTGACCTGCTGAAATACGGTGTCATACCGCGCCGCACGTCACGAGTTGGAAACGGTGCGGTCACTGTGCAGTTCGTTTTCACATCAGCCTGGCAACCAATTCAGGTCTTGTCTAGACAACATTTCGGGACTGCTATACGGTTCTGTTACAGAACTCCACCGCTGTAATTTGTGAACACAATTAAGGGAGTCGATAGTGACGATTACCTTTGATCGATGCGCTATCAAGGTAGTCGCCAGCGCAGGATTGTGCGCGGCCGCCGTGGCGTTGAGCCCGCACGCGGCAGCCGTCCCGCTGATGACGGGCGGGTTCCATTGCGTTCAGGACACGGCCGGCGGCGCAGCGCTGGGAGCCGGTGGCGGGGCCGCGGCGGCGCCTTGCAGCGCTGCTGCAGTCGAGGCTTCGGCGGTCGGTGCTCCCGTGGCGGCGCCGGTGCCTGTCGGCGCACCCGTGCCCGTTGGCGCACCCGTGCCCGTTGGCGCTCCGGTCGCCGTACCCGTGGCGGCGGGTGCTCCGGTAGCAGCGCCCGCGCCGGCCGGTGCTCCAATCACTGAAATGGGCGGCGCCGCATCGGGTAAGGGTGTGCCGACTGGTCCGCGGCCTGCGGGCGACGGGCCTACACCCGGTGTGCCGATTCTGCCCGGTCCGCCGGGCTCACCCGCCGGTACCGGGTAGCCGTTGTCGTCGTGTTTCCCATCGCGGATGGCGGTTCGAGCGTGGGCAAGTGACCAGAAGATGTTGATGTTGCTTCCGTCTCGGCAGGCACGGCGTGGCCTGCTCATCAGTCGCCCTTTGCGCTGCAGACGAATTCGGCTCCATTTGTTATCCCGCCGCATCGCCCGGTAGGTGCCTCGTTCAGCGCCTCGACGGTCACGTTCGGCGATCGGGTCACTGCTGTGATGCCGCGTTTCGACCAAGTCGCCGAAACACCACGCGCACGCTACTCAACTATCGACACGATCGTGGCCGGCCGCCCATGGGTGAAATCGAATTGGATGCCCACCGCCCACGCCCGGTTGGACGCATCCGCAACCGGAATGGCGGCGGCGCTGCTATGTGGCCCCTTGGGTGCCGCTGCGGTAACCACGGAACCCTTCTCACCAAAATTATTGAGCTGTAACGTGATTGCCTATCCAACCGTCGCCACCGGGCGCAGCGTGACAGGGGGTCGGATGAGCCTTGGCGTAGCCGCGCAGCCGGCTCGCGGCGCTGCATCCGGATCCTCCGGTGTGGCAGGGGCGGAATCGTGGCGTTGGGTTGCGCGGTGTTGCCTGGTCACTCGGCAGCCGAACCGTTCACTACACGCGCTGGAGGTGGCAATAGCAGCTCGTCCGCCAACTAGTTACGCACCGCGGATACGTCGCTCCTCGACACACCCGTTTCACGAGACACCCCGCCACGGCGTCCGCAGATACCGGACGCTGCCCGAACTGGCAGCTGTCGCCGCCGCTATTCCTGCACGATTACCGGATCGCCAATATTGACCGTGTCGAAGTACCACTCTGCGGCCGCTGGGCTCAGGCTGATGCAGCCGTGGCTGACATTCTCGAACCCCATTGATTGGACAGCCCACGGAGCCGAATGCACGTAAAGACCACGGCTGCTGATGCGGACAGCGTAATCCACCGTAAGCCGATAACCGTCGGGATCGGTGACGGGTATGCCGACGCTACTGGAATCCATGATCAGCGAGCGATCCTTTGACAGGACCGCGTAGGAGCCGACGGGTGTCGGGTACTCCGGCCGACCCATGGAGGCCAGCAGAACCCCCTCTTCGCCCATGTGGGGTAGGTGGTGCGGCGCAGGCAGTCCGATCGGCGATCCCTCCCCACCCCCGTCGACGGTCACGGTGAACGTGTGTTCCGAGATGCTGGCAACACCGACAACGGCTGGACCCGTTTTGAATTCCATCGGCCTGCTACCTACCGACAGCTTCACTGTGCTGTGCGCCGGCCAGAATCGGCCGGGGACCCATTGCACAACGTTGCTGTCGAGCCACTCGAACTTGCCTGTCATGGCCGGTGTCGACTTGACCTCAATGGCGCGTTCGGCGGCTGGCCGGTCGGCGATGGGTCCGTTGAAAGTCACCACCACAGGGTGCGCCACACCCACTACCTCGCCCCGCGTTGGCAAGATCGACTTGATGGCCGAACTAAGCGGCAGGCTAACCGCTGTCGTGTCGACGCCGGCCCCACCCCCAGCCACAGTCATGGCGACCACGATCACCGCGAGAACAAACTGAATGACCGCCCGCATCGATCCGACCCCTTTGATTTGACCGCCTTGTCAATAACGTTGTCATGGTATGAGCGCGCCGATGGCCGAACCTGCTGGCACGCGCTGGCAATTCGGTCAAGCCTTCGTCACGGTTTGGCTACAGCAAGGGATTCCGTCGACTTGACCGGGCATCAGAGCCTTGAAGTCGTCCAGTCGCTGTTAGTTCCTCAGGCTTGGTCACCCGCCGGCTTGCCTGGCAACCTGCCGTTACCTGGAGTCAAATGCAGTCATCAACCATCAGGGATCCGCTCCGATCAACTCGTCGCCAACCGCAACGTCGCCCATCGTCGTCCAGCCAGCCGGTGTCGGCAACGGCGTGTCGAGCGCGCTTCGGTCAGATCTGATCGAAGTTCCGGCCCAGCAACCTTGTGCCAACAACGCCCGCGTCCACACCGCGTCCACAAACTTGCCCCAACTTACCGAGCTGGGACAACCGGCGGTACAGAGCCTCTAATGCCCCTGCCAACCGTTCTCTCCCACTGGCACAAGGGGATTAGAGGCCCTGCTCGATCGCTGACGGTCATTGCAGTGGCTCTAATCTGGCTGGACCGAGCGGCTGTTAATCCGCAGGCCCTAGGTTCGAGTCCTAGTGGGGGCACAGGTGTATCTGTATGACCTCGGCTGACTCTTGACAGTGGTTTCGGCTGATGATCGACGCTCAGCCGCCGTGACCATGTCCCGGCTTGCCGGGCCGGTGAGGCGGCGGCGGCGGTTCTTCCACCGGAGTTGGCAGCGTGGTCGACGGTGGCGTGAGCGTGGTTGTCGGGATGGGCGCCGGTGTGATGGTGGTCACCGATTTCGGTGGATTCGACTCGAACGGCGAGTCGAAGACCATCATCACCGCGGCCAGCAGGAACGATCACGGCTCCCACGCCGAGTGGCTTGCGGTTCCGCCTCGTCCATGACGGTCCCGCGACAGGCGCGTACACCATCGACGGCGGCAGCGGCGCGGCCAGCACTCTGGTCGGCGGCCTCGCCGCCATCGGCGGCATCGGCGGCATCATCGGCGACCGACCCGCCACGGCGAAGCGCATCGCCCGCGCATCCGGGAACCGCCACGCCGGGTCGCGGGCCATCGCGCGTTCGATCACCGCCGCCAGCGGCGGGTCGACGTCGGGCCGCAACACCGGCACCGGGGGCGGTGCCTCCTCGAGGATCGCCCGGGCCAACGCCCCCAGGTTGCCCTCCATGAACGGCCTGCGCCCCGTCAGAGCCTCGTACCCAACCACACCGAGGGCATAGAGGTCGTCACTCGGGGTCGCCGGGTTGCCCATCAGTCGTTCGGGGCTCAGATAGGCCATCGTGCCGACGACCTGGCCGGTCATCGTGTCGCCCGCGTCGGCGGTCTTCGCGATCCCGAAGTCGGAGACCTTCGTCTCGCCGTCGCTGGTGAACAAGATGTTGCCGGGCTTGATGTCGCGGTGCAGGATCCCCCTGTCGTGCGCCGCGGCCAGGGCGGCAAGCACGCCGTCAAGAACCGACCTGACCAGCGGTTGCGGCAGCGGGCCGCGCATGATGTAGTCGGCGAGCGATGCCCCGGGCAGTCGCTCCATCACGATGAACGGTGTTCCGTTGTGTTCGCCGGTGTCATGGACGGCGACGATGTGCGGATTGCTCAGCCCCGCCGCGGAGCGCGCCTCCGCGTCGAAGCGCTCCCGCGTTTCGGGGTGATTGGCGAACCCGGGGTGCAGCAGCTTGACCGCGACCGCCCGGCTGAGACGGGTGTCCCAACCGTCGCGCACCTCGGCCACGCCCCCTCGACCCAGGACCCCTCGCAGCTCGTAGCGGCCACCGAGCAACTCGGGGGCCATCATGGCGCCCAGGTTAGCGGCATCCGGAAATGAGGCGAACGCCCCATGTCCGGCGCCCCCGGTCGCCGAAGTATTCGGGTCATGACCAGAACACCGACTCCCCGTGACGAGGCCACCGCGGTCCTCGACGACCCCGCCCTGACGCCCGGCGACGACGAACGCTTCGTCGGGAGCCGCCGGGCCGATGCTCGGCGTCGGACGCGCCGACGAAGCTGTAAGCGGTCAACGATTCGTACGCCGTCTTACGGCGCGAGAACCTCGGCGCGGTGGGCCCGCTCCCGACGTAGGCGCGCCTCCGGGATTTCCGTTGCCGAAGCCATTCGCGTGCGACCGCACTGCCGGCACCGCGGCGCTGGTGCGGCGCGCCGGTCATGTTCACGTCCAGGGTCGCATCGATATCTCGAACCAAATCTGTTCGAAAGCAGAGCCTCTCACCGTCGCGGAGGCCGTTCTGCAGGCGGCCGGCCAGCCGTCCTGCGCCAAGATCGGCGTCCCCGGTGCGCTGACGCAGCTGTCTCGCGCATCTGGCGGTCACGCCCGCGGCGCGGACTCGACTACATACACTGACCCATCGTGGGCATTCTGTTTGGCTTCGCGCCGTGGATCGTTTATTGGGTGCTTGTCGGTAACGTCCCCTTCACCACTGCCGTGTTGGTCGCGCTGGCGATCGCCGTGGCCGCGTTGGTGATCGGGCGCGTCAGAGGGAATGCGGGGCGCACGCTCGAAATCGGCGCTGTCGCGACGTTTTCGGTTCTGACAGTTCTGACGTTCACCCTCAGCGAGTCGTTCATGGAGCGGTGGATCCAGCCGCTGAGCAACGCCGGGATCTTTCTGGTCGCGCTGACCAGCGTGCTGATCGGCAAGCCCTTCGTGCGTGAGTTCGCCGCAGCCGACCGGCCTGCCGAGGTGGTCAACAGTGAGCTGTTCGGCCGGATCACCACGCTGCTGACATGGATCTGGGTCGCCGCGTTCGCCGGCATGACGGTGTCATCGTCGATCCCGCCGATCGTGGAGGGCAACGCCACGATTCTCGATACGAAGACGCCGCTGTCGTTCGTCTGCTACTGGGTCATCCCGTTCACGCTGCTGGGCGTGGCGGCGCTGGCGTCGCGAATCCTGCCCGACCGGATGACTGCCGGCATCGGCGACGTCGCGCGTAAAACTACGTTCGTTGCCTACGGTGAAGCCACCATCGATGAGCTGTACTACCTGGCCCAGGAACACGCCAACCGCGAGGTCGGCGCCGGCCAGGAAGCCTACGACGTCAGGGTCGGGGCGATGGGAACTCCGCTGGTGGGAGAGGACTCCCGGAAATCGTGGCCGTCCACATACAAGGTGCGCGAACGGCGGCGTACAGTCCGCTGATGACGTCGATCGCCGAAGTGGGCGGCCAGGTCGTTTCGCGGGCGCGCGGGATGCGCGACCTCGTGCGCGCCGAGGCCGGAGAATCCGAGCGGATCCGCACACTCACCCCGGCGATTGTCGATGAAATGTGGGCCACCGGGCTGATGTCGGCGTTCAACCCCGTCGCGGCCGGGGGTGTTGAACCGTCGTTCGCCGAGATGATCGAGACATGGATCGAAATGGCCTGGCAGGACGGTTCGTTCGGGTGGATCGGCATCGCGAACCTGCCGTCGTCGTTCGCCGCCGCGACGTATCTGTCCGACGAGGGTTTTGCCGAGGTGTTCAGCGCGCACGACAACCACGTCACCATCGGAGGTCAGTTCTTCCCCAACGGCCAGGGGACTGCGGTGGAGGGCGGTTACCGGTTGAGCGGGTCGTGGAGTTTCGGTTCCGGCACCGGTCATGCTCAATACGTGGCCGCGGGATTCCTGCCCATGGACGAAGGCGAGATGCGCTGGGTCAGCGAAGGCCTCCCCGACATGCAGGTGGCTGTGGTTCCGCGGGAAGACATCACGTTCAACGACGGCTGGTACGTGCAGGGGCTCAAGGGAACCGGATCCTACGACTACAGCGCCGAGGATGTGTTCGTGCCCCAGAGCCGGACGTTTCCGCTGTTCGTCCGCGAGCCGCGCCGGGGCACGTCGCCGGCAACGCGCATGGGGCTGATGCCCGTCACCGCCGCCGGTCACGCATCGTGGGCACTCGGGGTCGCCAAGAGCATGCTCGACGATGTCGAGGAGCTGGCCGCAACGAAATTCCGGATGAGTGACATGGCGTCGCTGGCCAGTCGCCCGACGTTCCAGAAAGGCCTTGCACACCACGTCGCAACCTGGCGCGCCGCCCGTCTTCTGGTGCTTGACGCGTTCACGACCGCCGAGGCTGCCGTTGCCTCGGGTGAGGACCTGACTCCGGGCTTGCGAGCAGACATGCGCGTGGCCGCCGTCTATGCCACCGATGCGGCCCGAAGCTGCGCCGAGTGGGCCCATCTGGTCGCAGGCACCAGCTCGATCCGCGAGGGCAGTCGCCTCGAACGCGCGTTCCGCGACATGTACACCGGAACCCAACACGCCTTCATCAGCGAGAAGGTGGCTATCGACGCGGCACAGATCTGGCTCGGCATCATCGAGGACCAACCCGGGCTTTGAGTCGTTTCATTATTGAAGCGCGGTCAACAGTGCGTTGAGGTCCTTGATCCCGGCGGTCGCGCCACCCTGGTCCCCGGCCTGCACCTACGCGACCGTGTCCTGGGCGATGATGCGGAACTTCGCCATCTCTGCCGGCGGGAAATGTGCGGTCGGCTGTCCCGAGGTGAGTTGCGTGGTCACCGGAGGGGCACTGGTTTCTTCCAGGATGTGAGCCGGCGCTGAGAGTTCCGTTACGTCGGCATTTCAGAGCGGCGGCGTCTGTTGGGCCAGGCTCAAGAAGACATAGGCCATGCAGATGAGGGCGTTCAGTATGACGAGAACCAGGCCCGCAACGATGAGCCACTGCACGCCACGGCGTCGCCTGCGGTCGAACTTCGCGAGGCGCTCCTCGCGCCGGATCGCGGTCGCGGCAAGCGCGAAATGCACATCAGTAGATTCGGCATCCGAGAAGGGGGCGCCGGCGGCGATTTCCTGAAGTCGCGCCCCCGGGATCCCGACGCCGACGTCGGCGAAGCGCCGGCTCATCCGCCGGGCCTGGCGACGGTTGATCACCACGGGTCCGATGGGCTCCGTCATGACCGGCCATTCTCCTACAGGGGCGTGGCCGTTCTTACCCAAATCGCCAGTTCCGTTAGTGCATCAGCTCGTCGGCGCTGGCGTGCTTCGTTCGCCGGGCATCCCGACCCGGTACCACGTTGGTATGAGCACACAGATTGCGGTACGGCTCCCCGACGAGATCGTGACCTTTCTCGACGACGAGGTAGAAGCGCGTCACGGCGCTGACACTGACGGCTGCACCGATCACCAGCACCGCACGTGGACTTCCACCGAGGTGCCGGTGGGCAGGGACAACGGTGCTCTCGCAGGAACCTGGGCTGTCCCAGGCCATTCGAGCCGCCTTCGCTCTCGATTGAGCGCAATCAGTCGCGCTCGGCCGCCGTCACGAGTCGCCTCAGAATGAGCTGGAGCGCGCCGCGCAGTATGACGAGCATTGCCGGGCCCGTCCCCCGAAGCCCCTCGGTGAACGAGCCCGTCCAGCGCACGTCGGTGCCTCCCGCCGCGTTCGGGGTCAACAGCACTTCGGCGGTGTAGTCCCTGGCTGGGCTGGGCGGGCCGATCAGCGTGTAGACGTGCCGGCGATCCTGCTCGTACTCGAGTGTCTTCTCCCGCACGTAAAACGGCCACAGCCCCATCTTGCGGACGGCTCCGACCCCGCCGGGCGCCGGTTCGCCCTGCCGCTCCCAGCTTGACTGGAACACAACGGGTTTCGCCCACCGGGACCAGTGGGCGCCATCGGTCTCCAGGCGGAACAACGTCGAGGCCGGCGCGCTGCTGGTCCCGTTGATCTCGAAGGAGAAAGTCCTGCCGGGCATGCCGTCTCCGACCGTCGACAAGTTGGTTGCGTAGCCGCGAACCTTACCGCACAGGCGGAGCCGTATCCTGCCCGCACAGAAAACCCTTATCGCGTTCGATCGAAAACCGGAGTTCCCCCAGGAGGACCCATGCGCGCGGTCGTGATCACAAAGCACGGCGATCCATCAGTTCTGAAGGTGCAAGAGCGGCCCGATCCGCCGCCGCCGACCGCCGGCCAGGTGCGCATCGCGGTACGCGCGGCGGGAGTGAACTTCGCCGATCATCTCGCCCGCGTGGGGCTGTACCCCGACGCGCCGAAGCCGCCGTCGGTGGTTGGTTACGAGGTGGCAGGGACGATCGCGGCGGTGGGCGAGGGTGTCGATCCCGCCAGGGTCGGCCAACGGGTCGTGGCCGGCACACGGTTCGGTGGGTATGCCGAAATCGTCAACGTGTCCGCTGCCGACACCATCGCGCTGCCCGACGCAATGAGTTTCGAGCAAGGCGCCGCGCTGCCGGTCAACTACGCCACCGCCTGGGCGGCCCTGCACGGTTACGGATCACTGCGCGCCGGCGAGCGGGTGCTCATCCACGCGGCCGCCGGCGGCGTCGGCATCGCGGCCGTCCAGTTCGCCAAGGCAGCCGGTGCGCAGGTGCACGGCACCGCATCGCCGGGCAAGCACAAGCGCCTCGCAGAACTCGGGGTGGACCACGCGATCGACTATCGCCGCGACGGCTGGTGGAAGGGCCTGGAACCGTATGACATCGTCCTCGACGCGCTCGGCGGCACATCGCTGCGGCGGTCCTACGGGCTGCTTCGTCCCGGCGGCCGCCTCGTCGCCTACGGCCTGTCGGCTATGCAGCACGGCGACACGCGCTCGCTCCGCAGGGCCGCACCGCACGCGTTGTCGATGGTGCGCGGTTTCAACCTGATCAAACAAATCGAGGAATCGAAGGCCGTCATCGGACTCAACATGCTGCGGCTGTGGGACGACCGCGGCACGCTGCAACCCTGGATCGCTCCGCTGACCGCCGGACTGGCCGACGGCACCGTGGCACCGGTCATCTACGCCGCGGTGCCATTCGCCGAAGCGCCCACGGCGCACCGCATCCTGGCCGCGCGGGAAAACGTAGGGAAGGTCGTGCTGGTGCCCTGAGCAGCCGCTGCAGTACCGACAACGGCGACGACAGCGTCAGACGCCGGTAACCGGGCGATAGTGCGTCGGCTTGTCGCGCTCGTCGAGCGGGGGCAGGTTGCGCGCCGGCGTGTGCACCAGCGGGCTGTCGACCGGAATGCGCCCGCTCACCCGGTCCCAGGCGGCGCGCGCACGCGGATGCATCCGCCGGCGCCTGGGCACCAGCTTGAACACCAGATTCACGAGGTCGCCGAAGCGCCGGTGCAGCCATTCGTCGCGCGCCGACCACGAGTAGCCCATCAGCTCGCGCACCGGCGGGTCGTAGAGCCCCACCGTGAGCCACACGAAGAACGGCGCCAGCATCCGGCGCTGCGCGTGCCACAGCCAGTCCGGGACCCACCGTGCGAACGGCGGTTTCGGCAACTCGGTGAGGTCGAGCACCGCGCGGGCTGCGAAGTTGTTCTCCAGCACCTCGCGGCACATGTGATCCCAGTCGACCTGGAACTCCTCCCACCTCCCGGAAGAACGTCGAATGCTCCTCCACGGCCGCGCCGAGCTGCGGGTGCATGTTCAGTACTTCCACGTCAGCCAGTCGGGGCCGAGCAGCCGGGTATCTTGTGTCACTGGTGACGTTCCCATCAGCGCGAGAGTCGAGTTTTGACTACGGGCGTTGTCACTACAGAGTTTAGGAGTGCAGTGGCTTCCGGTCAAAGGCGGGGGCGGGGTCGATGGTCTGGCGTTCCGATCGAGGATCGCCAGGCGTTGCGTCGCGACGAACTCGTCGCGGCCGGGGTGACACTACTGGGCGGCGAGGGCGGTCCCGCGCTGACCGTGCGCGCGGTGTGCCGCGCGACGGGGCTGACGGAGCGCTATTTCTACGAAAGCTTCGCTGACCGCGACGAATTCGTGCGCGCCGTCTACGACGACGTCTGCACCCGTGCGATGGCAACGCTGGAAACGGCCACCACCCCGCGGGAAGCCGTGGAACGGTTCGTCGCCCTGATGGTCGACGACCCGGTGCGCGGGCGCGTGCTCTTGCTGGCGCCCGAGGGTGAACCCGTCCTGACCCGCTCCGGAGCGGAATGGATGCCCAACTTCATCCACCTGCTGGAACGCAAGCTGACCCGGATCACCGATCCGGTGCTGCAGAACCTGGTGGCCACCGCGCTGATCGGGGCGTTGACGGCGTTGTTCACCGCCTACCTGGGCGGGAGGCTGGCGGCCACCCGCGAGCAGTTCATCGACTACTGCGTCGCGATGCTGATGAGCCGCGCCGCGTCGCAGAACCCCGCGTAGGCGCGGCGACGACAATCGCTCACCGCGGCACGAATTTCGTCATTGGCCGACCATGATTCCCGCGCCCGTCGTAGCGTAGTCATCCGTCCCCCCGTCACCGGCATCGTTTCCGGTCCGGATCGGACGTCTCGTGCCGATGGGCCGCCGCGCGGCGGCCGGTGGGGCGACTTGAATGCTACTGGCTGGTACAGATACATTGAGTGCAACCAAAAGGTACAGATAACTGGAGGGGCCATGTCGGAAGACCTGACCGATCTGCAGCTACTGCGCGAGCTCGAGCCGGTCGTCGAGGCGAACATCAACCGCCATATGAAGATGACCAAGGACTGGAACCCGCACGACTACATCCCGTGGTCGGACGGCAAGAACTACTACGCGCTCGGCGGCCAGGACTGGGATCCCGAGGAATCCCACCTCTCGGAGGTCGCCCAGGTGGCGATGGTGCAAAACCTGCTGACCGAGGACAACCTGCCCTCCTACCACCGCGAGATCGCGATGAACTTCGGCATGGACGGCGCATGGGGCCAGTGGGTGAACCGCTGGACCGCCGAGGAGAACCGGCACGGCATCGCGCTGCGCGACTATCTGGTCGTCACACGGGCGATCGACCCGGTCGAACTGGAGAAGCTGCGGCTCGAGCAGATGACGAGGGGTTTCAGCCCCGGGCAGAACAAACAGGGCGACCTCTTCGCGGACCGCCTGTTCGACTCCGTTATTTATGTCACGTTCCAGGAACTGGCCACCCGCGTTTCGCACCGGAACACCGGACGCGCATGCGAGGAGACGATCGCCGACCAGCTACTGGGCCGGGTCTCGGCCGACGAGAACCTGCACATGATCTTCTACCGCGACGTCAGCGAGGCCGGCTTGGAGATCGCGCCGAACCAGGCGATGAAGTCGCTGCACCGGGTGCTGCGCAACTTCAAGATGCCCGGCTTCACGGTGCCCGGATTCCGCCGCAAGGCCGTGATCATCGCCGTCGGCGGCGTCTACGACCCGCGGATCCACCTCGACGACGTCGTGATGCCGGTGCTGAAGAAGTGGCGCATCTTCGAGCGTGACGACTTCACCGGCGAGGCCGCGAGGATGCGTGACGACCTTGCCGTGCTCGTCAAGGAGCTCGAGGAAACGTGCGACAAGTTCGAGGAAGCCAAGCAGCGCCGGCTGGAGCGGGAAGCCCGCAAGGCCGAGCGCCTGACCGCCAGGAAAGTGCTGTCCACCGAGGGCACGCTGACGCTCAGCAGGCTCTAGCCGGCAGCGGGCTGCGCATCGGGTCGATCGCGCTGCGCAGCCCGGTGGTGCTGGCCCCGATGGCCGGCGTGACCAACGTCGCCTTCCGCACCCTGTGCCGTGAGCTCGAACGCGAGCGCGCCGGCACCGTCAGCGGGCTCTACGTCTGCGAAATGGTCACCGCGCGGGCCCTGGTGGAGCGTCACCCGGTCACCATGCACATGACGACGTTCGCGCCGGACGAGCTGCCGCGATCGTTGCAGCTGTACAGCGTCGACCCGGACACGACGTACGCGGCCGCGCGGATGATCGCCGCCGAGGGCCTGGCCGACCACATCGACATGAACTTCGGCTGCCCGGTGCCCAAGGTCACCCGGCGGGGCGGCGGCGCGGCGTTGCCGTTCAAGCGGCGACTGTTCGGGCGGATCGTCGCCGCGGCGGTGCGCGGAACCCAGGGCACGGACATCCCCGTCACGGTGAAGTTCCGGATCGGCATCGACGACGCCCACCGCACCCATCTCGACGCCGGGCGGATCGCGGCCGAGGAGGGCGCCGCGGCGGTCGCGCTGCACGCCCGCACGGCCGCGCAGCGCTACTCCGGCAGCGCCGACTGGGCACAGATCGCGGCGCTGCGCGAGCACGTCACGGCGATCCCGGTGCTCGGCAACGGCGACATCTTCGACGCCAGCGACGCGCTGACCATGATGGCCGTCACGGGCTGCGACGGCGTGGTGATCGGGCGCGGGTGCCTCGGCAGGCCCTGGCTGTTCGCCGAGCTGTCCGCGGCATTCACCGGCACACCCGCACCCCCGCCGCCCACGCTCGGGGAGGTCGCCGGCATCGTGCGCCGCCACGGCGAGCTCCTTGCCGCACACTTCGGCGAAGACAAAGGCATGCGCGACATCCGCAAACACGTCGCCTGGTACCTGCACGGCTGCCCCGCCGGCGCCGACCTGCGGCGGGCATTGGCGCTGGTCAGGACGCTGGACGAACTGGACTCGCTGCTGGGCCGCCTCGAGGCCGACGTGCCGTTCCCGCCGGCGGCCACCGGACCGCGGGGCCGCCAGGGCTCGCCCGCGCCGGTCGCGCTGCCGGACGGGTGGCTGTCGGATCGCGACGGCTGCGACGTGCCCGAGGGCGCGGACGCGATGCACTCTGGTGGCTGAACCGAGACGGACTCGACCGCAGCACGGCTTCAAAGTGCTTACGCCAGGCGACTACCCGAGCTCGGTGACGCGGTCCAGGTCGTGCTCGGCCCGGACTTCGCGAACGTCCCGAACGCCGCGGACATCACCTGCAACTGGCTGTTTCACGCCGGGCGGCATTCACCGCGTGTTCACTCGCGGGCATGCGACCTCGACGCGAATTACCCCGTAAGCTCGGCACATGCGGACCGCCTACCACGAGCAGCTCGACGCGCTGACGGGAGAGATCGCGGCCATGTGCGGCATGGCCGGGGTTGCGATGGAGCGTGCGACCCACGCGCTGCTTCAGGCCGACCTGGTACTTGCCGAGCAGGTGATCAGCGACCACGACCGAGTCATCAGCGCCGGGGCGCGCGCCGAGGAGGCGGCATTCGTCCTGCTGGCCCTGCAAGCGCCGGTGGCCGGCGACCTGCGCGCCGTGGTGACCTCGATCCAGAACGTCGCCGACGTCGACCGGATGGGCGCGCTGGCACTGCACGTCGCCAAGATCGCGCGCCGTCGCCACCCGCAGCATGCGCTGCCCGAGGAGGTCAACGGGTACTTCGCCGAAATGGGCCGGGTCGCAGTCGAACTGGGCAACGCGGCGCAGGAGGCGCTGCTCAGCCGGGACCCGGAGAAGGCCGCCCATCTGCGCGAAGAGGACGACGCGATGGACGACCTGCACCGGCACCTGTTCTCCGTGCTGATGGACCGTGACTGGAAGCACGGCGTCACCGCCGCCGTCGACGTGACGTTGCTGAGCCGCTTCTACGAGCGGTTCGCCGACCACGCGGTGGAGATCGGCCGGCGGGTCATCTTCCAGGTGACCGGCTCAATGCCCGAAGACGACGGCGAACTGCTGTCGGAGCAGTTGCGCCACCACAAGTAACGTCAGGGCCGCAGGACGATCTTGCCCCTGGTGTGCCGCTGTTCCAGCGTGCGGTAGGCCTCCTGCACGTCATCGAGCGGGAACACCCCGGCTATCGGAACCTCCAGCTCGCCGGCCGCGACCAGCCCGGCCAGCTCGGCGAGCACCTGCGCGTTCGACGCGTCCGCGTTGCCGGCGGCCTGGACCCCGAACCGCTCCACCGCCGGGAAGTCGATGATCGTGTCGACACGCTCGGGCGGCACGCCGAGCTGCGTGACCGCCAGCTCGACGTAGCCGCCGCCGAAGAAGTCGAGGAACGCGTCGATCCGCCCGCCGGGCGCTGCGGACCGGAGCCGGCCGGCCAGGCCGTCACCGTAGTTGACGGGAATCACGCCATGCGCGGTGAGCCATTCGTCGTTCGACGGCCCGGCGATGCCGATCACCGTGGCGCCCGCGGCCCTGGCCAGCTGCACCGCGATCGTGCCGACCCCGCCGGCGGCCCCGGCCACCGCGACCGTGTCGCCGGGCCTGGGCGCGACGGACCGGACGGCGGCGTAGGCCGTCGTGCCCGCGACGAACAGCCCACCGGCGACCTCCCACGGCACCCGCGCCGGTTTGGGAGTCAGCTGGTCCGCCGGCACCACCACATATTCGGCCTGGCCGGCGCGCTCCTCGGTGAAGCCGAGCACCTCGTCACCGACCTTGAATTCCGTTACCCCGGGGCCGGGTTCGGCCACCACGCCGGCCAGGTCGCTGCCCTGCCCGGACGGAAACGTGGCGGGCCACATGTCATGCAGCGCGCCCTTGCGGATCATCGCCTCGCCAGGGTTGATGCCCGCCGCCCTGACCTCGACGAGGACCTGACCCTCACCCGGAACCGGTCGCGGGACGTCGCGCACCTCGAGCACGTCGATCCCGCCGTACTGATCGAACTTCACCGCTTTGCCCATGCGAGTAGGAACGCGGCCACGCGCGTGCTATTCCCGCGTGCGCGCGAGGCAGATCGACGGTGCCAGCCGGTAGCCCGCCCCGCGGATCGTGCGGATGAACTCGTCGTGCTCGGGATCCTCGCCGAGCTTGTCGCGAAGCCGTTTGACATGCACCGCAACCGTGTTGGTCTCCGCCGGCCGGCCCCACACCGCGCGGCTGATCTCCTCGACGCTGGCCACCTCGCCGCGCCGCTCGATCAGGAAGATCAACAGCTCGAGCTCACGCTGGGTCAGTTGCACGTCGCGGCCGCGCACCCGCGTCTCATACCCGCGCCGGTCGACCTCGATCGGGCCGGCGACGAACACGGCGCGCCCGTCGCAGGGGCCGGCCCGGGCGCTGGCCATGAACGGCGTGATCGCCGCGATGTCATACGGGCGGGCGGTGACGGCAGACGCGCCGGAAGCCAACGCCTCACGCGCCAGATCCTCGTCGCCGCTTGCCGCGCCGACCAGTATCGGCAGGTCCCAACGTGTCCGCACCGCCGCGGCGATCGCGGCCGCATCAACCATGTCGGTCCGGGCCGCGACGACAAGCACACTCGGCGGCTCGGCGCCGATGGCGACCAGCGCCTCGGCCCCGTTGCGGCACCACGTGGTGGCCAGCCCGATCTGCTTGGCATCGTCGAGCAACCGCCACGCGATCGTCGGCTCCGCTTCGACGAGCATCAGGCTGCGACCCGGCGCGCCGACCGCCCCCTCTGCGAGCTCAATCGAGTTGTCTTGTGGCACAGGCGATTCCGCCAAATCAGCCGAAGCGCCCCGAGATATAGTCTTCGGTGGCCTTCTGACTCGGATTCGAGAACATCTTCTCGGTGTCGTCGATCTCGACCAGGCGCCCCGGTTTGCCGGTGGCTTCCAGGTTGAAGAACGCGGTCTGGTCGCTGACGCGGGCCGCCTGCTGCATGTTGTGGGTGACGATCACGATCGTGAAATCGAGCTTGAGCTCGGCGATCAGGTCCTCGATGGCCAGCGTGGAGATCGGGTCCAGCGCCGAGCAGGGCTCGTCCATCAACAGCACGTCGGGCTGCACGGCGATGGCGCGCGCGATGCACAGCCGCTGCTGCTGGCCGCCCGACAGCCCACCGCCGGGCTTGTCGAGCCGGTCTTTGACCTCGTTCCACAGGTTGGCACCCTTCAGTGACCGCTCGGCGACCTCGGTGAGCGTCTTGCCGCCGCGCACGCCCTGCAGCTTGAGCCCGGCGACCACGTTGTCGCGAATCGACATGGTAGGGAACGGATTCGGGCGCTGAAACACCATGCCAATGGTGCGGCGCACACTCACCGGGTCAACACCGGGGCCGTAGATGTTCTCCCCGTCGAGCAGCACCGAGCCCGTCACCCGGCCCCCGGGGATGACTTCGTGCATCCGGTTCAGCGCCCGCAGCACCGTGGACTTCCCGCACCCGGATGGTCCGATGAGGGCCGTCACACTGCGCGGGGGCACCGACATCGCGACATCGGCGACGGCCTGAAATTTTCCGTAGTAGATGTCGACGTCTTTGAGGTCCAGTCGTTTTGCCATGCGATTTCCTATCGGTTTTTACCGTCTGGACATCAGGATGCGGGTCGCGACTGCGGCTAGCAGGTTGAGGACGCCCACCAAGATGATCAGGGTAAGCCCGGCACCCCAGATCCGCAGGGCGCCGGCGTGTTGCGGGTTGGTGAGTTCGGTGTAGATCAGCAGCGGCAGCGAGGCCATGTTGCCGTGGAAGATGTCGTAGTTGATCGCCCGGCTGTAGCCGACCAGCACCAGCACCGGAGCGGTTTCACCGATCACCCGCGCGACCGACAGCAGGATCCCGGAAATGATGCCCGGCAACGCCGTCGGCACCACGATGCGCAGGATCGTCGTGAATTTCGGAACGCCTAACGCGTAGCTGGCTTCTCGCAGCTCGTCGGGCACCAGCTTGAGCATTTCCTCCGTGTTGCGCACCACCACGGGCAGCATCAAAAGCACCAATGCCAGCGACACCGCGAACGAGCTCTGCTGAAATCCCAGGGTGGTGATCCACAGGCTGAAGATGAACAGCGCGGCGACGATCGAGGGCACGCCGGCGAGCACGTCGACCATGAACGTCGTGGTCCGGGCCAGTGGCCCGCCGCCGTACTCAACCAGAAACACCGCGGCCATCAGGCCCAGCGGGACGGCGAGGATCGCAGCCACCGCGGCCTGCACCAGGGTTCCGTAGATGGCGTGGTACACACCGCCGGCGAACTGTTCGGGCAGCACACCCTGAAGCGAGTGCGTCCACCAGCCTTGCCGCGTCACCGCGTACCAGCCTCGCGCAATCACGACGCCCAGCACCCACACCAGCGGAATCACCGCGATGACAAACGCGACAACAAACAGGATGGCCGCGATGTTGTTCTTGATTTTTCGCCCGACGCTGATCGCACGAAACGCCCGCTGTTTGACCGGCTGGTCCAGCGTGGCCGATGTCATGTGTTGACCCTCCCGCCGGCGACCGCGCGGGCGGCCGCGTTGACGACGAACGTCAGCGCGAACAGCACGAAGCCCGCCGCGATATAGGCACCCGTCGGCAGCCGCGAGCTGAATTCGGCTGCCGCCGAGGCGATCTTCGAGGCGAACGTGTAACCGCCGTCGAACAGCGACCAGTTGCCCGGCTTGGCGGCCGAGCGCAGGATGATCAACACCGCGACGGTTTCACCCAGCGCCCGGCCCAACCCGAGCATCGACGCCGCGATCACCCCGCTGCGCCCGAACGGCAGCACCGTCATCCGGACGACTTCCCATTTGGTGGCCCCGAGGGCCTGGGCGGCCTCGATGTGCGGACGCGGGGTCTGGCGGAACACCTCCCGTGATACCGATGTGATGATCGGCAGGATCATCACCGCCAGGACGATGCCGGCGGTGAAGATGGTCCCGCCACCCGCCAGGGAGACGTTGCCCTGCTTGAACAGGAACAACCAACCTAGGTAGCGGTTCAGGGACGTGGAGATCGGCAACAGCCTCGGCGCCAGCACGAATATGCCCCACAGACCGAAGATGATCGAGGGCACGGCGGCCAGCAGGTCCACGATCAAGCTGAACGGCCGCGCCAGCCGCGCCGGCGCGTACTGGGTCAAGAACACCGCGATGCCGACCGCGACCGGCACCGAAAGCAGCAGCGCGAACACCGAACTCAGCACCGTCACCATGAACAGGTCGCGGATGCCGAAATACAGGTTTTTGGCGTCGTTCGTGTCGAACTGCCACGCGGTGAAGAAGTTCGCGTGGTTGACGCGCAGCGACGGGATCGCCTGGATCAGCAGGAAGACCGCGATCAGCACGATCGAGATGACGATCGTCGAGCCGGCGGCGATCGCGAGCCACTTGAACGCCCGGTCACCGAACCGCCGCGTGCCCCCGCCGGTGGCTTTCACCTCCGGCGCGGGGCCGCCGCCGTCAACCATGTCGGTGATTATCGAGCCCGCGAGGGGCGTCGCGCTCGACGACGCCCCTTCGGGACGAATCTCAGGTTGTAGGCCCACCACGACCTCGAATCACGCGATCGCATTCACCGCGGTGGTCAGCTTCGGCTTGAACGCGTCCGGGATCGGGATGTAGCCGTTGTCGGCCAAACCGCTCTGGCCCGGGCCGATCGCGGCCTGCAGGAACGCCTTGACCGCGGTGCCGGTGTCGGCGTCGGGGTACTTCGAGCAGACGATCTCGTAGGTCGCCAGCACGATCGGGTAGGCACCGGGCTGCGTCGGCTTGTAGAACGACGCCGTGTCCAGCACCAGGTCGTTGCCCTGACCCTTGACCGTGGCGGCGCCGATGGTCTTGCCCACCGTGTCGGCGGTGATCGAAACGGGATCGGGACCCGCCGAGGTGATGACGCTCGCCATGTTCAGATGCTGCGCCTGGGCGAACGACCACTCGTTGTAGGTGATCGACCCGTCGGTGTTC
>NZ_DATFYW010000150.1:0-2517 GCF_035314905.1 Mycobacterium sp.
CCTCGGTCACCACAATGCGGCGCAGCCGCTCCTTGTGGCGGTCGAGCGCCTCCTGCAATTGCTTGAGGCAGTGATAGCGCAACTCGATGTCGCGGGACCAGCCGGAGGTGTCGAATGCGCGCCGCGCCGCGCCGACGGCTCGCCCCATGTCGGCCACGGTCCCATCGGTGGCCTGCCCGACAACTTCCTCACCGGCCGGGTGAATGACATCGAACTTCGCGCCACTGCTCGTGTACTGCAGCTCGCCGCCGATCAACATCCGCTCGTCGCCGGCCAAGACACCGGTCTCGCTCTGCACTCCCGTCATGGGAGACAGCTTTACAAATCTTCGCGACAGTGTCAGCCCTCTGAGGGTGGGGCGAGTTCGCGACCTACCGGGTCAGGCCACGGCGGCGCAGCCACCAGTCACGGCCCACGACGACTAGGATTCCCGCGGCGAATGCGATAAGGAAGTAGTCCTCGACGTGGCCGACCTGGTTCCCGTGGATCATGAACAGCAGAAACGCGGCGATCACAATGAGGACCACGTGCCACACCCGCGGCGCGGTGCCGCTCCAGCCCCACTCGGCGGACGGCACGTCCTCGACGTCTACCCCGCTGTGTCGTACAACCTCGGTGCTGGCCACGGCGCTCCTGCTCACTTGACGGGCAATCGCCCACATTCTGGCATACGGGACTCAGTCGATCCGCCCGTAGCGGCGCAGCGCCTCCGCGCGCTCGCGTTTGTGGTCGACGATCGGTGGAGCGTAGCCTTCGGGCCGGCCCTCCTTCAGTGCGTGAACGTCGTCGACGTCGGCCAACTCCGGTACCCAACGCCGCACGTATTCGCCTGAGGGGTCGAATTTTTGGCCCTGGGTAGTGGGGTTGAACACGCGGAAGTAGGGCGCCGCGTCGGTGCCCGATCCGGCACACCACTGCCACCCGTGCTGGTTGTTGGCGATGTCGCCGTCGACGAGTTGCTCCAAGAACCAGCGCGCGCCCCACTGCCACGGCAGATGCAGATCCTTGACGAGGAACGACGCGACGATCATCCGCACCCTGTTCGGCACGAAACCCGCGGCGCACAGTTGGCGCATCCCAGCGTCGACGATCGGGAAGCCGGTCGTGCCGGCCTTCCAGGCCTCGAAAGCGCGCTCCGCCTTCGGCCCGGTCTCCACCTCGATCCCGTCGAAGTCGCGGTTCAGGTTCCGCCATGCGCTGTCGGGCCACTCGTGCAGCACCGAGGCGTAGAAATCGCGGAACGCCAACTCCCGCAGGTAGGCCGCGTGTCCCGGCCGGCGGCCGTCGATGTCGGCGGCCATCGTCCGCGGATGGATCGTGCCGAATTTCAGGTGTGCCGACATCCGGCTGCTGCCGTCCTTGTCGGGACGATTGCGATCCTCGGCGTAGTCGTCCAGTTTGGTGTCGACGAACTCCGCCCAGCGCGACAGCGCCGCCTGCTCACCGGCGGCCAGGTCCAACTCGGCACCCGGGTCCGGGATGTCGACGGCGCCCGCCAGGCCTGCCGGATCGAGCCAGCGAGCGAACTCCGGCCCGGTGTTGGCCGGTGCGCGCCAACCCATTTCGCGCCAACGGCGGAAGAAGGGGGTGAAAACCTTGTACGGCGAGCCATCCTCCTTCGTGACTCGCCCTGGCGACACCAAGTACGGCGATCCGGCAGCCTTCAACGGCACGTCATCCAGCGCGTCACGCACCTGTTCGTCGCGCGTGCGGCCGAACGGTGTGAAGTCCTCGGAGACATGCACAGCCGATGCGCCGATCTCCTTGACGATCTTGGGAATCCGGTCTGCCGGCCGCCCGCGGGTGACGTGGAGCCGGCCATCGAGCTGGTCGCGCAACTGCCGTAGCGAATCGCAGAGAAACTGCAGCCGGCGCGTGCCCGACGACGCCTCCAGGCGTGGATCGAACACGAAGCACGCCAGCACGTCGTCACCATCGGCGGCGGCGCCGAGCAGCGGCGGCAGGTCGCGCAGCCGCAGGTCACGGCGGAACCACAACAGCGTCGGCATGCCCTCATGCTGCCCGCGATTTCCGGCGCGAAAACGTCCGAACTGCCCCAACCTGGTCAGATGGGCCGCCCGCTCTGCCTCGAACTGGCGCAGTATCGCCCGGCCACCGGCCCAAACCCCGTCGCGGAGCCAGGCCGGCAAGCCTGCGACATCGTCACAGACACGTCAGATCTTGCAGCCGAACGCCGACTCCGGGGCGCTCATCCTCGGGCTTTGCTGGCCAGAGTGGGGATTGACCCGCGAGCCGCCCGACCTCGAGGGCGTCGCCCGGGTGGCCTGATCGAACTGAACCCGTTTGGTTGACGTCACTTCAGGTGTAACGTCAGCAAAGGAGGTGCGGTGGCGTGAAGACCGGACTTTTGAGCAGCTACAAATGGTTGGCCCTTGCGGTGATCGCTGCGGTGTTGATGCTGGGCCTCGTCACCACGCAGGTAGCGCGCGCCGACAACCGTCTCAACTTCACCGGAACCACGCTCAGCGGCGGGTCTTTCAACGGATCCAACCTGCA
>NZ_DATFYW010000151.1:0-7800 GCF_035314905.1 Mycobacterium sp.
GCCGGAGACCGAATCAGGTGAGCGCACAACGGGTCTGGCGAACATCGCGCTGCTGCGCAGGCCAGCCGGGCTGGACGGGGACAGCTGGCTGGCGCGATGGCAGATCGATCACACCCCGGTGGCGATCGAGACACAGGCCACATTCGGCTACACCCAGAACGTGGTGGTGCGGCCGCTGACCCGGGACGCCCCGGCGATCCACGGCATCGTCGAGGAATTGTTCCCGACCGAGGCGATCACGGACCTGCAGGCGTTCTTCGGCGCGGCCGACGACGCGGACCTGCAGGATCGGCTGACGCGGATGGTCGCCAGCACATCGGCGTTCGGCGCGAACGTCAACATCGACACGGTGCCCACCAGCCGCTACGTGCTGCGCACGCCGTTCGCCTGACACACGCAACGGGCCCGACCCACCGCTGTGGACCGGGCCCGTCGACGTTGCAGCTACTGATTGGACTTCTGGCGCTGTTCGGCGGCCTTCGCGCCGCCGCGTGCCGCTTCGGCTTCGGCTTCCTTCTTCGCGGCATCGCGTTGAGCCTCGGCCTTGTCCTGTTGGGCCTCGCCCTCCTCGACGAGATCACCGCGGCCCGTCACCGTGCCGACGGCTTCTTTCGCCTTGCCCTTGACGTCCTCGACGACGCCCTCCAAGCCTTCCTTCGGCCCGCTTTTCTCCGCCATGGATTCCTCCCTCATCGGCTGACGTTCCCGGCGGCCGGGACCGTTTCCGTCCCGCCGCGATATTCGGGTTCCCGGCGCCTGGAGAGCCCAAACCTCCTGACTGACCGGCTAATTCTCCGCGAGCTCAATGGCCCGGACGCAACCTGGACCCAATGTCCACTCGGTGCCGTCAACGCAAACCCGGATCGGGTCGGCCGCGCACGCACCGCCGGTGTTCACAGCCGGCGCATAGACTTTGCACAGCGTTGCCCTAGTCCGTGGCGCCATACTCTTCAATCGTGGCCACCGAAGCTGACTCAGGCCGGGTCGTGATGCGTCGCGCCGACGGCAGCCCGATCCACGTCCTCGTCGTCGACGACGAACAGGTGCTCGCCGAGATGGTGTCGATGGCGCTGCGCTACGAGGGATGGGAGATCTCGACCGCCGGGGACGGCGCCACCGCGATCGCCCTGGCGCGTGAACACCGGCCCGACGTCGTCGTGCTCGACATCATGCTGCCCGACATGAGCGGCCTCGAGGTGCTGCGGAAACTGCGCGAGCAGATTCCCGGGCTGCCCCTTTTGCTGCTGACCGCGAAGGACGCGATCGAGGATCGCATCGCCGGCCTTACCGCGGGCGGCGACGACTACGTGACCAAGCCCTTCAGCCTGGAAGAGGTCGTGCTGCGGCTGCGTGCACTTCTCCGGCGCACGGGCGCGACCACCGACGCCGCCGGATCGCAACTGGTGGTCGGTGACCTCGTTCTCGACGAGGACAGCCACGACGTGACCCGCGGCGGCGAACCGATTTCGCTGACCGCGACGGAGTTCGAGTTGCTGCGCTTTCTGATGCGCAACCCGAAGCGGGTGCTGAGCAAGGCGCAGATCCTCGACCGGGTCTGGAGCTACGACTTCGGGGGGCGGTCAAACATCGTCGAACTGTACGTGTCCTACTTGCGCAAGAAGATCGACAGCGGCCGTGAGCCGATGATCCATACGCTGCGCGGAGCCGGCTATGTCCTCAAGCCGCCCCGCTGAGCAGCCCAGGGGATCGACCAAACCGGCTTTGCTCAATCGCCTGCGGTCGCCGCGCAGCTGGTCGCTGCGCACCCGCCTGCTCGCGACGTTGATCGCGTTGCTGGCCTTCGTGTGTATCGGGATCGGCGCCGGCACCCAACTGGCCCTGCGCGGCTTTCTGGTGCACCAGCTCGATGAACAGGTGATGGAGGCCGCACACCGCTCGGTCGTGATCAACGACCTCGGCCGTCCGCCGGGGGCGCCCCCCGGGATGCCGCCCCCGATGCGCCACCGCGGAAGCGGGCCGGACTTTCTCAACGCGCCCGGCCAGGCCGTCGGAACGCTGGGGGCGCTGGTGTCAGACGGTCACGTCGTCTCCGCCGCCATCGTCAGCAACAACGGCTTCCGCATCCCCGTGCCGGATTCGGCGTACCCCGAGTTGGCCGCACTGCGGGCCGGCCACCATCCCGCCGCGGTGGACCTCAACGGGGTCGGCAAGTACCGGCTGGTCGCGCTGCGGACCCACAGCGGCCAGATCATCGTGACCGGCCTGCCGGTGTCCGGCATCGCCAAGACGCTGGTGTCGACGCTGATCATCTTCAGCATCCTCGCCGCGTCGGCGCTGGTGATGGCCGCCATCGCGGGCGTCCTGATCATCCGGCGGCAGCTGGCACCGCTGTCGAACGTGGCGGCCGCCGCCAGGCGGGTGTCCGATCTCGAACTCGGACGCGGCGAGGTGAACCTGCCAACGCCGATCGTCGACGTCGACGCGGCGAGCGCACACACCGAGGTCGGCCAAGTCGGCACGGCCCTGAACCGGCTGGTGGAGCGCATCGCGGCCGCGCTGTCGGCGCGACATGCCAGCGAGACGCGGGTGCGCCAGTTCGTCGCCGACGCCAGCCATGAGCTGCGCACCCCGCTGGCAGCGATCCAGGGCTACACCGAGCTGGCGCAACGCGAACGGGGCCAGATGCCGCAGGACGTCGCGCACGCGCTGAGCCGGGTCGAGTCGGAGACACAGCGGATGACGCATCTGGTCGAGGACCTGCTGCTGCTGGCCCGCCTGGACGCGGGCAGGCCTCTCGTCGAGGAGCCGGTGGACCTGTCGAGCATGGTCGTGGACGCGGTCAGCGACGCACACATCGCCGGGCCGGACCACGAGTGGTCGCTTGACCTGCCCGACGAACCGGTCGTCGTGACGGGCGACGGCCCACGCCTGCACCAGGTGCTGGCCAACCTGCTGGCGAACTGCCGAACCCACACCCCGGCGGGGACGTCGGTGACGGTGTCGCTGGCCGCCGACCGCGGCGGGGGCGCCACACTGGCCGTCGTCGACGACGGCCCGGGCATCCCACCCGAGCAGCAGCCCGAGATCTTCGGGCGGTTCGTCCGCGGCGACTCCTCCCGGTCGCGGCGTGACGGCAGCACCGGCCTCGGCCTGGCGATCGTCGACGCGGTGGTCAAGGCGCATCACGGCACCATCGACGTGAACAGCGTGCCGGGACGAACGGAATTCCGCGTGCGGCTGCCCCGGCTCTCCCATAACGGCCAGGTATCAGCCGACGCAGGATTCACAGCAGCCACATAGCTTGTGCCCACCGTGCACAAACCGTCACCAATGACGATGGGAGCCATGACGGACAGCGTGATGGAACTCCCCACTGCCCTTGACGATTGGCGCCCCGCCGCCCGGCGCGTTTTTGAATCCCGCCCCAACGCGGTGGTTCTCGCCCGTGACGCGGGTGTGCCGGTTCTCGACGTGGTCGTGCCCGTGTACAACGAGCAGACGGCGCTGGCGCCGTCCGTCCGTCGCCTACACCGGTATCTGTCGGAGCACTTCCCGTTCGCCACGCGGATCACGATCGCCGACAACGCCAGCGTCGACGACACCCCCCGGATCGCCGCCGAGCTGGCCGAGGAACTCGACGACGTGCGGGTCGTCCGGCTGGAGCAGAAGGGCCGTGGCCGCGCGCTGCACTTCGTCTGGTCGACGTCGGACGCGCCCGTGCTGGCCTACATGGATGTCGACCTGTCCACCGATCTGGCCGCGCTCGCCCCGCTGACCGCGCCGCTGATCTCCGGGCACTCCGACGTCGCGATCGGCAGCCGGTTGAGCCGCGGCTCGCGTGTGGTGCGCGGCGCCAAACGGGAAGTGATCTCACGCTGCTACAACCTGATCCTGAAATCGACTCTGGCGGCGAAGTTCTCCGACGCTCAGTGCGGATTCAAGGCGATCCGCGCCGACGTCGCGCGCGAACTGTTGCCGCACGTGATCGACACCGGTTGGTTTTTCGACACCGAGCTGCTCGTGCTGGCCGAACGCTCCGGACTGCGCATCCATGAGGTTCCGGTCGACTGGGTCGACGACCCCGACAGCCGCGTCGACATCGTCGCCACCGCCGCGGCGGACCTGAAAGGGGTCGCGCGGTTGGTGAAAGGCTTTGCCACCGGCGCGATTCCGGTCGCCGACATCGCCGCGCAGCTGGGATCGGCAAGGGCCGGCGCACCCGCGTCGCTGCTGCGTCAGGCGGTTCGCTTCGGCGCGATCGGCGCTGCCAGCACGATCGCCTATCTGCTGCTCTTCACCCTGCTGCACGGCGTCATGGGTGCCCAGGCCGCCAACCTGCTCGCACTGCTGGTCACCGCCGTCGCGAACACGGCGGCGAACCGACGGTTCACGTTCGGGGTGCGCGGACGCGGCCGGGCGGGCCGCCACCACTTCGAGGGCCTGGTCGTGTTCGGCATCGCTCTCGCGGTCACCAGCGGTTCCCTCGCCGCGCTGAACGCGGTCGGCAACCCGTCGCGCGCCCTCGAACTGGCGGTGCTCGTCGCGGCCAACCTCGTCGCCACCGTCGTGCGATTCATCCTGCTGCGAGGATGGGTGTTCCACCCCCACCGCAATCGCTGACCCAGGACCGCTTCCGCCGACATCAAGGAGCTTGGATGAGCGCGCCCGCGCTGACCGTCGCCGACGCTGGCGGCGGGGACCGTCCCACCGGCGAGCCCACCGCGGCGCCGAACCCCCGCTGGGGCCGCCCGGCGCTGGCGGCGCTGCTGGCCGGCACAGCCGTGTTCTGGTCGGTCGGGTTGGGCCGCATGGGATGGGCCAACGCGTTCTACTCGGCCGCCGTGCAGGCCGGCACGAAGAGCTGGAAGGCGTTCCTGTTCGGCTCATCCGACGCGGGCAACTCGATCACCGTCGACAAGCCGCCGGCGTCGCTGTGGCCGATGGAGATCAGCGCGCGGATCTTCGGGGTCAACACCTGGTCCATACTGCTGCCGGAGGTGCTGCTGGGCCTGGCGTCGGTGGCGCTGGTATATGTGATCGTCAAGCGCCAGTTCGGTCCCACCGCCGGGCTGATCGCGGGCGGGGTTCTTGCGATCACCCCGGTGGCGACGTTGATGTTCCGGTACAACAACCCCGACGCACTGCTGGTGTTCGTGACGATCGCCGCGGTCTGGGCGCTGATGCGCGCGGTGAGCGACGGGCGGACGCGATGGCTTGTGCTGTGCGGCGCGCTCATCGGATTCGGCTTTCTGACCAAGCAGCTGCAGGTCATGCTGGTCGCACCCGCGCTGGCGCTGACCTACCTGATCGCCGGCCCGGTCCGGCTGCGGGTGCGGATCATCCAGCTCGGCGCCGCGCTGCTTGCGATGGTCGCCAGCGCGGGCTGGTGGGTCCTGCTGGTGTCGCTGACGCCGGCCGCGGACCGGCCGTACATCGGTGGGTCCACCGACAACAGCTTCCTGAACCTGACCTTCGGCTACAACGGCATGTCGCGGCTGCTGGGCGGGCACACGGGCAACTTCCACGGCGGGCCAGGTGGCCACGGCTTCTCGTTCGGCTCACACGCGGGGCCGGCCCGGTTGTTCAGCGGCGAGGCGGGCGGTCAGATCTCGTGGCTGCTGCCCGCGGCGTTGATCTTCCTGATCGCCGGAATCGTGTTGTGCGGGCGAGCCTCCCGCACCGACGAGCGCCGGGCCCAGTACGTGGTGTGGGGCGGATGGCTGATCGGCGGGGGTGCGGTGCTCAGCTTCATGTCCGGCATGTTCCACGACTACTACACCGTCGCGGTGGCACCGGCGGTCGCCGCACTGGCCGGCATCGGCGTTACCCAGCTGTGGGCGCGACGATCATCCCGGTGGGTCGCCCTGACGCTGGCCGGCGCGGTCGCGCTCACCGCGGTGTGGGCCTGGGTGCTGCTCGGCAGGTCCCCCGGGTTCGTGCCGCCGCTGCGGTGGGCGGTGCTGGGGTGCGGCGTGATGGCCGCCGTGGCGCTCGTCACCGCGTATGTCCTCCGGGTCGGCGGCGGGGGCCGCATCGCGTGGTGGGCGGCGGCCGCGGCCGCGGTCGCGGCGCTGGCCGGGCCGCTCGCCTACTCGATCCAGACTGTCAGCACCCCGCACAACGGCGGCATCGTCGCCGCCGGCCCGTCCGTCGGGGGCGGCCACTTCCCCGGGATGCCGGCGGGCGGACCCGGCGGGCCCGGCGGCCGGCCGGCGGGCGGACCGCCGGGAACGGGTGAGAAGCCCAGCGGCCGAATCGTGCAGATGCTGTCGCAGAGCGGGGGCGCCTACCCGTGGGTGGCGGCAACCGACGGCGCCAACGAGGCGGCGGGCTACCAACTGGCCACCGGGGATGCCGTGATGCCGATCGGCGGTTTCATGGGCGGTGACCCGTCGCCGACGCTGGCGCAGTTCCAGCAGTACGTCGCCAACGGCCGGATCCACTACTACATCGAGGCCAAGGGGCCCGGGATGCCGGGAGACAACCCGGGCGCGCCACAGCGTCAGCGGCCGGAGACCGAGGGCGACAAGATCGCCGCGTGGGTCAAGCAGAGCTTCACCAAAACGACGATCGACGGCGTCACCTACTACGACCTCACCGCGCCCGTGACGCGCCCGTGACGCGCCCGTGAAGTGAACGCATGCCAACGTCACACGGTGTGCTAATCAAGAACCCAGCTTGCCGCAGTTGGATGAAAGTGACGGTAAACACGAGGATTTGAGGTGGCAATCATGATGGGATCGGTTAGTGAGGGGGCGACGTTCCTGGTGCTGCACGCCGGCACCGATCGCGGTTGCCGCATTGCGCGGGACCTGCTTCGGGCCGGCTGCCGGGTGGCCGCAACCGGCCGTTGCGCCACCGACCTCGCCCGGATACTGCACGGCTACCCGGCCCATCAGGTGCTCGCGATCGCGGCAGAGGATTCACAGCTGAACCGGGTGATCGGCCGGGTGGAAGGCCGGTGGGGCGCGATCAACGCGATCATCGACGCGGAGCGGGGCACCGAACACGGCAGGCACGACGGCGTGCCACTCGAGGCGGCCTAAGGCCTTGCCGCAGGGTCCCCGCCGGCGCCGACCGTCCCTGACCTGGTAGGCCCGCCTGATCTGGTAGACCCGCGGCTTGGACAACCGGGCGACCTCGTGCGGTACGCCGATCTCTGCGGTACGCCGATCTCTGCGGTATGCCGATCGGAGCGAAAAAGACGCTGAGCGGATATTGGCCGGCGAAACGGGCTGGACATGCCATCCCGAACTGGCAAGCTTTCCCTACAAGTACTCGAGCTTCTCGTCGTGCCGGCCGGGGTGGAATCGACACCAAGGGATCACTAAGGGACGGAGTCAGGATGGGTCAGCTCAAACACGTCGCCACACCGATGGCCGCAGCGGCGATGCTGGCTGCCGGCTCAGGGATCGCAGCGGCCGACGGCCCCACCGGGGTCAGCGCGGAGCGCGCGACCGTGGTGCCGATGAGTCAAGTCCTCAGAAGGTGCGATTTCACCGACGACACCTACGTGCCGTCGTCGGGCAGCGGCTCGGCCGTTTCCATCATCAGCTCGACCGGGTCCAACGTGACCGCGGAGGTGCAGCTGACGAGGGCGAAGCCCGGCGTTCGCTATTTCGTCAGGCTGGTCGAGACTCCCCCGCCAACGGACAGGTGCAGGCCCGGCAACCCCGGCGTCGCCGCAGGCACGATCGACACCGACGGAGCCGGCACCGGGAGTGTCACCCTCAGCGAGGCGGTGCTCTCCGGCACCACCGGTGCCGGGGTGTTCATCGAGGGCCCCCCGGCCGATTTCTACTCTTCGGATTTTCTCGCGCCGATTTGAGCCTGGTCGTC
>NZ_DATFYW010000152.1:0-9156 GCF_035314905.1 Mycobacterium sp.
CGAGTTCGACCGCGCGGCGCAGCACGCGGATGCATTCGTCGTGGTCGTCGGGCGGCCCCCAGACACCCCTGCCCGTTAGCCGCATCGCCCCGAACCCGAGCCGGTTGACGGTGAGGTCGCCGCCAAGGGTGAATGTTCCCGCCGCTTGAGCGACAGTGTGTGTGGTCACGTTCTCGACCGTACGCCCACACCGTGGAGATGAACCTGATGGATCTCGCCCCGCTGGCCGCCGCGCCGTTCACCTACCGTGAGATCGGTGCGACCGCCGGTGAGCTGCCCGACGGGTATCACCATGCCCGTGAGTCCGCCGTCATCGGGCGCGGCCGCGAACGGTTCGAGTCCGCGGGCGCAAAGGTGATGCGGTGGGGCATGCTGCGGGGCGCGGGGCTGGGGGTGACGGCAAGCAGTGAGGTCGCCGACGTCGGCTCCGTCGTGATCGTGCGGCTGGGCCCGGTGGCCGCGCCGTCGCGGGTGGTCTACGTCGTCGACGACGACAACGAGCGCGGGTTCGCCTACGGCACGCTGCGTGGGCACGCCGAGTCCGGCGAAGAAAAGTTCGCGGTGCGCTACGACCCGGTCACCGATGAGGTCCATGCCGAGGTGACGGCGTTCTCTCGGCACGCGACCTGGTGGAGCAAAGCCGTCGCTCCGCTCACATCCTTGCTGCAGCGCGTCGTCATGAAGCGCTACTTGTCCGCGGTGTAGCCGGCGGTTTGCCGTCATCCGCGTGGCCGGCGCGCTCTGCCACGTCGCGACCCTGCCCGGTATTGTTCAGTGCGCTGAATAACTTAACTGTCGGACCAAATCCCACACGATTCGGGGTAATGGATTTAGCGACCGCGGCGCTGTTGGCGTATAGGCTCCGCATTTGCGACGGTCGCGCCGCCGATCAACCGACACTGACCGGGTCGGGGCTTGCCGAGCCCACCGACCGCCGGTGTCCAGCAGGGCTGCGGCACCAAACGCCTACGGGAGGCTGTGGTTTGGCCGAGGATGTGGAGAGTTGGCCCACCGGGCGGCTGTTGTCCACCGCTGCGCGCCTGGTGGAACACTCGTGGGAGGCGTTGTTGCGCGAGCACGGGGTGACACACGCCGGCCTGATGGCCCTGCACTGCCTGCTAGCGGGATCGCTCTCCCAGCGGGCGTTGTCTCACGCCTGCCGGGTGACTGATCAGACCATCAGCCGCACCCTGGACCGGCTGGATCGAGCCGGATTCGTCACCCGCGCCTCCGATCCCGACGACGAACGGCGCCTGCTGGTCTCCATCACCGCTTCGGGCCGCGCTGTGCACGAGCAGCTGATCGGCGCCCAACGCGCCGATGCCATGCTCGCCGCGGCCGTCTCCGACCCGGTGGCGCTGCGCACCCAGCTCATCGAACTGGTCACCACCCTCGGCGGTCCCGATCCCCGCCGCCACCACAGGTCAGCGTCGACCGATCGCCCGGCATCCGACGGCCGCCTCAGTACGGGCTAACGGTCGCCTGCCGGTCCCAGCGAACACCCAAATCCGCTGTCGGCAGGGTTCCCGGGTCGATCAGTTCGGGGGCGTCTGGTACCAGGCGTGAACGTCGGCGATGGTGGCGGCGGTGGCGTTCACGATCGGCGCGCTGCGTTGTTCGTCCTGCCCGGTCACCATCACGAATCGGCTGGGTGCGGCCCCGGTGACGATCAATGTGTAGGTCCCGGGCTGGGCGGCTGAGGTGGTTTGGGCCAGGGTGAGATAGGCCGTCTGGGAGAACGGCTCAAAGAAGTAGGTCCGCTCGCCGTTATCAAGAAGCATGGACTGCCCTGCCGGGTCCTGAACGTTCAACTGCGGCAGCGCCTGCTCGGCGAGTCCGGTTTCGGGGGGTAGGTCGGGGATTAGCAGCTCGGCATGGAACTGATCGCCGGTTGCCAGCTGCACCCGCACCACCTGGGTATCGCCCGGATTTTCGGTACGGCCATAAAACGCGAATGACGTGGTTCCCGTCGGCACCAACGGGCTGTTTTCCTCGGCCGCAACGGTGTCGCCGGGATTGAGCACCACGGGAATATGCGCGCTGGCCGGGCCGGCAGCCGCCAGCAACGCCGCCCCGGTAACCGCGACCACACCGCCGCGCCGGAGCTGTCGCCACATAGCCTGCCACCGCCGGCCCTTGACGTCCGCGCGCGAACTGCCGAGCCGCCAGTGTCCAGACATTGTCGGCCCCCTCCCGGGTAGGCCACCCCGTCGATGTCGTACGCCAAACATTCAGCCCCCTCGAGGAAACGTTCAGCAGGCTGATGATGTATCACTGTGCCCCGGTGACCGCTCCGTGGCAAGGGGTCGCAACCCACGCCCCAGGCGCAGCGTCTCCTTGGCGGTATCGGTTCAGAGATCGATGCGGTAGCCCCGGCGGGGCCGGGCCCGGTCACAGTGGTTCGGCCAGGGCAATAACCGACGGCGGCCCCCCCGCGGGGTTAGCGTTGAAGGCGCAACGTGCCGGGATTTCAAGACAGGAAAATAGGTGACCGATCCGCTGGAGGCCCACGCCGCGCATCGCCGCATCGCGGACATCGTGCGCTCGCTGCACGACCGGCCGGAGGCCGACTCCGACACCGTCATCGCCGAGCTCACCGAACACGCCGCGGTGGAGATACCGGGGGCGCAGTACGCGGGCGTGACCGTCACGACCAACAACAAGACCGTTGACACGCCCGGGGCCTCCCACAAGTACGCGATCGTTCTGGACGCGATTCAGCAACGGCACCAGCAGGGACCGTGCCTGACGTCGGCCTGGGAACACAAGTCGATTCACATCGCGGATCTCGAAAAGGATTTCCGGTGGCCGGCGTACCGCCTGGACGCGCTCGCCGAGACACCGATCCGCTCGATCATGGCGTTCCAGCTGTTCATCGCTGACCAGTCGATGGGCGCGCTGAATGTCTACGCCGAGGAACCGCACGCGTTCAGCGACGAGAGCGAGGAGGTCGGGCTGATCTTCGCGACTCATTCCGCGCTGGCATGGAATTCGGCCCGCCGCGACGAACAGTTCCGTGAGGCGCTGGCGAGCCGCGACATGATCGGCCAGGCCAAGGGCGTGATCATGGAGCGCTACGGGATCCCCGCGGTTCAGGCGTTCGAGATGCTCAAGAAGTTGTCCCAGGACTCCAACGTCCGGCTGATCCAGATCGCCCAGGAACTCCTGGACAAATCGAGGCCGACGGCCCGCTAGCCGCGCCTACGCGTGATAGTCGATGTCGGCGCGACCGGCGGCGGTGTGGCTTACGTTGGATCAGGTAATCGTTGGGTACCCGTTGACCGCGGGTGCGTTCGGAGGTGTGATGCCGCAGGGTCTGGTCGTGTTGCTGGCGTTGCTCGCCGCAGTGTGTTCGGCGATCGGCATCGTGATCAGGCAGCGGGCCACCATGGAGGTTCCGGCCGACCGGGGCGTGAGCACCGCGATGCTGGCGACGCTGGTGCGCAAGCGGCTCTGGTGGGCCGGCACCGCCGCGGCGGTCATCGGGTACGCATGTCAGGCGTTGGCGTTGACCCACGGCTCGCTGTTGCTGGTGCAGCCGTTGTTGGTCTCGTCGCTGCTGTTCGCGTTGCCGATCAGCGCGTGGCTCGCGGATCGACGGGTCACAGCCGGCGAGTGGACGTGGGCCTTGGTCCTCACGGTCGCGTTGGCGGTGTTTGTGCTCGTGGCCCAGCCCCGGCCCGGCCATTACCGGTCGCAGCCGGCCACGTGGATCGCGGTGACGATCATCGTGGTGCCGCTGGTGCTCGTGTGCGTCACGGTCGCGGCCCGCACCTCGGGCCGCCAGCGGGCGGTCCTGCTCGCGGTGGCGGTCGCGGTGCTGTTCGGCGTGGTCGCGGTGCTGACCAAGATCACGATGCACGAGCTGGCTGACGGCGGGGCGTCGGCGGTGCTGACGATTCCTGCGCCGTACCTGCTGATCCTGCTCGCAGCCCTGGCAACGCTGCTGCAGCAGTCCGCGTTTCACGCGGGGGCACTCAAGATGTCGGTGCCGACGATGCTGGTGCTCGAGCCGCTCGTCGCCGTGTTGCTCGGGGCGTTCGTCCTCGGTGAGCACTTGGCGCTGTCGGGGCCGGCGAGCGTGGCAATGCCCGTCGTCGTTGTCGCGATGGTGGCGGCGACTATCGCCCTGGGCCGCGACGAGGGCGCCTATGAGGAGCAGCTGGAGGCCGCGGTCGTCCGGCGGTCTTAGCGGCGCGTCGCACGCGGATATCGAACGGGCATGCGACAGTGGAGCTATCGCAGTGATGAGGCCTCACCCCAACGGCGGCATACCGCCGTGGTGCGACCCTTTCATCCTCTCGTTCGAGGCGTATCGGCGGCTGCTGCTGCTGCGCCTGCGGTGGCACGCGAAGTCAGCGGCCACACCACGACCGGGCCGCCAGCGCTGGCGGTGGTCAGGCATGAACGTCGGCGTCGACGCTGACCCGGATCGCTCCGGCGTTGTCGACGCGGGTCCGATAAGCCGTGACGCCGGCGCCGCCGTCGGAGACCTCGCATCCGGTCGCGAGGTCGTAGGTGTGATTGTGCAGGGGGCAGATCACCACGCGGTCGTCGGCCAGTCCGTCGGCCAGGGGACCGCCACGGTGGGGGCAGACGGCGTCTAACGCCCGCAGCGACCCGTCGCGCAACCGGAACACGGCGATCTGACGGCCGTCGACGGCGTACGCGCGACCCTCGCCCACCGGGATGTCGTCGACCGGGCCGAGGATGACCTCATTCATCGCACCGGCACCTGCGGTAGTGCGATTAGCGGCAGCGACGGCGGATTGGCCAGGCGTCGCGGGCTTTACGCCGTCTTGCCAGGGGTCGCGGTATGAGTCCACGGACTTCTGCATCCGCGCATCGAGGCCGGCGGCGATGCGTTCGCTGTCGTCGACGACGACGGCCCGGATCTTATCGATGCCCACCCGCGGCACGAAGGCGTAGGTGCGCTCCAGCCAGTTCGCGTTCTCGCGGTAGTACTGCAGGGACCGGCCGGTGAGCGTGATGACCTCTTCGTGTCTGTCCACCGTTGCGAGCAGGTCGCCCGTGCGGATGTGCGAACCCGCCGCACCTCCCACATAGATCTCCCAGCGGCCGCCCTGCCCGTTACCTTGGCCGGTGATGGTGGCGAAGCCCGAATACGGCCGGCCGGGCAGGCCCAGCGCCAGGGCGAGGTTGATGAACGCCTGGACGGTGTCCGTGCCCGAGCTGTGTTGTTCTGCCCCGCGGGCGGTCAGGATCATCGCACGCTTGGTGCCGGCCGGCAGGCGAGCGGCGTTGACGATGTCCGCCTCGGGCACCCCGCTGATCCGTTCGGCACGGTCCGGCCAGTACAACCGGGCCACCCGGCGAACCGCTTCGAATCCCGTTGTGCGCTCGGCGATGTACGTTTCGTCGATGAGCCGCTCGCGAACGGCGACGTTGAGCATGGCGTTGGCCAGCGCCAAGTCGGTGCCGGGTACCGGCTGCAGATGCAGATCGGCGTTTCGTGCTGTCGCGGTTAGCCGAGGATCGACCACGATGTGCACGGCGCCATGCGGACGTCCTTCTTCGAAGAACTGCATCGCGGGCGGCAATGTATCGGCCGGATTGCTTCCGACCAGGAGTATCACGTCGGCTTGCGCGATATCGGCCAGCGGGAAGGGCATGCCGCGGTCGATCCCGAATGAACGGATCGAGGCGGCGGCCGCGGAGGACATGCAGAACCGGCCGTTGTAGTCGATGGCCGAGGTCCGAAGCGCAACACGTGCGAATTTGCCCAGTTGGTAGGCCTTCTCGTTGGTCAGGCCGCCGCCACCGAAGCACCCGACCGCATCACGGCCGTATCGCTGCTGGGTGTGCTCGACCGCATCGACGATGCGCTCGAGGGCCTCGTCCCACGTCGCCGGGCGCAACTGCGATGTTCGGGTGTCGCGCAGCAGCGGCTGCGTCAACCGCTCGGGGTGGTGCAGTAGCTCGGCGGCGGTCCATCCCTTGGCGCACAGGCCCCGACGGTTGGTCGGGAAGTCGTTCTGCGGCGCAAGCGTGACCGGCGCGGTCGACACGTCGAGGGTGATGCCGCACTGCAGCGAGCAGTACGGGCAGTCCGTTTCACCAGCGAGGCGCTTCGCCGACGCTCCATCACACCCCCATCACCGTTGCCGCTTGGGGGCCAAACTGACGCCGTGTTTCCGAAATGTTGCACCTGATTGTCGCCGTGAATACAGGAACAGCCGATCAGCGAATGCGGGTGTGTGAGCGGAAGTTAACGCTGTTTGACGACGTTGGAGATGCCTTCGTTGTCGATGCGCGGCGACCCGGTCTGGTAGGTGACGACGTTCGCGACCCCTGAGGTGGTGATGACGTCCGCGTTCTCGATGTTGACGCGGTTGCTGTGGCCGGAGACGGTGACGCTGGCGCAGTGACCGGTGATCGTGACCCTGTTGGTGATACCGCTCACGGTGACCGAGCCTGTGTCACACACGACCGTCTTCTGCTGACTGTTCCCGCTCACTTTGTCGGTGCTGCCCGCGCCGACCTTGACGGGTCCACCCAGGGTGGGGCGGAATCCGCTCGCGGCGAGGACGGCCAGTGTCAGCCAGCCCACCACGATCAGCAGCCAGCAGGCCGAGCCGATTTTCAGCCGGCGCCGAAGCTTGCCGGTCCAATCGCCGGCCTGGTCGCGGTCGAGGTCATAGGCAAATGCGGTCACGCATAGTGCCCGCGACGGCTGGCGTTGATCGGCGAGGATGACGCCGTCGACATACTCACGTCCGGTGACGACGAGTTCGCCGCGGTAGCCGGCCACCTCGTAGCGGACCCGGGTCTTGGTGTTCGGCCCACTCCACCGTTGGCGTGTCACCGTCCAGTCGTGGGCGACCGGCAGGAACACGTTGTACCAGGTGGTTCCGCTGTAGTAAGTCGCCTCCGAGATCAGTTCGGTGCCCACGACGTTCGCGACCACACCCCATCGGAGCAGCGTGATCCGCTTCATCGCCGACCGCAGGTGGAGGGCGTAAATCCCGACGAGGGTGAGCACGGCGGCCAGCGCGAATGCCTTGGGGTATCCGAACCACACCGCGATGGGCACGGCGCCGACCATGAGGAGGGTCCATACGTACCACCACCGGAACGGCAGCGCCTCGGTTAGCAGGAAGCTGACGGGGACTCGTCGCGGCGGTGGCGCAAGGTCGTTTCCGCCGGCGGCTGTGGCGGGCTCCCGGTGTGCCGCGGCGGCCTTGGCGGCCGCCGGTTCGCGCTCGAGCTCGGCGACACGGTCGTCCGGATCGTCCGGCTGCATCCGCGAATGTTCCCACAGCTTGCTGGGAGGTGGCGTCGAATCCCCCGGGCCCGCTCACGCGTTGTCGAGGCCGGCTCGGAGCAAGTCCCATGCGAGATGCCGAGCTTCTGCGGCCCTCTGGTGCATGAGGCGCTGTACGGGTGGGATGGGATTGGGCTGGGGCGCCCGTCCGTCGACTACGGCACCATGAACATCCTCCGCTATACGGATCGCCATCAGCACCGCTTCGTTGACGCGGTTCAGCGCCGCATGCAGGCGGTCGTCCACGACCAACAGGTGGGCATTGCCGAGCTCCACCGAGAAGTCGTTCACGACCTGACCGATCTGCTCGAAGATGGGGTTCATTGCCTGCTCCCGCTCTTCGCGGTCCGCGATGCACAAGATGCCCGCGCCCTGGTTCCACAACGTGGCGAGCATCTGGGTGTGGGCGCTGACGGCGCGCGATACGTCGATCACGGCTTGTTTTTGTTGCTGTTCCACGAGGTGGGTGCGCTGCACGCGGGCCAGCTCCCGTTGCGCCTGCATCTCGACCTTGTGCAGCTCGCGAGCTTGTGCCAACTCCTGGGCTGAACGCGCCTCGGCGGCTGCCAGCGCCGTTCGCAGCCGTTCGGCGGCCTCGGCGGCGTCCCGCTTTGCCTGGCGCTGAATATTGAGGGTCTGCCACAAGGCCACCGCGACGGCGGCGAACACGCCGGCGCCGGAGAACCACTCCGCCTTGGTTCCGACTGCCCAGCCACTGAAGACGGTCACCCAGAGGATGACAAGTCCGGTCGCGACACCGCAGGCCAGCCAGCCGACAGCGCGCGAACCGTGCCGGGCGGGCTGAGTGGAGTTGCTGAGTGCGCCGCGCTTTGCCGCCTCAGCGGTCCCGGTCAGTTTTACTGGTCCGATCATCCTGGCCTCTCGTTTTTCCGAGCGTCCCACGGTGCGGGTTGAGGGTGGACGGGCGTCCACAGACTCTGCCGCACGGAGCGAATCTAGGGGTCGCGCGCAGATATGGCTCATCCGGGGGATGCGACTGCCGCCCGCCCACGGTGAGGCTGATGCCCACTAGACCTGGCCGTGCCAGGGCCGTGAGCGCCCCCGCCCCGGCAGCGACGGGACGAAACTCGTGAGGATCGGAGAGAAACGGGGTGCCGCTCGCCCAGCCTGCCGAGCCGGGCCCCGCCACGCATCACTCGATCAAGTGAAGCCGGCGGGCGTGGCCCTCGCTCACGCGCTGACGTCCTGACCGCTGCCCGCAAGTCCCCGCTCACTTGGCGCCCACACATCGCCGGGAAGACTTCCCGGCAAAGCGGGCCTGTCGGCAACGAAAACCGGGTCCCTGCCCTCGGCTGACTGACGATGGAAATCGCTGAGCGCGGCGAACGCCCACTTGCCGAGCAGGCAGATCGCGACCAGGTTGACGATGGCCATCAGTCCCATCGCCACATCAGCAAGCGCCCAGACCGCCGCCAACTTGGACATGGCGCCGAAACCGATGGCAATGAGCACCAGCATCCTGAAGACGTTGATTACCCGGTGTTTGGCGCCGAGGAAGAACAGATTGATTTCGGCATAAACGTAGTTGCCCAGCACCGAGGAGAATGCGAAGACGAACACCAGCACGGTCATCAGTCCGGTGGTCCACGATCCCAGCCCGCTGGCGATCGCCGACTGGGTAAGCGTTGCTCCTTCGATCTTGCCGGCGCGAGCGCGATCGTACACGTCGGGGCCTGACACGAGGATGATGAATGCCGTTGCCGAACAAACGATCATGGTGTCGACGAATACGCCCAGCGACTGGATCAGGCCCTGTTTCACCGGATGCGAGACCGTGGCGGTGGCCGCGACGTTGGGCGCGCTGCCCATACCGGCCTCGTTGGAGAACAGGCCGCGCTTGACGCCGTTGA
>NZ_DATFYW010000153.1:0-12281 GCF_035314905.1 Mycobacterium sp.
ATCGGACCACACAGCAGCGCGAGGAACTCGTCACCACCGAGCCGTGCGACGACATCCCCGGCGCGTACACCGTGGCGTAATCGCTGCGCCGCGATCCGGATCAAGTCGTCGCCCGCGTCGTGACCCATCGAGTCGTTGACGGTTTTCAGGTTGTCGAGGTCGACGAACAACACCGCCGCCACCGCATCCCGGTCGCCACCGCGCAACGCCTGCGACAGACGGCTCACGATGTGCGCCCGATTCGGCAGGCCGGTCAGCGAGTCATGCGACGCCTGGTAAGCGAGCCGTTCGCTTGCCATCCGCTGCGCGGTGATGTCGGTGAACGAGAGCAGCACCGCGGAGTGATCGGGGTCGTCGGGATTGAGCTGGCGGCAGCTCGACGACAGCCAGATCCGTTCGCCGGTGTCGACCCGGTCCACCCCGATGACAAACGTGCCTTCGAGCTTTCGTCTGCCCAGCATCTGCGCCAGCGGCCGCTCGTCGTGGCTGAGCGGGTGGCCGGCGGGGTCGTAGACGGGGAACAGGGCGACGCGGTTCGCCTTGTCGTACACACCGTCTCCGGGCCGGATGCCCAAGATGCGCAGCGCCGCGGGATTGAAGGAGTCGATCCGCCCGTCGCCGCCCACCACGACGACGCCGCCGTCCAGCGACGACACGACTGTTTGGAAGTGCTTCTCCGCGCGGCGCAGCGCGGTCTGGTCGGTGCAGGCCAAAACATACCCGTTGTCCATCGCCGCGGCCGAGACCCGCACCGCCAACGCGGTGCCGTCCAGGGCGCGGTGGGTGCTGTGAACGACGCCGCCATCGGCGACGACGGCCGCCGGGTCGAGCGGCGCGCCGACGGCCTCGCTGACGGGGATGGCGAGAGCTCTCGCCGCCGGCCGGCGATAGATGGCCTCAGCCGCGGGATTCCAGCTGGTCACCATGCCCGAGAACGTCGTGGCGATGATCGCGTCGCTGACATGGCTCACCAGCGCGGCCTGGTAGCGCAGCGTCGCCTCGGCGGCCTTCTGTGCGGACAGGTCGCGGAATATCACCTGGTAGGCGGGCTTTCCCTCCCACACGGTCAGCACGGAGACGGCCTCCACGGCAAGGGTCGTCCCGTCGAAGCGCAACATCAACGCCTCGGACGGCTCGGATGCGTGCCCCTCCGCACGAAGCGCCGCGATCCGCGCCAGCATCGGGGGAACGGAATCAGGGTGGACGAATTCGGTGATCAGGTGGCCCACCAGCTGGTCAGCGGATCGCGCCGCCATCCACTGCGCCGCGGCCGCGTTGACGTAGACGAGGCGGCCGCCCTCGTGCACAACAATGGCGTCGGGACTGTGATCGACCAGGCGGCGGTAGCGCTGCTCGGCCAGTTCGGCCCCCGAGTGCGGGGCGCCGGGGACCGGACCCGCCGCCGAGTCGGCACCTGCGTCCGTCACCGCACCAGTCCATCACAGAGTTCAGCCGCGTCACCCCTACTCACAGGTAGCTCGCAGGGTGAGCCCGAAATAACAGTCTTCAACCGCATCAACCGCCGAAGATATCTGGTGAACAACGATCAGTTCGACGTTAATCGATATAAAGATCCGCCCACCTGACTCGAGAAAGCAAGGAACGACATGGACAAGCAGAAGATCGCCATCACCGGCATCGGCGCAGTGACCGGATACGGCTGGGGCGCGGACCAGCTGTGGGACGGGTTGTTGAGCGGCAAGCCCGCGGCGAGCCTGGTCCACGGATACGGCCCAACCGGAGACCAATCGGTCTGGCTCGCCCGGGTTCCCGCCGGGGGCGACCCGACCGACGGCGAGAGCCGGTCGGCCCGCGCGATGCGTGCGGCGGCGCGCGAGGCCATCGCCGACGCGAGCGATCGCGGATGGTCGCCCGGCCGGCGGGTCGGTGTGCTGCACGCCGTCGTACTGCCCGAGATCGAGGGGTGGCGCGAGTTCTATCTCAACGACGGCGGACGGCGACGAGTCCGTGACTACCTGGCGCTGATGCCGTCGACCCCCGTGTCGTTGCTGATGCAGGAGTACGGGTTCCACGGCCCCGCCATGAATGTCTCGGCGATGTGCGCGTCGGGGAACGCGGGAGTGATCACCGCCAAGATGTGGCTGGACGCCGGCCTCGTCGACGACGTCGTTTTCGTGGCCACGGACCTGTCGCTGACCCCGGAGAACGTCGATCACTTCACGCGACTGGGGGTGGCTGTCGTCGACACCGAACCGCTCGACGCGTGCCGGCCGTTCCAGGAGGGCAGCCGGGGATTTGCGGTGGGTGAAGCGGCGGTGGCTTTCGTACTGTCAGGCCGGGGACACCTGCCGTATGTAAATGTGCTGGGAGGGGCGATGTCCCACGATGCCCACCATGTGACGTCCGTCGATCCGGCGCGGGTTCACATCGACGAGTGCGTGCGTGACGCGCTCGACAACGCCGGTGTGCCCGCAGAGCGCGTCCGTTATCTCAACGCCCACGGTCCCGGCACGAAACAGTGCGATAGGGCCGAAAGCGGGGTGCTCGACGACGTGCTGGCCGGGCGAGCGCAGATCTACTCGGTGAAACCGCTCGCGGGACACTGCCAGGGGGCCGCTGCCGCGGTGGAGATCGCCGCCGCCGCCCTGGGTTACGAGCACGGCACGGTTCCCGCACCGCCTGCGGTTGCCGCCGGGCATCCGCGGCTGCTCGACGGCCCCACGCCCATGGTCGACGGAATCACGTTGAAGACGTCGCTGGGCATGGGCGGGCAGAACTCCGCGGTGGTTCTCGCACCGTGCGCCGCGTAACGGTAGGCGCATGATGTCCTCATGGCAGTCGGGTGGAACAGTGCGGTCGCCGTCGAGAACGGCCCCGTCGTGGGCTCGGTTGCGGCGGCGGGCAGCGTCGCGGTGGCCGGGTCGGTGGCGGCGGCGGGCGGTGTCGCGGTGGCCGGGTCGGTGGCGACCGCCGGCAGCGTCGCGGTGGCAGGCTCGGCCGCCACCTCCGGCAGCGTCGGGGTCGCGTTCTCGGCAGGCACCGCGGGCAGCGTCGGGGTGATCGCCAGTCTGCTGACCGTGATGTGTGTGGCCGTCCGGGAATGCGTGGCGTGCGTGGCGTGCATCGCCTGCACCCGGTGCGTGGCCTGCATCGGGTGTGTGCGCTGCACCGACTGTGTGGGCTGCGTCGGCTGCGTGAACTGTTCGGGACTACGGAATGTGAAGGGCGCCCGAAGCCTGCGGGCCGAGCCCGCCGCGTGAGTGAGACTAGTCGCCCGGCCAGGGCCAACCCGGTCCCCTGCCCCGCCCGTAACCCGGGCCGGACGGGTACCACCGCGAGTCGGGCTCGTGGTAGGAGGGTCGCGGGCCAATTCCCAGAACCCCCGGAATGATCGGGATCACCGGGGACGCGGGTGCGTAGCCGGGCGCCGGCCCATAGCCGGGCGCGGGCCCGTAGCCGGGTCCCGGCCCGTAGGCGGGCGCCGGCCCATAGCCGGGCCCGGGTCCATAGGCCGGCGGCTGGCCGTAGCCCGGCGGGTAGCCCGTCTGCGGGTAGTCGGGCACGGCAGCGGGGGCGGGTGCCGGCGGGAGCGCCGCCGGGAGGGGCGCAGGCGGCGGCGCGGCCGGCGGCGGCGGTGCCGCCACGGGAGCCACGACCTGGGCCGGTTTCGGTCTGACAACCGGCGCCGGCGCCACGACCGGTGGCAGCACCTTCTGCGCCGTAACTGCCGGCGGCGGCGCCGCCTGCGGGGGCGGTGGCGCTGCAGGAGGCGCCGGCACGGCGGCAGGCGGCGGTGCGGGGGGTTTCGCGTTGTCCACCGTGGGAGCCGCCGGTGCCGCGACGTTCGGCGGGACCACGCCGGCGCCGGGGTTGGGGCGGCTGTCGACGGTCGGGCGGATGCTCACCGCCAGCGAGATCACCAGCGCCACGACGCCCACCATGAAGATCGCGGCCATCGTGCTGCCGACGAGCATGAACGGCTTGCGGCCGGACTGGTGACCGGGCGAAGCCAACGCGGCCGCAAGGTCGGCCTCCGAGTAGGCCGTGGGGCCGGTGGTGGCGTCGGGATCCTGCGAATACGCGAGGGCCGTCGTCGACGGGTCGAAGTCGGAGAGGTTGGCGGATGCGAGTGCCGCCCCCCGAGCAAGCGCCATCTCCGCATCCGACGGCGCGCTCACCGGGATCGCCACCAGGTCTTTCACCCGCTCCTTCACGGCGGCGACATCGTGGCCCGAACCCACCACGAACATGCCGTCCGGCTGCGACGGATGGCCGCCGAGGCCCGTCACCATCGCCGAAAGCACGGCCAGCGTGTCCGCGTCGGCCAACGGGCGGCCGTCCACCTTGACGATCGAGCCGTCGGCGGTGTCGACAACCGACAGCGTCGCGGTGTCGCGCCCGACGAGCAGCAGGGCGGTCTTCGCGTAGCCCACCAGGCCGCCGGCCGCTTGCGCCAGCGCGGCCGCTGCCTGCAACTCCGATACCAGCGTGACGCCGTCGATGCCCCGAGCCGCCAGGGCCTCCCGCAGTTCCGCCGCTTCGGCGCGGTCGCTCCACGTCACGCCGGTGGAACTCAGGCGATGACCGCCGGCGTCCGCGCCTTCGCGCGTGCCGAGGATCGCCGCGATGACGTGATCGGTGGCGCTCGACGTTGCCTCCCCGTCGGAAGAGACGACGTCGAAGATGTCGTGCTCGACCGTCGCGCCGTCGGCCTTTTCGCCGTCAACCAGCACCATCCGGACCGTTGTTGGTGTCATCGACACACCAAGAACGATGTCCATTCCCCCTCCAAAACCGTTGCCGTAGCAGCCCGGTCACCCGGAGGCCTCCTTAGACGCTGCTCAATTAACGCTACCCGCAAATCATGATTCTGGGCGCCCCGACGGGAAAACGCTTCGACGAATTCCGGGGCCTGTCGGTGCGGCCCGCTAATGTTTGCGCCGACGACAGGAGAGTCGGATGCCAACCCCAATTCGATTACCGCCGTCATCAATCCGATGAGGCAATCCACCGCCGAATACTGGTTCTGGCGCCTCGGAGCGGTGCTGGCCTGCGTCGGAGTCGTGCTGACGCTGGTTGCGGCGCATCGCAGCATGTTGTGGGCGGGGCTGATCGCGGACGCGGTGATCTTCGCCGCCTGGGCCGGGCTGCCCTACTGGGCGGAAGCCCGCCGGGAGGCCAAGTACGTCAAATCCGGCTTGCGGGAGATCGACGCGATGACCGGACACGACTTCGAGAACTACGTGGCGGCAAAACTGCGGGCAGCCGGCTACCGGGTCGCGATGACCCGGGCGACGGGCGACTTCGGCGTCGACCTGATTGCCCGGAAGGGCAAGGAACGCATGGCCGTCCAATGCAAACGCCACGGCCGGCGGGTGGGCGCGGCGGCGGTCCAGCAGGTGGTCGCCGGATCGCTGCTGCACGGGTGCACGTCGACGATGGTGGTCTCCAACCAGGAGTTCACCCCCGCGGCGATCGAGCTGGCACAGGTGCACTCGTGCGAGCTCGTCGGCCGCGGGCGGTTGCCGAAATGGGTCCGCCGCCGCTGAAGGTCAGACCGCGACCAGATCGTCGGCGTGCACGGCCGGACGGCGCAGTTCCGGCGGCAGCTCCGATGTCGAGCGGCCGATCATCGTCGCAAGCTCGGTCGCGTCGTAGGCGACGACGCCGCGGGCCACCACGTTGGCGTCGGGCCCGTGCAGCTCGACGACATCGCCGCCGTAGAACCGGCCCGACAGCGCGGTGATGCCCGCGGGCAGCAGCGACCGGCGATGCCGCAGCACGGCACGCACCGCGCCCTCGTCGAGGACCAACGCGCCGGCCGCTTCCGCGGCATAGCGGACCCAGAACCGGCGCGCCGACATCCGGTGCGGGCGCGCGGCGAACACCGTGCCGACCGACGCGTCGGTCAGCGCGGTCGCCGCATCCGAGGCGGCGGCCAGCAGCACGGGAACCCCGGCGTCGGCGGCCAGCGTCGCCGCAGACACCTTCGACGCCATCCCGCCGGTGCCCAGGCGGCTGCCGCGGCCCGCCACCACTTCGTCCAGGTCGTGCGGGCCGCCGACCTCGGCGATGAAGCGGGCGTTCCCCTTTCGGGGGTCGGAGTCGTAGAGCCCGTCGATGTCGGAGAGCAGCACCAGCGCCTCGGCGCCGACCAGGTGCGCCACCAGCGCAGACAACCGGTCGTTGTCGCCGAACCGGATCTCGTTGGTCGCGACCGTGTCGTTCTCGTTGACGATCGCGACCGCATGCAGGGCACGGAGCCGGTCCAGCGTGCGCTGGGCGTTGGTGTGCTGGACGCGCATCGCGATGTCGTAGGCGGTGAGCAGGACCTGGCCGACGGTGCGCTGGTAGCGGGCGAACGCCGCGCTCCACGAGTTGACCAGCGCGACCTGCCCGACGCTGGCGGCGGCCTGCTTGGTTGCCAGGTCGGCCGGGCGACGGGTCAGGCCGAGCGGTTCGATCCCGGCGGCGATCGCCCCGGAGGACACGATGACCACGTCCGAGCCGGCCTTCATCCGGGTCTCGATCGCATCGGCCAGTTTCTGCAGCCTGCTGACGTCGAACACCCCCGACGGCGTGGTCAGCGCCGTGGTGCCGACCTTGACGACGACGCTGCGGGCCGTGCGCACCGCTTCGCGGTGGGGCGAACTCACCGCGCCTCCCCCCGACGGCGGCGCTCGCGACGGGCCGCCTTGCGCTCCGCGGCCGACACCCGGTCGCTGCGCTCGAGCCGGGAGTCGGTTCCGCGGCCCGACGGCGCTACATCGACACCTGCGGGGGTCTGCGGCTCCCAGTCGAACGTCATGTCGCCGATCGTCACCGCGCAGCCGGGCCGCGCGCCCAGACGCAGCAACTCATCCTCCACGCCCAGGCGCGCCAGCCGATCACCGAGATAACCGACGGCCTCGTCGTTATCGAAGTTCGTCTGCAGCACCCAACGTTCGGGCCGCATCCCACGCACGATGAACGCGCCGGGCTGCTCCGGATCGGGTTCGACCGTGAACCCGCTCTCGTCGACCGGGACCGGGCGGATCACCGGCCGCCGGGGCGCCTGGGCGGGCTGGGCCGCCCGGTACGCCCCGACCATCTCAGCCAGTGCAAAGGTCAACGGCCGCAGCCCTTCCCGAGTCTGCGTCGACACCTCGAACACCGGCCAGCCGTACCGGCCCGCGATGTCGTCGCGGACAAAATCGGCCAGCTCCCTGGCTTCTGGAACGTCGATCTTGTTGAGCACCACCGCCCGCGGCCGGTCCGACAGATCGCCCAGGGTCGAATCACCTTGCAGCGTAGGCGTATACGCCGCCAGCTCGGCTTCCAGCGCGTCGATGTCGGAAAGCGGATCGCGGCCGGGCTCCATCGTCGCGCAGTCGACGACGTGGACCAGCACAGCGCACCGCTCGATGTGCCGAAGAAACTCCAGGCCGAGTCCGCGCCCCTGCGACGCGCCCGGCACCAGCCCCGGCACATCGGCGACGGTGAACGAGTCCTCCCCCGCGGACACCACGCCGAGGTTCGGGGTCAGCGTCGTGAACGGGTAATCGGCGATCTTCGGCTTGGCCGCCGACAGTACCGACACCAGCGACGACTTGCCGGCCGACGGGAACCCGATCAGCCCGACGTCGGCCACGGTCTTCAGCTCCAGCGTCAGGTCGCGGGCCTGGCCTTTTTCGCCCAGCAGCGCGAAGCCCGGCGCCTTGCGGGCCCGCGACGCCAGCGCGGCATTGCCGAGCCCTCCGCGGCCGCCCGCGGCGGCCTCGAATCTGGTGCCTGCCCCGACGAGGTCGGCCAGCAGCCGGCCGTTCGGATCGAGCACGACGGTGCCGTCGGGCACCCTGACCTCGAGGTCGTCGCCGTTGGCGCCGTCGCGGTTGGCGCCCTGACCCTGCTTGCCGGAGGGGGCCGCGACATGCGGATGGAAGTGAAAGTCCAGCAAGGTGTGCACCTGCGGGTCGACGACCAGCACGACGCTGCCGCCGCGGCCGCCGTTGCCGCCGTCGGGGCCGCCCAGCGGCTTGAACTTCTCCCGATGAACGGATGCGCAGCCGTTACCGCCGTTGCCCGCGCGGGCGTGGATCACGACGCGGTCGACAAAGCGGGCCAAGGCTGTCCGCACCGCCTCGAGGCGCGGTCAGTCGGTCGCGCGCGCGACGGGAACGATGTCGACCGTCTTGCGGCCGCGCCGGACGGCGAACCGGACCGCGCCGGGCGCCTTGGCGAACAGCGTGTCATCGCCGCCCCGGCCCACGTTGACACCGGGATGGAAGTGCGTGCCGCGCTGGCGGACCAGGATCTCGCCGGCCTTGACGACCTGACCGCCGAACCGCTTGACGCCGAGGCGCTGCGCGGCTGAGTCGCGGCCGTTGCGCGAGCTGGAAGCGCCCTTCTTGTGTGCCATGTGTAGTCGCCTCCCGCTAGTTGATGCCCGTGACCTTCAGCACGGTCAGCTGCTGACGGTGACCCTGCCGCTTGTGGTAGCCGGTCTTGTTCTTGAATTTGTGGATCCGGATCTTCGGACCCTTGGTGTGCTCGAGGACCTCGCCGGTGACGGAGATCTTCGCCAGCGCGTCGCGGTCGCTGGTGACGTCGGCCCCGTCGACGACGAGCGCGACCGGCAGCGACACGGCCGCGCCGGGCGCCGAGTCGAGCTTCTCGACCTTGACCACGTCGCCGACGGCAACCTTGTACTGCTTGCCGCCGGTCTTGACGATTGCGTACGTCGCCATCCGTTCCTCTTCTTCAGTCGCCATCCGTTCCTCTTCTTCATCTGCTTCATCTGCTTCATCTGCGGACACGCGCGCTCGTCGGGAGGTACGCGTGCGGGTCTGGGGGTGCGGGCACATGCTGCGGTGAATGCTCATCGCCGCTGTCCCGCTGTCGCCGGCGTCCGCCTGGCGACAACCGTTCAAGGTTACGTGACCAGCGCCTACAGGGTCAAACCGCTGCTCAGCTGTCGTGGCCCGGCGGCCCGGCGGGACGCACGGCGGCGCGACGCCGGCGGGGACGCGCGACCGGTGCCGCCGCACTCACCGCAGGCTGGTCGGGTCCGGATTCCCCGTCGGCTTGGCCGTCGTAGTCGGCTTCCGAGTCGTCGGAGACCTCCGACTCGTCGGCGTGGTCCGAGTCCTCGGAGACCTCCGACTCGTCGGCGTGGTCCGGGTCCTCGGAGTCCCCGGAGTCGTCGGAGTCGTCGTCGGAGTCGTCGGAGTCCCCGGCGTCTTCGGCGTCGATGTCCTCGATGTCGTCGTCGAAGTCCTCTTCGTCGTCCTCATCTTCGTCGTCCTCATCGAGTTCGTCCTCGTCTTCGTCCTCGTCCTCGTCTTCGTCCCGCTCGTCCAGGTCGTCGTCCTCGAGGTCTTCCTCGGCCAGCTCGAGGACCGCCTCCTTGATGGTGTCGACGTCCTCCTCGAGGTCCTCGTCGACCGCCTCATCGACGTCCTCGTCGGTGTGACGGCCGTTCGCGGCCGCCATCGCCTTGAACATCGGGTGCTCGCCCGGCGCGTGCGCGGGCACCTTGGCGATCGCCGGCTCCTCGCCGCGGCCCTTGCGCGAGCGCTTACTGCGCCGGGATTCGGACTTGCGGCCGATGCCCGGCGTCGACTCGACCGGATCGGCGTGCAGCAGGAGCCCGCGGCCACCGCAATGCGGGCAGGACGTGGAGAACGCCTCGAGAAGGCCGGTGCCCAGCCGCTTGCGGGTCAGCTGCACCAGTCCCAACGACGTCACCTCGGACACCTGGTGCCGGGTGCGGTCGCGGGCCAGCGCCTCGGTGAGCCGCCGCAGCACCAGGTCGCGGTTGGATTCCAGCACCATGTCGATGAAGTCGATCACGACGATCCCGCCGATGTCGCGCAGCCGCAGCTGGCGCACGATCTCTTCGGCGGCCTCGAGGTTGTTCTTCGTGACGGTCTGTTCGAGGTTGCCGCCCGACCCGGTGAACTTGCCGGTGTTGACGTCGACGACCGTCATGGCCTCGGTGCGGTCGATCACCAGCGTGCCGCCGGACGGCAGCCACACCTTGCGGTCCATCGCCTTGGCCAACTGCTCGTCGATGCGGTGCACGGCGAACACGTCGGGCCCGTCCGGCGAGGCGGGCTCGTACTTGTTCAGTCGCGGAACCAGATCCGGCGCAACGTTATCGACATAGCCGTTGATCGTGTTCCAGGCATCGTCGCCCGACACGATCAGGCCGGAGAAGTCCTCGTTGAACAGGTCCCGCACCACCTTGACCAGGACGTCGGGTTCCTCGTACAGCGCGACCGCGGCGCCGGCGGCCTTCTGGGTGGTCTCGGCGGCCGTGGCCTCGATCTGCTGCCAGCGCTCCTGCAGCCGGGTGACGTCGGCGCGGATGTCGTCTTCCTTCACGCCCTCCGACGCCGTCCTGATGATCACGCCGGCATCCGGTGGCACGACCTCCCGCAAGATCTCCTTGAGCCGCTGCCGTTCGGTGTCGGGAAGCTTGCGGCTGATCCCGGTCGACGACGCGCCCGGGACGTACACCAGGTAGCGCCCGGCCAGCGACACCTGGGTGGTGAGCCGCGCACCCTTGTGCCCGACCGGGTCCTTGCTCACCTGCACCACGACGTAGTCGCCGGGTTTGAGGGCCTGCTCGATCTTGCGGTTGGCACCGCCGAGGCCGGCGGCTTCCCAGTTGACCTCGCCGGCGTACAGCACGCCGTTGCGGCCCCGGCCGATGTCGATGAACGCGGCCTCCATCGACGGCAACACGTTCTGCACGATGCCGAGATAGATGTTGCCGACCAGTGAGGCCGACGCGGGGCTGGTCACGAAGTGCTCGACGAGCACGCCGTCCTCTAGCACCGCGATCTGGGTGTAGCGGGCGCCTTCGTGCGGCGGTTCGGTGCGGACCCTGTCGCGCACGACCATGACGCGTTGGACCGCTTCGCGGCGAGCAAGGAATTCGGCCTCGGTGAGGACCGGGGGCCGGCGGCGCCCGGCGTCCCTGCCGTCGCGCCGGCGCTGGCGCTTGGCCTCCAGGCGGGTCGATCCGGCGATCCCCTGGATTTCGCCGTTCTGCCTGTCCTGCCGGGACTTGTCCTGCGTGCGCGGCGCCCGCTCGTGCACGACGGTGTTGGGCGGGTCATCCGGGGCGCCGTTCGCGTCGGGCTCATCCCCCGAGCCGGCCTTGCGCCTGCGACGCCTGCGCCTGCGGCGGGCGGCCCCCTCCGACGCGCCGCCGTCCTCGTCGGCGCTCTCGTCGTCACCCTCGTCGGTGTCCCCGGCCCGGCCGTCGGCCTCCCCCTCTGCCGAGTCGCCGTCGGTGGAGTCGTCTGACTCGTTGCCGCCCTGCTCCCCACGGCCACGGCCGCGGCCCCGCCGGCCGCGCCTGCGCCGGCGGTTGGCGGGCGGCTCGGACGGCTCTTCGCCGGATTCGTCCTCGTCGAACCCCTCGTCGGCGTCCTCATCGGGCTCGGCCGTGTCCGGCTGCACCGGCTGGGGCGCGACGAACAACGGCAGGTAGTCGGTCTGCCGGACCTCGGCCTCGGCCTCGACCTCGACAGGGGTCTGGGAGGTCGACTCGCCGGTGGCGGCGTCGCCGGTGTCCCGGGCGTGCGCCGGGGTGTCGGACGGTTCGCCGCCGGATGAGGCGAGCGCCTCCCGAACCCGCGCGGCGTCCGCCTTGTCCACCGTGGACGCGGCGCTGCGGGCGCGCCCGTCGAGGTCATTCAGCGCGTCGAGGACGCGTTTGCTGGTCGTGCCGAGAAAGCGGGCAAGGGTGTGTACCCTCAGCCGGTCCGGCAGATCCTCTTCGTGCCAGGTGATTTCGGGGAGGTCCTGAGATAGATCATCGTCGGTCACGTATTCTCCTCAAGCCCCCGGGCGCGTCCGGTAGACGCGGCCACGCGAGGGCTATCGCTATGAACCCGGGTCGGTTTATCCCGAGCTTGTATGGTCTCGCTCCGAGCGGCTCGGGTGAACCCACTCGGTGCCTGGCTGAATGACGGCTATGACGGTCGGCGCCGCATCGCGCAGTAGCGATGGTCGCGCTCGCCTAAGCCTTCATTCGGGCGTCCGGCCCCGAATGACGCCGGTTGCCCAGAGCCAGTATCCCACACCGCTGCCAGTGGTCGGCCCCGGGCGCTGTTCAGTCCGTGTTCAGCGCTTGTTCAGGCCGGGTGTCCAGGCGCGTGTTCAGGTACGTGTTCGGGCGGAAACCACAGGGCGATCTCGCGCTCGGCCGACTCCGGCGAGTCGGACCCGTGCACGAGGTTGTGCTGGGTCTGCAGCGCGAAGTCACCGCGGATCGTGCCCGGGACGGCCGCCTCGACCGGGTCGGTGCCCCCGGCGATCTGCCGGAA
>NZ_DATFYW010000154.1:0-9475 GCF_035314905.1 Mycobacterium sp.
GTCTAGCTTGGGCGGGGGATCGCGCGTTGAGCCCACGCCGCGATGGCTTCATACGCTCGGTCGTTGGCCGGGGACTGCACGCCGTTGCGCTGCAAGATGATCCGCAACTCATCGGCGAGTTCGCACATTTCGTCGACAGCGGCCAGCGCATGTGCCTGACCGCCCACGACCGCCAAGTCGGTGTCGAAGAATCGCCGCAGGCCGGCGCATAGCAGCCGCCCGGGCGCCCATGCCAATGCCCGTGTCATCCGGGGTCGAATAGGCGTCCCGTCGGCTTGTAGGGCGCGCAGCCCGTCGCGGTGGCCGGTGATGAACAGGTCCAGCAGATCGCGCCTGCGGCCAAGCGATCGGATGTCGCCGCCGGCGCTGTAGAGCGCACCGGCAAACGCCGGCAGCCCGGCACCATGGGTCTTTTGATACGCCTCGGGATCGGCTACGACCCGCGCCGGCAAGCCTGCGTTACAGAACATTTCGGCGATAGCACGCGTCCGTGGCACGATTACGCCGTTGCTCTCGCCGAACAGCAGCGGGATCCGCGCGTTCCAGATGTAACGCACCACGGCACCGTCCCGCTGACCGCCCGCGTTGACCATCCCCGTCAATACCCGCTCACTGCCTAGGGCCGCCACCATGTCCGACGATCCCGCTAAATTGTTGCCCAGAAACAGAACTGACGGGATGGATGGCGCAGCGGCGAGCAGGGGCAGCACTGAGGGGACCTGGTTGCGGCGAACGATAACGACGGCCAGGCGGTAATCGTGCCCGGGTTTGATCCGCTCGACGACAGGTACATGTGTCAGGCTGCGCCGGCCGGTTCTCCACTCCTGCAGAACAACACCGTGTTCTCGTAGCGCGGCTAGCCGCCGACCACGGGCCAGCAGCGTCGCGTCGACACCGCCGCAGACCAAACGGGCGGCGTTGAAGCTGCCGATGACTCCCGCACCGACGACAAGGACCTTCATGGGCACCACTCACGTGCGCTAGGCGTCATGGAGTGGTTGTGAGCCGGTCTGTTTCGCGTTCGCCGCCGATCACGACACCCGCCACCACGCGTCGAAGGTTGTCGGCACGGCGCCCACCAAATTCTCGGTTTCGGCCAGAAACCGTGCGCGCGATTCTCCGGAGATGACGTGGTAGGCGACCGAGCCGCGTCGCGATACCATCCGCAGAATCCGGCACATGACCTCGGCGTACGATTCCGCGGCCGCGGCCCCGTCCCACTCATAGATTCCCCGGTAGACCTCGTTTTGGTCCGCTGTCAGCCACAGTTTGGAGACAAAGCCCGGGAATCCCGCGAAAAGCGTCGTGTTCAAGATGCTTTCGCGCTCGAAAAGTCGATGCGTGCGGCCATGGATGGCCCGCAGGCGGAATTCGATCACCAACAGCGCCGGCGCGCCGGTTCGACGCTGCCCGGCGACGGTTTCGCGGAACACATCGGCGCGGGCTCCATCGCCGAAGGTCAGCCGACCACCCACATGCCGGCGGGGCTGGTGCAGCCGGCCGGTGAGCAGCAGATACCAAAACCGCATTGCCGATCGGAGCTCGGCGACGACGACTTCGGGCAGCGAGACGCGCCGGGGGGCCGGCTTGGAGGCAGGCATCCTCAACCTTCCGCCACCTTCCGCCACGGGTTCATCGGCGGTCTGCGACGCTGTCCCGCCGCCTGCACTGGCTCCGGGGCCGGACGACGGGGCGATGGTGCGACGGAGGGTCATCGCGCATCCTGGACGATCGCCGCGCGGCGGTTTACCGACGTCGTGGGTGACAGCCTGGGGACGAACCAGTCACGGGCGAGTTCGGCCACCTTCTCCAACGCTCCTGGTTCGCTGAACACGTGGGTTGCGCCGGGCACGACCGCCAGAGCGGTCTGGCATGTCATCACCGATCGCGCGAGCCGATTCAGTTTCAGCACGTGGTGGTCGCCGCCGCCGACTATCAGCAGCGTCGGCGCGCGCACCGCGGCAAGGGCGGCGCCGGCCAGGTCGGGCCGGCCCCCGCGTGACACGACCGCAGAGATGTCCACTCGGGGGTCGGCGGCGGCGCGCAGCGCGGCGCCGGCGCCGGTGCTGGCCCCGAAGTAGCCGATCCGCAAACCGGCGGCATCGTCTTGCCGGGCGAGCCAGCCGGTGACCTCGACCAGCCGATGTGCCAGCAAGTCGATGTCAAAGACACGGGCGCGGTCCATTTCCTCCTGCAGGGTGAGCAGGTCGAACAGCAACGTGCCCAGCCCGGCGCGGTGCAGCACGCTGGCCACGTAGCGGTTGCGGGGGCTGTGGCGGCTGCTGCCGCTACCGTGGGCGAACACCACCATCCCGATCGGGTTCTCCGGAATGGTCAGGTGCCCGGCGAGTTCGGTCCGCCCGGCGACCACGCGCACCTCTTCGTCGCGCAGTGGCGGGTCCCCGGCCGGTGGGGGCTGCGGGTCGGGCACCTCTTCGGTGGCGCCGCGCAGCAGGCGGGCCACTTCGTCATCGGAGGTCTGCCCGAAATTGCCATACCAGGCGCCTACCGCCCACAGAAACTGCGGGGTCTGCAGGCAGATCACCTCATCGGCAAATCCGGCCAGTGCGGGCAGCGTCTCCTGGGCTGCCACCGGCACGGCCAGCACCACCCGCGCCGCTCCGTGCGCGCGGGCGACCCGGCAGGCCGCGCGGGCGGTGGCGCCGGTGGCGATCCCGTCATCGACGATCACCGCGGTACGCCCCTGCAATGGGATTCGTGGGTGACCGTCGCGGAACCGCTGCACGCGCCGTTGCAACTCGGCGCGTTCGCGGGTCTCCACGCGCGACATCTCCGCCGCGGTCAGGTGCGCGTCGGCCACGACGTCGTCGTTGAGCACCCGAACACCGTCTTCGCCGATGGCGCCGAACGCCAACTCGGGTTGATACGGCACACCCAGCTTGCGCACCACGATCACATCCAGCGGTGCCTCCAACGTCCTGGCCACCTCGAACGCGACCGGGACACCGCCGCGCGGCAGACCCAGCACGACGATCTGCGCACCACGCAGTGTCTCCAAACGCATGCCCAATTGCCGCCCGGCATCACGACGATCCCAATACCGCATCGCTGACCTCCTCGCAGACCCCTTCAGACTCGCCGCCTACCCCGACGGGCGGCAGGTCCGCAAGTCGCCGGAACGTGAGCCTTTTGTCCTCAATGAGCCGGACGACCGTCACGCCCTTGGGCGCTCGCGGCGCGCCGATGTCACCGGATGGCGCCGTGCTCCTGCACATAGCGCACCACGTCGGCCAGCGTGCGCAGGGACGCATAGTCGGTTTCGGGGATGTCTACGCCGAGCCGTTTGTGTATGCCGAGCAGAAAGTTCAACCAGTCCATCGAGTCGAGGTCGACCTGGTCGCGGAGCAGGGCGTCATCGCGGATGTCGTCGGGCTCGACTTCCGGCGCGATGGTGGTCAGCACGGACAGGACCGCCCCGCGGACATTGTTTTCGGTCATCAGCGTCACTTCTCCAGGATGTCGGGCTGTTGAAGCAGCTCATCGACCGTGGCGAGGAACAGGGCGCCGCGGTGGCCGTCGCTGGCCCGGTGATCCGCGGACAGGGTCGCCTGCACGGTGGTCATGACCCGGATTCCGCCGTCGACGACGCGGACGCGTTCGGCAGGTTTGCCGAACCCGACCAATGCCACCTGCGGGGGATAAATCACCCCGAACACCGAGTCGACGCCTTGGTCGCCCAGGTTGGTGACGGTGATCGACGGATCGGACATCTCCGAACTGCGCAGGCTGCCGGCGCGGGCTCGGGCGACGAGATCGGTGAGGTCGTTCATCAGCTGGTCGAGCTTCTTGTTGGCCACGTCGTGGATCGCCGGCGCGACCAGCCCGCCGCCGCGCAGCGAGATCGCCACGCCGACGTGCACGCCCTCGGCCGGCACGAAGCCGTCATCGCGCCAGAATCCGTTGAATTCGGCGAACCGGGCGGCGGCGAGCGCGACGGCCTTCAGCTGGAGGACCGCGGGCAGTAGCCGCTCGGTGATCGACCGCTGCGCGTTGCGCTCCGTCAGCCAGGACTGCGCCTTTTCCAACGGAATCTCGTGAGCGAGGTAGTAGTGCGGAATCTCGCGCTTCGACCGGCTCATCGCCGCGGCGATCGAGCGGCGCATCTGGGCGGCGCGGTCGGCGACAGTGGGCTTTGCCGTTGACGCCGAGGCCTTTTCGACGTCGGCGATCGTGACGGCACCCTGCGGGCCGGTGCCGGTTACCTCGCCGATGTCGACGCCGAGTTTGTCGGCGAGGCGGCGTGCGGCGGGCGACACGAACGGGCGATGACGCGGCCGGGCCGCGCGACGCTCGACGTTGTCTGCCGGAGCCGCGACGGCCGGCACCGGCTGGGGCGCCGGGGAAGGCGCCACTGCGGCGGCGGGCGTGGGCGGGGATCCGGGGGTTTCCCCGGGTGCCAGCAGCATGGCCATCACGGTTCCGACCTGGATGGTTTGGCCGATGGGGACGAGGAGCTCGTGCACGGTTCCCTCATGCCAGCATTCGACCTCGACGGCCGCCTTGGTGGTTTCCACCACGGCGACCACCTGGCCGCGGCTGACGGTGTCCCCCGGCTTGACCAGCCATTCGTTGAGGGTGCCCTCGTCCATGTCGGAGCCGAGCGACGGCATCTTGAACTCGATCATCGCTACCGCCCGAGAACGGTTTTCGCGGCGGTGACGATCTTGTCCACTTGAGGCAGTGCGGCCTCTTCGAGATGTTTGGCATACGGTATCGGGACTTCGGCGCTGCACACCCGGGCGATCGGCGCGTCGAGCTCGTAGAAGCCCTCCTCGGCGATGCATGCGCTGATCTCGGCTGCCAGGCTGCCGGTGCGCCACGCTTCGTCGACCACCACCGCCCGGTGGGTCTTGCGCACCGACTCGAGGACGGTGTCGGTGTCCAGGGGCCGAAGCACACGCAAATCGATCACCTCGCAGCTGATTTCGTTGAGCGCCAGCCGATCGGCCGCGTCCAGGGCCTTCGGCAGCGAACCCCCGTAGGTGACGATCGTGAGGTCGGATCCGTCACGGCGGACCGCCGCTCGGGAGATGTCGGTGGGCCGTAGTGCATCGACGTCGGCCGAGTTGTTGTACAGCTGCACATGCTCGAAGATCAGGACCGGGTCGGGATCGGCCAGCGCCGCGCCGAGCATCCCGTAGGCGTCGGCGACGGTGGCCGGCGCTACCACCTTGATCCCGGGGATATGGGCATACCACCCTTCCAGGCTGTGCGAGTGCTGCGCGGCGAGCTGTCGTCCGGCGCCGGTGGCCATCCGCACGACCAGCGGGACGGAGAACTGACCGCCGGACATGTGTCGCAGCGCGGCAGCGGTATTGACGATCTGGTCGAGGGCCAGCAAGCTGAAGTTGACGGTCATGACCTCGACGATCGGGCGCAGCCCGCCGAGCGCGGCGCCGATCCCGATCCCGACGAAACCGAGCTCCGACAACGGTGTGTCGCGGACCCGTTCCGGGCCGAACTCCTCGAGAAGCCCCTTGGAGGCGGCGTAGGTGCCGCCGTAGCGGCCCACGTCCTCACCCATCAGCACGACCCGCGAGTCGTCACGCAGCGCGTCGCGCATCGCGTCGTGAACCGCGCTGCGGTATGTCGTCTTCATCGAACCGCCGCCGCGCTCGGCGTGAGGACGTCGCGTTCGAGATCCTCGACGCTTTCCCATGTTCCCGCCTCGGCGAACGCGACCGCCTCCTCGACCTCGCGGGCGGCGGCCTGCTCGATCGATGCCAGGTCCTCGTCGGTGAGCACGCCATCCTTGAGGCACTGCGCCGTGAAGAGCTCGATGGGGTCGCGTTTGCGCCACTGCTTCACTTCGGCCTTGTCTCGGTAGAGTTCCGGGTCGAACATCGAGTGTGCCCGGAAGCGGTAGGTGTGGAATTCGATGAAGAACGGCCCACCGGCGTTGCGGATGTGGTCGGCACCCCGTTGGGCCGCATCGCGGCATGCGATGACGTCCATCCCGTCCACCGTGGCGGTGGGCACGTTGTAGGCGGCCGCTTTCGCGGCGAGGTCGGTCTGGGATTGGGCACGGTGCAACGCGGTGCCCATCGCATACAGGTTGTTCTCGCAACAGAACAGCACCGGTAGACGCCACAGTGCGGCCATGTTCAACGACTCGTGAAAAGCGCCCTCGGCAACCGCGCCATCGCCGAAATAGCAGGCGGTCACCCTGTTTCTGTGCAGCATCGCGTCGGCCAGCGCCAATCCCACCGCAAGGGGCAGACCCCCGGCCACGATGGCGTTGCCGCCGTAGAAGCGCATGCCCGCGTCGAAGAGGTGCATCGACCCGCCCCTGCCCCGTGAGCATCCTTGTTCCTTGCCGAACATCTCGGCCATGATGGCGGTCATCGGGACACCGCGCAGCAGCGCGTGGGCGTGTTCGCGGTAGGTTGCGACCACGGCGTCGTCGGCGGTCAGCGCGCGCAGCGACCCCGCGGCGACGGCTTCTTCGCCGACGTAGAGATGCAGGAAGCCGCGGATTTTGGTTTCCCCGTACAATTCGGCGCAGCGCTCTTCCATCCGGCGCACCCGCACCATGTCCGACAGCAGCTCACGCGCCAGGTCCGGGTCGGTCATGGTGACACCCCCGCTGTGGCCGGGTCCGGCGGTGTCTCGATCGTCGAGGTGTCCCCCTCGGGCAGGCCGAGTTCACGCGCTTTGAGCAGGCGGCGCATGATCTTGCCGCTGCGGGTGTGCGGGAGTGCATCGACGAACTCGATCTCTTTGGGCGCCACCGCTGCCCCGAGCCGCTTTCGGGCGTGGCCCATCAGCTCACGGCGCAGTGTGTCGTCGCCGACGACGCCGTCCTTGAGCGACACGAACGCCTTCACCACCTCGCCGACGGTCGGATCGGGCTTGCCGATGACCGCCGCCTCGGCGACCGCCGGATGATCGGTGAGCGCGCTTTCCACCTCGAACGGCCCGATCAGATGGCCGGAGGATTTGATGACGTCGTCGCCACGGCCGACGAACCAGAAGTAGCCGTCGGCGTCACGTTTGACCAGGTCCCCGGTCAGATAGAGGGCGTCGTAGAAGCAGCCGCGGTAGCGGTCGGGCTGGTGCAGGTATCCCCGGAACATCGATGGCCAACCCGTTTCCAGGGCCAGCTCGCCCTGCGCGTCGGGCGCGGTGAGGACCGATACCGTGCCGTCGTCGTTGCGGCGCACCACATGTGCCTGCACCCCGGGCAGGGGCCGGCCCATCGAGCCGGGCTTGATGTCGAAGGCCGGGGTGTTGGCGATCATGATCCCTCCGGTTTCGGTCTGCCACCAGTTGTCGTGGATGGGCAGCCCCAGCACCTGCTTTCCCCACCACACCGCTTCGGCGTTGAGGGGCTCGCCGACACTGGCGATGAACCGCAGCCGGCCGAACCGGTAACGCGCCGGAAGCTCAGTGCCGGCCTTGATCAGCATCCGGATCGCGGTCGGTGCGGTGTACCAGACGGTCACACCTTCGTTCTGCAGGATCCGGTACCAGCGTTCGGCATCGAACTCAGCTTCGTCGACGATCGAGGTCACCCCATGCAGCAGCGGCGTGATCACCCCGTAGGACATGCCCGTCACCCAGCCGGGATCGGCGGTGCACCAGAAGATGTCGTCGGGATGCAAGTCCAGGGCGTACAAGCCCGTGATGTAGTGCATCGCCACCGCGCCGTGCACGTGCATGGCGCCCTTCGGTGTTCCGGTCGTGCCGCTGGTGAAGTGAAGCAGTGCCGGGTCGTCGGCGGTTGTCGGCTCGACCGGCGCGTCGTCGCCGGCGGCGCTGATCTGCTGCCAGAAGTTCAGCGTTCCCCGCGCATCGTCGCGGGCCACATCGTCGTCGATGACGACGATGTGGCGCACCGATGTCAGCCGATCCCGGATCTTGGCGATCTTGCGCTCGTAGATCGCCGCGGTCGTGACCAGCACGTCGGCCTCGCCGAGGGTGACGCGGGTGGCGATTGGTTCGGGCCCGAACGCCGAAAACAGCGGGCAGACGACGCTGCCGTTGCGTAGCGCACCGAAGATGCTGATGTAGAGCTCCGGGCACCGGCCCATAAGCGTGAACACCCGGTCGCCCTTGGTGATGCCCAGCAAACGCAGCACGCCGGTGAACCGCCGCGCCAGCCGCCTCAGTTCTGCATAGCTGAGATCGTGCGACGACAGCGCGCCGTCCCACCCGTCGGCGATGAACCGCAGCGCCGTCTGCGATGCGTGCGGACCGTCGGCGTGCCGGTCGATCGCCGCGTAGGCGATGTTGCACACGCCGGGGCCCATGCCCTTGCACAGCTCCGGCACATCCGACCAGGCAAAGCTGGCGCAGGTCTCGTCGTAGTGCGCCAAATTCGGCTCAACGCGCAGATCGGAACGGTTTTTACGGATGAGGTTGACGGTCGCAGCCGATCCGTTGGCAGCGTCGGCGGATTTCATCGCGGTCCCTTCGATCCGGTGACAGCCCCATGCTTTCCGCACCCGAAGCCCCCCCAATAGGGACAAAGGTCCTTTGTGCCTGAACAGTCGTCCCCGGCTCGCTGGGGCACTTCGGGCCTGCGGGTACTTGCCGCGGAAGTCAGCGAGGGGTCAACGCTGACGGGCGACGATGACCGGCACCTGCGCGGCATGCACGACCGCGGTGCTCACCGATCCGAGCAGCGCGCCGCCGAATCCTCCGCGGCCGTGGCTGCCGACCACCACCAACTGTGCCGACTTCGACTGCTCGAGCAAATGACGGGCCGGGTGATCGAACACCACTGTCCGGCGCACGGTGACGTCCGGGTAGCGCTCCCGCCACCCGGCCAGGCGCTCCGCCAACGTCTCCTCGGCCGCGGCCTTGATTTCGGACCACTCGACCCCCGGAAAGTGCCGCCAGTCGGCATCGCTCCAGGTGTGCAAGGCGATCAGATCGACGCCCCGCCATGACGCTTCGTCGAACGCTATCGTCGTCGCCAACTCCGACGCCGGCGAGCCGTCGATGCCGACGAGCACGGGTGCGTCCCTGAATCCCTCACGCTGCGGCGCCTCGTCGTGCATCACCGCGACGGGGCAGTGCGCATGATGGGCCAGAGCCGTGCTTACCGACCCGAGCAGCGCACTCGACAGCGCACCCCGGCCGCGGCACCCGACCACGATCATCTGCGCCTCTTTCGTCAGATCCACCAGGGCCGGCACAACCGACGACCACAAGATTTCGCTGTTGACCCGAAGGCGATCATCGCCCTCGGTGGCGGCACCGACGATGTCGATGGCGTCATCGATGACCTTGCGGGCTTCGTCTTCCTGAAGCCTGGCGAAGTTCTCCGGCAGCGGTGCCGCGGGAATTCCCCATCCCGACCACGCGCCAACGCCGGGATACGCCACGTGAACAACGGTGAGCGCTGCGTTGCGCATCGCGGCCTCGCGTGCGGCCCACTTGACGGCGACTTTCGAGCAGGCCGATCCGTCGACTCCCACGACGATCCCGTTGTGCCGCGGCTGATCGG
>NZ_DATFYW010000155.1:0-31978 GCF_035314905.1 Mycobacterium sp.
GACGGCGTCACGCCAGCGCGAAGTAGCGCAGCCACAGGTAAACAGCCGCAAGCCCGATCGACATCGCGGTGACCAGCACGCCCTTGCGGGTGAATTCCCAGAACGAAATCGGGCTGTCCGACCGGCGGGCGATCCCGAGCATCACCACGTTCGCGCTGGCGCCCACCGCCGTCAGGTTGCCGCCGAAGTCCGCGCCCAGCGCCAGTGCCCACCACACCGCGCCGGAATGCAGCTGATGTGCAAGGCCGGCGGCCAGCTCGCTGACGATCGGCGCCATCGTCGCCACGTATGGGATGTTGTCGACGATCCCGGACACCGGCGCGGAAACGCCGAGGATCAGCATCACCGTGACCAGCGGGTTGCCGCCCGTCACCCCGGCGGCCAGGCGTGCGAGTTCGTTGATCACACCGGTCTTCACCAGCGCGCCGACCAGCACGAACAGCCCGGCGAAGAACAGCAGCGTTTCCCACTCCACCTCGGCGAGGTAGTCGGACCGGTCCAGCCGGGAGATCAGGATGAGGACGCCCGCGCCCAGCAGGGCGACGACCGACGGCTCCAGGTGCAGCGCCGAATGCGCGACGAACGCGGCGAACACCGCCGCCACCACCACACCGCACTGGATCAGCAGCCGCGGATCGCGGATCGCCTCGCGTTCCTCCAGAGACATCACGTCGGCAACACGCTCAGGATCGGCGTCGAACGACCCGCGGAACAGCCGGGGCAGCATCAAGACGAACACGGCCATCACGATCACGACGATCGGCGCCGTGTGCTGCAGGAAGTCGTTGAACGTCAGACCCGCCCGGCTCGCGATGATGATGTTCGGCGGGTCGCCGACCAGCGTCGAGGCGCCACCGATGTTGGACGCGAAAACCTCGGCCATCAGAAAAGGGGCGGCGTTGATCGCGAGCCGGTCGCACATCAACAGCGTGACCGGCGCGATCAGCAGCACCGTGGTGACGTTGTCCAGAAGCGCCGACGCGAAGCCGGTGACCAGCACCAGCAGGATCATGATCCGCAGCGGAGAACCGTTGGAGCGCTTGGCGGCCCAGATCGCGATGTACTCGAAGACGCCGGTCTTCCGCAGCACGCTGACGATGATCATCATTCCGAGCAGCAGGAAGATGACGTCCCAGTCGATGCCGGTGCGGCGGGAGAAGAACAGGTCGTCGGATCCGAGGATACCCAATGCGGCAATGATCGCCGCCCCACACAGCGCGGCGACGGTCTTGTTGACGCGGTCGCTGGCTATCAGCGTGTAGGCGACCACGAAGACCGTGATCGCGAGCGCGGTCATCGTGGTCCTCCGGGTAGGGCGACGTCACCGCCGACCAGCCTTCCCGGCACACCGGTAGCAAACCTATCAGGGCTGAGCCGAGTTCAGCGCTTCAGCGCCGCCTCCAGCAGGCGCGACGCGGTGATCACCCCAAGCAACGCACCGCCCTTCATCACGGCGACCAGCGGGCTGCGCAACCTGGCCATGATCGCGGCCACCTCGATCAGCGTGTCGTCGGCCTCCACGCTCGGGACGTCCAGCAGGTTCTTGGGCAACACGTCCCGGACCTTCTTGCCGCCGAGTCGGTCGGCGCTGCGGTCCGCCATCGACTCGCTGAGCACACCGGCAAGCGACGGATCGTCCTGCACGTAGCCGGGCACGATGAACCGGACCACCTGCGAGGCGGGCAGCACGGCGCGCGGACGCCCGAACGAGTCGGTGACGACGATTCCGGGCAGCCGATGCTCCGCGAGCATGCGCGCGGCGTCCAGCGCTCCGGAGTCCATCGTCACCACCGGAAACTCCTCTGCGATGTCACCCGCATGCACATCAGCACGATACGACTAAGTCGTTTGCTGAAACAGGAGCTTTACGAGGCCTTGACTCCCTATAGTCGACGCATGCGGTCCTGGTGCGCAGCCGTCGCTGCCGTCCTGTCTCTGGCAGCCGTGCCCGGCGCGCTCGGCGCGGTCCAGGCGCCCGCCCCCGCCAGGGCGGACGTGTGCGGAAGCGTCGGCGGACAGCACGTTTCCGCGGGTGGGTGCACCAACGTGGCCGACGCGGTCGCACCCTGGGTCCCGCCGCCGTCCTACTACGCGCCGTTGCCGGACGACCCTCCGCCGCCACCGGGCGCGGCGCCGCCCCCGCCGCCTCCTCCCCCACCGCCACCTCCGCCCGCGGTGAACGGGTGTGCGAGCGTCAGCGGCCGTCACGTCAGCGTGGGCGGCTGCGGCTGACCGCCCCCCGGGGCCGGCGCCAACACGCTTTAAGCTTCGCGGGTGGCTGATACCGCCCCGCCGCCAAACTTCGCGCTCAGGACACAGGTGCTGCGCTTCGTCATCACCGGCGGCTTGTCGGCGGTCGTGGACTTCGGGCTGTACGTGTTGCTGCACGCGGTAGGTCTGGGGTACGACCCGGCCAAGATGATCAGCTTCGTCGCGGGCACCATCACGGCCTACCTGATCAACCGGCGGTGGACGTTTCAGGCCGAGCCGAGCACCGCGCGCTTCGTCGCGGTCATGCTGCTCTACGGCCTGACGTTCGTGGTGCAGGTCGGACTGAATCACCTGTGCCTGCATCTTTTCAACTACCGGACCTGGGCCGTGGTGGTCGCGTACGCGATCGCCCAGGGCACGGCGACTGTGATCAACTTCATCGTGCAACGCTCGGTCATTTTCCGGCTGCGGTGAGCGCGGGAAACCGCACGGTACCCTCTTTGACGATGCTGACCACGAGCACCAGGAGGCTCACCGGCTGGGCCCGCACCGCGCCGACCGTCGCCGAGGTGTTGTCGACACCGGATCCCGAGGTCATCGCCAAGGCGGTGGCCCGCGTTGCCGACGGCGGCACCCGGGGCGTGATCGCGCGCGGGCTGGGCCGCTCCTACGGCGACAACGCCCAAAACGGCGGCGGCCTGGTGATCGACATGACGCCGCTGAACAGGATTCATTCGATCAGCGCCGACACCCACGTCGTGGACGTGGACGCGGGGGTGAACCTCGACCAGTTGATGAAGGCGGCGCTGCCGTTGGGGCTGTGGGTTCCGGTGCTGCCGGGCACCCGACAGGTCACCGTCGGCGGCGCGATCGCCTGCGACATCCACGGCAAGAACCACCACAGCGCCGGCAGCTTCGGCAATCACGTCCGGTCGATGGACCTGCTCACCGCCGACGGCGACCTGCACCACCTCACGCCCGACGGGGCCGAGGCGGAGCTGTTCTGGGCCACGGTCGGAGGCAACGGGCTGACCGGCGTCATCTTGCGGGCGACGATCGAGATGACGCCCACCGAGACCGCGTACTTCATCGCCGACGGCGACGTGACAGGCACCCTCGACGAGACCGTCGCGTTTCACACCAACGGCAGCGAGGGCAACTACACCTACTCCAGCGCCTGGTTCGACGCGATCAGCGCGCCACCCAAGCTGGGCCGGGCCGCGATATCCCGCGGCTCACTGGCCAGGCTCGACCAGCTGCCCGAGAAGGTTCGGAAGAACCCGCTGAAATTCGATGCGCCGCAGCTGGTCACGCTGCCCGACATCTTCCCGAACGGGCTGGCGAACAAGTACACCTCCAAAGCGATCGGCGAGCTGTGGTACCGCAAATCGGGCACCTATCGCGGGAAGGTGCAGAACCTGACGCAGTTCTACCACCCGCTGGACATGTTCGGTGAGTGGAACCGCGCCTACGGATCGGCGGGTTTCGGCCAGTACCAGTTCGTCGTGCCCACCGAGGCGGTCGACGAGTTCAAGGCCATCATCGCAGACATCCAGAAGTCCGGTCATTACTCGTTTCTCAACGTGTTCAAGCTGTTCGGCCCGGGCAACCGCGCACCGCTGAGCTTCCCGATCCCGGGCTGGAACGTCTGTGTCGACTTTCCCATCAAGCCGGGGCTCAACGGGTTCCTCAACGAGCTCGACCGCCGGGTGCTGAAGTTCGGCGGGCGGCTCTACACCGCCAAGGACTCCCGAACCACCGCTGAGATGTTCCACGCCATGTATCCCCGCATCGACGAGTGGATCGCGTTGCGGCGCAAGGTCGATCCGAACGGGGTCTTCGCCTCGGACATGGCCCGACGCCTGGAGCTACTGTAAATGATTGACGCCGTGGGCAACCCACAGACCATCCTGCTGCTCGGCGGGACGTCGGAGATCGGGCTGGCGATCTGCGAGCGCTACCTGGCCGACGCGCCTGCGCGCATCGTGCTGGCCTGCCTGCCCGACGACCCGGGCCGCGACGACGCGGTCGCGCAGATGAAGGCCGCCGGCGCCCGTTCGGTGGAGCTGGTCGACTTCGACGCGGTCGAGACCGACACCCACCCGAAGGTCATCGAGGAAGCCTTCATCGACGGGGACGGCCCCAGAGACATAGACGTCGCGATCGTCGCGTTCGGTTTGCTCGGCGACGCCGAGGAGCTGTGGCAGAACCAGCGCAAGGCCGTACAGATCGCCGAGATCAACTACACGGCCGCGGTCTCGGTCGGTGTGCTTCTCGGCGAGCGGATGCGCGCACAGGGGTTCGGCCAAATCATCGCGATGAGCACAGTGGCCGGGGAGCGGGTGCGCCGGTCCAACTTCGTCTACGGCTCCACCAAGGCCGGGCTCGACGGCTTCTACCTCGGACTCGGAGAAGCATTGCGCGAGCACGGGGTCAAGGTGCTCGTCATCCGGCCCGGGCAGGTCCGTACCCGGATGAGCGCACACATCAAGGAAGCGCCGCTGACCGTCGACAAGGAGTACGTCGCCGAGTTGGCCGTCAACTCCGCCGCCAAGGGCAAGGAACTGGTGTGGGCGCCGCCGGCGTTCCGCTACGTGATGATGGTGCTGCGGCACGTCCCGCGGCCGCTCTTCCGAAAGCTGCCCATCTGAGCATGAGGACAGCATTGGCCACCACCGGTCAGATGGCCGTGGCGGTCGTGGTGGCGGTCGCCGTGAGTGTGGTGTCGCTGATCGCGATCGCGGGGGTGCAGTGGCCGGCGTACAACTCGTCGAACCAGTTGCACGCGCTGACCACCGTCGGGCAATTCTGCTGTCTTGCAGGGCTGCTGGCCGCCGGATGGCTGTGGCGACGTGGGCACCGCGCGGTGGCTCATGCCGGGGCGCTGGTGTTCCTCGCGGCGTTCGCGGTCGTCACTCTGGCGATGCCGCTCGGCGCGACCAAGCTCTACCTGTTCGGCATCTCGGTGGACCAGCAGTTCCGCACCGAATACCTGACCCGGCTGGCCGACAGCTCCGCGCTGCACGACATGACCTACATCGGGTTGCCGCCGTACTATCCGCCCGGCTGGTTCTGGATCGGTGGCCGGGCTTCCACGCTCACCGGCACCCCGGCGTGGGAGATGTTCAAGCCGTGGGCGATCACCTCGATCACGATCGCGATCGTGGTCGCGTTCGTGTTGTGGCAGCGCATGATTCGCTTCGATCACGCCCTGATCGTCACGACCGCGACCGCCGCGACGACGCTGGCCTATGCATCGACCGAGCCCTACGCTGCGATGATCACGGTGCTGCTGCCGCCGGTGCTGGTGCTGGCGTGGTCGGGGCTGCGGGGCGCCGGCAGGTCCGCGGTCGTCGGCGTCGGCGTATTCCTCGGAGTCGCGGCGCTCTGGTACACGCTGCTGCCGGCCTACACCGCGTTCACCGTGGCCGTGATGGCGCTGACCGCCGCGGTAGCCCGACGCCGGCACGACCCGTGGGCGCCGCTGTTGCGGCTGGTCGTGATCGGGGCGATCGCGGCGGCGATCGCGCTGATCGGCTGGCTGCCGTATCTGCTTGCCGCGGTGAAGCGCTCCCCTGCCGAATCCGGCACCGCGCAGCACTACCTGCCCGTGGACGGCGCGCAGCTGTCGTTCCCGATGCTGCACTTCACGCTTCTCGGAGCCTTGTGCATGGTCGGCACGATCTGGCTGGTGGTGCGGGCTAGGACGTCGACGCGGGCCGCCGCCCTGGCCATCGGCGTCCTGACCGTCTATGTGTGGTCGCTGCTGTCGATGCTGACCACGTTGGCGGGCACCACCCTGCTCTCGTTCCGGCTGCAGCCGACGCTGACCGTTCTGCTGTCCGCGGCCGGCGCGTTCGGCTTCGTCGAGGGCGCGCTCGCGCTGGCCCGCCGCTACGACCCCGCCGTGGGCCGCCGCATCGTCGTCGCCGCCGGCGTACTCGGCGTCATCGGGGCCCTGACCTTCAGCCAGGACATTCCCGATGTGCTGCGCTCCGACATCGTCGTCGCCTACACCGACACCGACGGCAACGGCCAGCGCGCGGACCGGCGACCGCCGGGCGCCGAGACCTACTACTCGCAGATCGATGCGAAGATCCGGCAGGTCACCGGCGAACCGCGGGACAAGACCGTGGTGCTCACCGCCGACTACAGCTTCCTGTCCTACTACCCCTACTGGGGCTTTCAGGGATTGACCCCGCACTACGCCAACCCGCTGGCCCAGTTCGACCAGCGGGCCGCCGCGATCAGAAGCTGGTCGGCGCTCAAATCGCCGGACCAGTTCATCGCGGCGCTGGACTCGCTGCCGTGGCAGCCGCCGACCGTGTTCTTGATGCGGCGCGGCGCGAACGACACCTATACATTGCGGCTGGCCGCCGATGTTTACCCGAACCAGCCCAATGTGCGGCGGTACCAGGTTCCCCTGCAGGCTAGGTTGTTCGATGATCCACGGTTTACCGTCAGCAATATCGGCCCGTTCGTGCTGGCCATCCGTCATCCGGGGAGGGCTGCCTAAATGGCTGTTGACGCTGCCCCTCAGGCTGGGCAGTTACCACCCGGCACGGTCACGCACGGGATGGACCAGTACCGGATCGCCCGGATGGTCGCGATCGCCGCCGGGCTGCTCGGCGCGTTGCTGGCGCTTGTCACCCCGCTGCTTCCGGTCAAGCAGACCACCGCCCAGCTGAACTGGCCGCAAAACGGCGTGTTCGCAAGCGTCACCGCGCCGCTGATCTCCTATGTCGCCACGGATCTGAACATCTCGGTCCCGTGCAGCGCGGCCGCCGGCCTCGCGGGTCCGGAGAACGCCGGCAAGACCGTGCTGCTGTCGACGGTGCCCAAACAGGCGCCCAAGGCCGTCGACCGGGGGCTGCTGATCCAACGCGTCAACAACGACCTGCTCGTCATCATCCGCAACACCCCGGTGGTGGTCGCGCCGTTGAACCAGGTGCTCTCCCCGGCGTGCGAGCGGCTGACGTTCACCGCCCATGCCGACAAGGTGACCGGCGAATTCGTCGGCCTGGTCAAAGGCCCCGACAGCGACAATCCCGGCGCGCCGTTGCGAGGCGAACGCGGCGGCTATGACTTCCGCCCGCAGATCGTCGGCGTCTTCACCGACCTGTCCGGCCCGGCGCCGCCCAACCTGCGCCTCTCGGCAACGATCGACACCCGCTACAGCAGCGCGCCGACGCTGCTGAAGATGCTCGCGATGGTCATCGGGGTGGTGATGACCATCGTCGCGCTGATCGCGCTGCACGTGCTCGACACCGCCGACGGCATGCGCCACCGCCGCATCCTGCCCGCCAAGTGGTGGTCGCTGACCCCACTCGACGGGCTGGTGACCGCCGTGCTGGTCTGGTGGCACTTCGTCGGCGCCAACACCTCCGACGACGGCTACATCCTGACCATGGCCCGGGTATCCGAGCACGCGGGTTACATGGCGAACTACTACCGCTGGTTCGGCACGCCGGAAGCGCCGTTCGGCTGGTACTACGACCTGCTCGCGCTCTGGGCGCACGTCAGCACGAACAGCGCGTGGATGCGGCTGCCCACGCTGGCGATGGCGCTGGCCTGCTGGTGGGTGATCAGCCGCGAAGTGATCCCCCGGCTGGGCCACGCGGTCAAGGCCAACCGGGCCGCCGCGTGGACCGCGGCGGCGATGTTCCTGGCATTTTGGCTTCCGCTGAACAACGGGTTACGGCCCGAGCCGATCATCGCGCTGGGGATCCTGCTGACGTGGTGTTCGGTCGAACGCGCGGTGGCCACCAGCCGGCTGTTGCCACTGGCGGTCGCCTGCGTCATCGGCGCCCTCACGTTGTTCTCCGGGCCCACCGGCATCGCGTCGATCGGCTCCCTGCTGGTCGCGATCGGGCCGCTGCGCACGATCCTGCACCGGCGCTCCAAGCGGTTCGGCTACGTGGCGCTGCTGGCCCCGATCCTGGCGGCCTGCACCGTGACGATCATCCTGATCTTCCGGGACCAGACCTTCATCGGCGAGGCCCAGGCCAACATGCTGAAGTCGGCGGTCGGGCCGAGCCTGAGCTGGTTCGACGAGCACATCCGCTACGAGCGGTTGTTCATGGCCAGCCCGGACGGCTCGGTGGCGCGCCGCTTCGCGGTGCTGACACTGATCATCGCGCTCGCCGTGTCGGTGGCGATGTCGTTGCGCAAGGGCAGGATTCCAGGCACTGCGGCGGGTCCCACCCGCCGCATCATCGGCATCACGATCATCTCGTTCATCGCGATGATGTTCACGCCGACGAAGTGGACGCACCACTTCGGGGTGTTCGCCGGGTTGGCGGGGTCGCTCGGGGCGCTGACCGCGGTCGCGGTCACCGCGTCGGTGATGAAATCGCGGCGCAACCGGACGGTGTTCGCGGCCCTGGTGCTGTTCGTGACGGCGCTGAGCTTCGCAAGCGTCAACGGCTACTGGTACGTGTCGAACTTCGGTGTGCCGTGGTCGAATTCGTTCCCCCAATTCCACTTCGGCGTCACCACGATGCTGCTCGGGCTGTGCGTGCTGACGCTGCTGCTGGCCGCGTGGTTCCACTTCTCCGGCCGCGACTGGGGGGACCGCCCGCGCGCGGGGGACGGGCCGGCGACGACCAACGGGCGCTGGCCGCGGCTGCGCCGAGTCCTGCAGTCGCCGCTGGCCGTCGCGGCGTGGCTGCTGGTGGCCTTCGAGGTGTTCTCGCTGACCGCCGCCATGATCGGCCAGTACCCGGCGTGGACGGTAGGCCGGTCCAACCTGGAGGCACTGACCGGCAAGACCTGCGGCCTGGCCGACGACGTGATGGTCGAGCAGGACCCCAACGCCGGGATGCTGGCGCCGGTGGGGGTCCCGGTCGCCGACGCGCTCGGCGCGGCCACCTCGGACGGCTTCACGCCCAACGGGATTCCGTCCGACGTCTCCGCCGACCCGGTCGCGCAACCGCCGGGCGGCGGCAGCTTCGTCGACAACAACGGGCTCGTCACGTCCAGCGAAACCGGCACCGAGGGCGGCACCACGGCCGCCGGCGGCATCAACGGATCCCGCGCCCGGCTTCCGTACAACCTCGACGCGGTCCGCACGCCGGTGCTGGGAAGTTGGCGCAGCGGCCTGCAGATCCCCGCCCACCTGCGGTCGGCGTGGTATCGGCTGCCGCCGCGCGCCAAGGCCGGCCCGCTGCTGGTGGTGTCCGCGGCAGGGCGGTTCGACCCGCGCGAGGTGCAGCTGCAGTGGGCCGGCGACGACGGCAAGGTCAGCGGCGCGATGAGCTTCGCCGACGTCGGGGCCCCGCCCGCCTGGCACAACCTGCGGGCGCCGATGTCGGCGATCCCGGCCGGCGCGACCCAGGTCCGGCTGTACGCCAGCGACGAGGACCTGGCCCCACAGCACTGGATCGCGCTCACCCCGCCGCGGATCCCGCAGCTGCGGACGCTGCAGGAGGTCGTCGGCTCGACGGACCCGGTACTGCTGGACTGGCTGGTGGGCCTTGCGTTCCCGTGCCAGCGGCCGTTCGGCCACGACTACGGAGTCATCGAGGCGCCGGAGTGGCGGATCCTGCCCGACCGCTTCGGCGCCGAGGCGAACTCGCCGGTGATGGACAACGTCGGCGGCGGACCCCTCGGCATCACAGAACTGCTGTTCCGGGCGACCACCGTGGCGACGTACCTCAAGGACGACTGGTTCCGCGACTGGGGCTCGTTGCAGCGGCTTGATCAGTACTACCCCAACGCGCAACCGGCTCGGCTCGATCTCGGTACCACAACACGTAGCGGGCTGTGGAGCCCGGCGCCGCTTCGCCATTAGGAACGTCGCATACCATCGACGCTCGTGCCCAGCGGTGGTGAAGTGAGACCGGCGCGGGCTCACCGCATCGCGAAGCTGGTCGCCGCGGTCTCCGGGATCGCCGGGGTGGTGCTGTGTGCGCTGGTCCCGCTGCTGCCGGTGAAGCAGACGACGGCCACCATCCACTGGCCACAAGGGCCCGTCGGCGACGTCACCGCGCCGCTGGTCGCGGGCGCGCCGCACGCGCTGGATGTGTCCATCCCGTGCCCGGCGATCGCCACGCTGCCCACGAGCGGCGGCCTGGTGTTCTCCACCATCCCGGCCAACGCCGGTGACGAGGCGACCAAGAACGGGCTGTTCGTCCGCGCGAACGCCGACTTCGTCGTCGTCGCGTTCCGTGACTCGGTGGCAGCCGCCGCGCCCCGGCCCGCGATCGCCGCCGGCGGCTGCAGCACGTTGCACATCTGGGCCAACGTCACCGGGGTCGGTGCCGACTTCGTGGGCATCCCCCGCGCCGCGGGCACGCTGCCGATCGAGAAGAAACCGCAAGTCGCCGGCTTGTTCACGGAATTGAAGGTGCCGCCGCAGCCCGGCCTGAGCGCGCGGATCGACGTCGATACCCGATTCGTCGTCTCCCCGACACCGTTGAAGACCGCGGCGATGGTGCTCGGCGTCGTTGCGGTGGTGACCGCGATCATCGCCCTGGCCGTGCTGGACCGTTTTTCCGGCAGGCGTGTGTTTTCCGGCAGGCGTGTGTTTTCCGGCAGGGGTGTGCCCCGCAGCCGGCGGTGGTCCCAGCGAGCCAATGTCGGCACTTGGCCGGCCGACGTCGTGGTCGTCGGCACGCTGCTGGTATGGCACGTCATCGGCGCGATCTCATCGGACGACGGCTACAACCTCACGATCGCGCGCGTCTGGAATCAGGCCGGCTACGTCGCCAACTACTACCGCTTCTTCGGCGCCACGGAGGCGCCGTTCGACTGGTATCCGTCGCTGCTGGCCCGGATGGCGTCGGTCAGCACCGACGGTGTGTGGATGCGGCTGCCCGCCACGCTGGCCGGCATCGCGTGCTGGCTGATCCTGAGCCGCTGGGTGCTGCCCCGGCTCGGGAGATCGATCGCCACGAACCGGATCGCGGTGTGGACCGCCGCCGCGGTGTTCCTGGCCGCGTGGCTGCCGTTCAACAACGGGCTGCGGCCGGAGCCGCTGATCGCGGTCCTCACGCTGCTGACCTGGGTGCTCGTCGAGCACGCGATCGCCACGCGCAGGCTGGTCCCGGCCGCCACGGCCATCATCGCCGCCACGCTGGCCGCGACTCTGGCGCCGCAGGGCCTCATCGCGGTCGCGGCGCTGCTCACCGGTGCCCGTGCGATCGCGCGGATCATCGCCCGCCGCCGCGCCGCCGACGGCACAGTGGCGCCGGTCGCGGCGCTGCTGGCGTCGCTCACGCTGATCCTCGTGGTCGTCTTCCGCGCGCAGACCCTGGCCACCGTCGCCGAATCGGCGCGCATCAAATACGTCGTCGGCCCGACCATCGCCTGGTATCAGGAGTTTCTGCGCTACTACTTCTTAACCGTCGAGACCACCGACGGGTCGCTGACCCGGCGGTTCTCCGTGCTGGTGCTGATGCTGTGCCTGTTCGGGATGCTGGCGGTGCTGCTGCGGCGCGGCAGGATTCCGGGGGTGGCCAGCGGCCCGCTGTGGCGGCTGCTCGGCACCACCGCGATCGGGCTGCTGCTGCTGACCTTCACTCCGACCAAGTGGGCCGTGCAGTTCGGCGCGTTCGCCGGGCTTGCCGGCGCCCTGGGAGCCGTGACCGCGTTCACGTTCGCCCGCGTCGGCCTGCACAGTCGCCGCAACCTGGCGCTCTACGTCACCGCGCTGCTGTTCGTGCTGGCCTGGGCCACCTCGGGCATCAACGGCTGGTTCTACATCGGCAACTACGGGGTGCCGTGGTTCGACAAGGAGCCGGTGATCGCCAGCCACCCGGTGACGACGATGTTCCTGGTGCTGGCGATCGCCACCGGGCTGCTGGCGGGCTGGCTGCACTTCCGGCTCGACTTCGCCGGGCACACCGAGGTCAAAGACAACCGCCGCAACCGCATCCTGGCATCCACCCCGCTGCTGATCGTGGCGACGATCATGGTGGTGCTCGAGGTCTCGTCGATGCTCAAGGGCGCCGCAGTGCGCTACCCCGTGTACACCACCGCCAAGGCCAACCTGGCGGCACTGGCCTCCGGGCTGTCGAAGACCAGTTGCGCGATGGCCGACGACGTGCTCGTCGAGCCCGACGCCAACGCCGGCATGCTGCAGCCGGTGCCCGGGCAGACGTTCGGGCCCGCCGGCCCGCTCGGCGGCGCGAACCCGGTGGGTTTCACGCCGGACGGCGTCAGCGACGACCTGCAGTCCGAGCCGGTGGTGGCCAAGCCCGGCCTGGTGAACTCCGACGGCTCGCCGAACAAGCCGATCACCGCGAGCTTCGACCCGATGGGCACGGCGGGCGGCTACGGCCCGGTGGGGGTCAACGGGTCACGGGTGCTGCTGCCGTTCGGGCTGGATCCGGCCCGCACGCCGGTGATGGGCAGCTACGGCGAGAACTCGTACGCCGCCAAGGCGCAGTCGGCGTGGTACGCGCTGCCTGCGCGAACCTCCGACCGGCCGCTGGTGGCGGTCGCGGCCGCGGGCGCCATCTGGTCGTACCAGGAGGACGGCACGTTCAGCTACGGTCAGTCCCTCAAACTCCAGTGGGGTGTGAACCGTCCCGACGGCACCACGGCACCGCTGGCCGAGGTGCAGCCGATCGACGTCGGCCCGCAGAAGGAGTGGCGCAACCTGCGCTTCCCGCTCGCGTGGGCGCCACCGGAAGCCAACGCCGCGCGGATCGTCGCCGACGACCCGAACCTCAGCGAGGATCAGTGGTTCGCGTTCACGCCGCCGCGCGTCCCGGTCCTCGAGACGGCGCAGCAGCTCATCGGTTCGCAGACTCCGGTGCTGCTGGACATCGCCACCGCCGCCAACTTCCCGTGCCAGCGGCCGTTTTCCGAGCATCTCGGCGTCGCCGAGCTCCCGCAATACCGGATCATGCCCGACCACAAGCAGACAGCCACATCATCGGAACTGTGGGAGCCGGCCCGCGCCGGCGGCCCGCTGCTGGTCACCAAGGCGCTGCTCGGCGGCTACACGGTTCCGTCCTACCTGCGCAACGACTGGTACCGCGACTGGGGAGTGATAGAGAGGTATGACCGCTTCGTGCCCGCCTCGCAGGCGCCGAACGCCGTGATCGACCAGGGATCCGTCACGGTGCGCGGCTGGACCCGCGCCGGACCGATTCGAGCTCTGCCGTGACGACGACCGAGACCCGCGCACTGACCGGAACGGGCGACCGCGAGAAGGTGCGCCGCGACGTCAAGGTCGCCCGCTGGGTGGCCACCATCGCCGGGCTGATCGGGTTCGTCCTGTCGGTGGCCACCCCGCTGCTGCCGGTCGTGCAGACCACCGCGACGCTGAACTGGCCCCAGAACGGCCGGCTGACCAACGTGACCGCGCCGCTGATCTCGGAGACGGCGATCTCGTTGAACGCGACAATCCCCTGCGGGGTGGCGCGGTCGATGCCGCCTGCGGGCGGCCTGCTGCTCGGCACCGCCCCGAAGGACGGCAAGCAGGCCGCGCTCAACGCGATGCTGGTGAACGTCAACCGCACCCGCGTCGACATCATCGTCCGCAACGTCGTCGTGGGCAGCGTCGCGCGGGCGCAGGTGGACACCCCGCAGTGCCAGCGGATCGAGATCACGTCGTCGCGGGCCGGCACGTTCGCGACGTTCGTCGGCCTCACCGACCCGTCGGGCAAGCCGCTGCGCACCGGGTTCACCGACACCAACCTGCGGCCCGCCATCGTCGGGGTGTTCACCGACCTGACCGGGCCTGCCCCGCCGGGGCTCGGATTCTCGGCGGTCATCGACACCCGGTTCTCCACCAGCCCGACGCTGCTGAAGCTGACCGCGATGATCGTCGCGATGGTCGCAACGGCCATCTCGCTGATCGCGCTGTGGCGACTCGACCGCCTCGACGGCCGCCGGATGCACCGGCTAGTCCCGGCCCGCTGGCGCACGTTCAGCGCGGTCGACGTCGTGGTCGTGCTCGGTTTCCTGATCTGGCACATCGTCGGCGCGAACTCGTCGGACGACGGCTACATCCTGCAGATGGCCCGCGTCGCCGGCCCTGCCGGCTACATGTCCAACTACTTCCGCTGGTTCGGCAGCCCGGAAGACCCGTTCGGCTGGTATTACGACCTGCTGGCGCTGATGACCCACGTGAGCGACGCCAGCATCTGGATCCGCCTGCCCGACCTGATCGCCGGCCTGTTGTGCTGGCTGCTGCTCTCACGCGAGGTGCTGCCGCGGCTGGGACCGGCGGTGGTGTCGAACCGGGCCGCGGTGTGGGCCGCGGGCCTGGTGCTGCTGGCCGCGTGGATGCCGTTCAACAACGGCCTGCGGCCGGAGGGGCAGATCGCGCTCGGCTCGCTGATCACCTACGTGCTGATCGAACGCGCGATCATCTCCGGCCGGATGACGCCCGCGGCGCTGGCCATCCTCAGCGCGGCGTTCACGCTCGGCATCCAGCCCACGGGGCTGATCGCGGTCGCCGCGCTGATCGCCGGCGGCCGACCGATGCTGCGGATTCTGGTGCGCCGGCACCGGATCATCGGCACCTGGCCGCTGGTGGCGCCGCTGCTGGCCGCCGGCACGGTGGTGCTGACCGTGGTGTTCGCCGACCAGACCATGGCGACGGTGTTGGAGGCCACCAAGATTCGCACGGCGATCGGCCCGAGCCAGCAGTGGTACACCGAGAACCTGCGCTACTACTACCTGATCCTGCCGACCGTCGACGGGTCGCTTTCGCGCCGGTTCGGCTTCCTGATCACCGCGCTGTCGCTGTTCACCGCGATGTTCATCATGTTGCGGCGCAAGCGGATTCCCGGTGTGGCACGCGGGCCCGCGTGGCGGCTGATGGGCGTCATCTTCGGCACGATGTTCTTCCTGATGTTCACCCCGACGAAGTGGGTGCACCACTTCGGCCTGTTCGCCGCGGTCGGCGCGGCGATGGCGGCGCTGGCGACGGTGCTGGTGTCGCCAACGGTGCTGCGGTGGTCACGTAACCGGATGGCGTTTCTGACCGCGCTGCTGTTCGTGCTCGCGCTGTGCTTCGCCACCACCAACGGCTGGTGGTACGTCTCCAGCTACGGCGTGCCGTTCAACAACGCGATGCCACGCATCGACGGAATCACCATCAGCACGATATTTTTCGCGCTGTTCGCGATCTCGGCGCTGTACACCATCTGGCTGCACTTCGCGTCGCGCGAGCACGGCGAAGGCCGGCTGGCACGCGCGCTGACCGCGGCGCCGATCCCGATCGCGGCCGGATTCATGGTCATCGTGTTCGTCGGCTCGATGCTCGCCGGTGTGGTGCGGCAGTACCCGACGTACTCCAACACCGCGGCCAACCTGCGCGCGTTCGCCGGCGGCTGCGGTCTGGCCGACGACGTGCTGGTGGAGCCGGACACCAACGCCGGCTTCCTGACGCCGCTGCCGGGCAACTACGGGCCGCTGGGGCCGCTCGGCGGCGTGCACCCCGTCGGGTTCTCGCCCAACGGCGTGCCGGAACACATTGTCGCCGAGGCGGTCCGGATGACACTGCCGCAGCCGGGCACCGACTACGACTGGGACGCGCCGACGAAGTTGTCCACGCCGGGGATCAACGGGTCGACCGTGCCGTTGCCGTACGGGCTCGATCCGGCACGGGTGCCGCTGGCGGGCAGCTGGGTGGAGGGCCCCCAGCAGCAGAGCACGTTGACGTCGGCGTGGTACCAGCTGCCGCCCGCCGACGACGGGCATCCCCTCGTGGCCGTCACGGCCGCCGGTGTGATCACCGGCAACAGCGTGCTCTACGGCCACACCGTCGGGCAGACCGTCGAACTGGAGTACGCGAAGGCCGGGCCCGGCGGGGCGCCGGTGCCGGCCGGGCGGCTGGTGCCCTACGACCTGGGTCCGGCGCCGTCGTGGCGCAACCTGCGGTTCCCCCGCTCGGCGATCCCGCGCGACGCGGTCGCGGTCCGGGTGGTCGCGCAGGACCTGTCGCTGACGCCGGGCGACTGGATCGCCGTCACGCCGCCGCGGGTGCCCGACCTGCGGTCGCTGCAGGGGTACGTCGGCTCAACCAAGCCGGTGCTGATGGACTGGGCCGTGGGGCTGGCGTTCCCGTGTCAGCATCCGATGCTGCACAACGCCGGGGTCACCGAAGTCCCCGCGTTCCGCATCACTCCGGACTACACCGCCAAGAAGCAGGACACCGACACGTGGCAGGACGGGATCAACGGTGGCCTGCTCGGCATCACCGACCTGCTGCTGCGGGCGCACGTGATGGGGTCATACCTGTCCCACGACTGGGGCCGCGACTGGGGTTCGCTGCGCAAGTTCGACACCATCGTTGCCGCCCAACCGGCGAGTGTGCAGCTGGGCACCGCCACGCGCAGCGGGCTGTGGACACCGGGGCCGATCCGCATCAAGCCGTAGCGGGTCTGGGCGTTGGGGGGTGTCTTCGCGGGGCGCGTCGTCGCGGGGCGCGTCTTCGCGAAACTCAAGCTGCCGCGGCACCCGAGCGGCGTGTCGTCGCAGGGGTTTAGTGTCGCGGCGGATAACCGTGATGGGGATGCCGTTGAGGGCGCCGTTGCCGGACGGCTCGTCGAGGAACGTCGGCGGTGACAGCACATTGGTGTTGACACCCGGCGAGCCGTTGGCCACCGACATCCGGGTGCCGGGCTTGACGTGGCCCCAGCCGTGCGGCATCGACACCACGACCGGCTTGATCGCGTCGATGACCTCCACCGGCACCTGCAGCCTGCCGGTCGGCGAGACCACCTCGACGAGGTCTCCCGTCACCACGCCGCGCCGTCGCGCATCGTCGGTGTGCATCAGCAGTGTGCACCGGTCGCGGCCCTTCATCAGCGCCGGCACGTTGTGCAGCCAGGAGTTGTTCGACCGCAGGTGGCAGCGGCTGGCTAAAGAACACTTCAGAGTGTCAGTACATGACGCTAGCTGAGCATGAGCAATGTGTGGTCAACGTGGCTACGGCTTTGGGGTGACAAGTGCGACGCGCTGATAGCGGCCATAAATCGTGAGGCCAGCTCACGAATCTTGACGTTGGTCTCTTGTGAGCGCCACGTCAGAATCTCGAATGCGCGGTTCGCTTCGATGCCGTAGGCCGCCATCAATACCCCTTTGGCCTGCTCGATGACCGCCCGGTTCTCAGCGATTATTGCGAGCTGGGCGGTCAGCTGGTCCTGTTGCTCCCGTTCATCCGGGGTGGTGTCGATGTAGAAACCCTGAGTGCCGACAACGCGGCCCTGCTCGTCATGCAGCTGCTCGCCGACCACGATGACAGACCGCACCTTGCCGCTGGTGTCGATGATGCGGTGTCGGCTGCTCAGAGGCTGGCCGGTCCGGCGGATGGCGTCGAGGGTTTGCGCGATCTGAGCGCGGTCCTCGGGGTGCTTGTGCGAGAGCATCAGCTCAGTGGTGGGTGTGACCGCGCCGGGCTGGTAGCCGTGCATGCGCTGCACCTGCTCGGACCATTCCCAGCGTTGATCGTCAAAGTAGAAACGAAACGCACCGACGCGCGTTTCCGACGCGACCCCAACCTCGTCGAACACAGCGTTCACGGCAGCATCTGCCCCTTCCACCGCCAACCATCGCTGCTCAGCGTACTTCTCCGCTGTCGACCAGCCACGTTTCGGCAAGTTCAAAAGGTGATTGTTTGGTGATGCCGACGGCTGACCGGCACCGGTCAACCGGATCAGGATCTCCCATTCGGCGGGCCGACCGGGGTCGTCGGGATAGAACACCGGGGGGGAGTAGTTGGCGACGCTGTTGACCGCGAAAGCCAGGATCAGGTCGTCGTGGTGCGGCTGCTCCAGGGGCGACGGGCCGGGCAGGATCACATCGGCGTGGCGGGTGGTCTCGTTGAGCCAGCAGTCGACGGAGATCATCGCCTCGAGTCGCGGCAGCACCTCGTCGAGTCTGTCGCCCGCGGGTGTGGACAGCACCGGGTTGCCCGCCACCGTGATCAGCGCCTTGATCTGCCCGTCACCGGGCGTCGCGATCTCCTCGGCCAGGCACGACACCGGTGCCTGCCCGAGCACCTCCTTCGCGCCGCGCACCGGGGTGTGCCAGCGGCCGAAGATCGCGGCGCCGCCCTCCAGCCCCGGCTGCGGCCGGCCGGTGAGCGTCCACACCGCCGCATCCCGCTGCATGCTGACGCTCGTAGCGACGGCACGTTTGTCGCGCGTCCGGGATGGACGCTACAGAGTTTCGGATGAAGCTGGCGTTCGGGCCCGTACTAGTTGTTGGGTTGATATCCGCCCTACTTGCCGTAACGACATGCTCTTACATCGGAAGCGACGCCCCAACGTTATAGAGCCCGACTCCGGCGGTGTGACGGGCGATTTCGGCCCTGGCCGGCCCGAGAGATCCACTGTCTGCGAACACGACCTGAGCACCGACCCTGATGGCCCCCGCGAGATCATCGTGGGACGTACCCAACACGATCCTCGCTCGGGGAGCCACAGGTTCTTCCAACCGGGTCCGTACTCCGTGCACGATCGCAGTCAGCGGCTGCATTGCCGGACCCAACGCGGTGGCATGTGGGTAGATGTGCTCATCCACAGCGCAAACGGCGTTGCGGAAGCCAGCGCGGATGCGTCTGAGCCCCGGTTCTAAAGGATCTCGATATGTCGCGCGGGCGACACACCGAATGCGGTGCCTACCGAGGAGCACGACCTCGCGGGTCTGCGACATTTTGGAGCTCCGCGTCTGCGGCTCTCGTTATCTGTCTAGTGGAGACTGGCTACATCAATCAACGTGGCTACCGGGTAAGTTGTCATCGGGCACCGTTGGCGCGGCTGGGTCCCCGCTTCCGTGTTCAGTCACGTCAGTCTGAAGTGGTGCCTTCTGTGCTTCGACAGCGTTGCGGCCGAGGAGCCGGCCAAGTTCGGTGTATGCGGCGAACTGGCCCTCTTCGAACCATTGATCTGATGTGCTGTCATGCGGGAACACCTCATTTTCGGCGCCGTAGGTCAGCAACCAGTCCGGACACCCTTGCCACAAAACAGCTTTCGCGAAGATAAGTGTGCCGGTCCGCTGTTCATTCGGAAGTCCAGACGCCGGGGGATAGGTAATCCGGCCCCTGACGACGGTGCCACTTGTGATTCTGCTGTTGAGTTGCGCGAACGCGTTGCTGTCGCTGAACGGACGACCCGAGCCAGTGGCCAGGTTCTGCACCCCATAGTCGCCGGAATCTTCTAGTTCGATCTCCACCCCGAGCTCGGACCGAGCCAAGCGGATCGCATCGGCTAAGCCGCAGAGCAGCGGCGGCGGGTCTCCGCTGCCGTCAATGCAGAAGATGACCCGGCAGCGCCGACGAAGTGCTTCCACGAGTCCAAGATTCTCGTAGTGACCGCCGTCGGTGACCTGGACCAGGCTGGCGTCAATCGGATGGCGGCCTAAAAGTTCTCGATAGAAGTAGGTGAAACCGCGGACGGTCGGCAGCGATCGGAGAAGCAAGTGCGGCCGGGCGCCCGGCTGGGCTGCCGGGCCCGGTTCCAGGTCATGCGAGGAAACGACCCGATCATGTTCGATCGTTGTGTTCCTCAGCAAGTCAACGTAGTTGGGGTTGGGCAGCCACGTGCCGAGCCTCGCACCCGAGAGGCACAGGAGCGTCTGGAAGCCGTTGTTCTGGCGTCCCATCGTGGAGGCGAACGCCGCCCCGCTGATGGCGACGGCAGCCTCTACAGTAAGGTCACGCTTGAGACGAGGCGGGCAGGTGCGCCACAGTTGTTCTGTCTTCAGCCATCCCAGAGCGGGCCCGCCGACGTACTTTTCATTGAGCACATAGGACACGGCGTTCAGCCCCGGAGCCGGTTTTGCGTCACCCGAAACGGCTGCCGCCGCGGCCAAGACAAATTGTGGGCCGTCCTCGACCTTGCCATAGGCGTGCAGCCAGGTTGGCTCTTCCGCCGGGTAAGGGCGGGCCTCGCAAACGGCCGCGCCGTTGACGCAACCATCTGTGACGAAACGTCGCACAGCGAACGTTCGAGCGAGCCTGGCGCGATAGAACGGATGCAAACTCAGCGACGTCACGTCGGCCGCCGACAGCATGAAGATCATGGCGACGAGCACGATCACCCATACCGGCAGCCACGCGACCTGCTGGAGATGCCCACCGATGTGCTGGGTCAGATAACCAAACACGCCCGCGGCCACCGAGCCCAGGACACCGAGCCAGGCGATCAGTACCGCGGTCAAGGTGAGCGTCACCAGGATCGCGGGCACCAACCCCGCAGGCAGCTTGTCGCGCCACGACCCACCGCTGATCTGACCCACCGGTATGCGGTTGCGGTATTTCCACAGCATGGCGACGAGCGCCGTCAGGTATTGCAACCCCAGCAGACCGCCGACTGCTCCGCCGAAATGCGAGTAGTGCGTGATGTTCACGTGCTGGCATGCCCACATCAGCGCCGGTAGGGCGACGGTGAGAGCAACTATCAATCCGGCGAACGCCGACGATGCCTGTGCCCCCGTCAGCAGGCTTAGCCGGCGGTGTTCACTCTTCCAGCTGTAGTCCAGCCACTCCGTGAACAGCGCGCAGCCCAGGGCGATGACTGCTATCGCGACGAAGACGCCGGCGGCCAACCAAGCGGCGGGGTGATTCACCAACGACGGCAGGTAGTTTGAGGTGTTCCTAATGGCGTCCTCACTGATTCGTTCCTGGCCGTCGCTGCTGTATCTCGGTACCGGCACGAATGCCGCTATGGGAAATGCAGCTAGCAGGTAGCCGCCTGCGAATCCGATTGCGACGGGCATCCAGAACAGTGTCACGACCGAGGCGACTAGATTCTTGAGCACTTCGGAGAGCGCACGTATCAGGTCCGGTGCCGAGTCCGCGATGTAACTGGAGTGCTGTCGGACATGTTCGAACTCGACCGATCCTTCCTCGAACCTCTCGGAGAGCCGTAGCTTTCGGACTGGGTCACGCATACTCGTCGGGGTGCCGGCGGGCTCATTGCCGCTGAGTACCTGCTCGTTGGGCGGGCGCTGGCACGCCAGCAGCCGCGCTCCAGCGGTGTAGCCGCCGCCGGAAACGGAGATGACGTAGTCGACGGAGTCGATGAGCTTGGGCTGACCGTGTGGCTCTGCCTGCGCGGCGGTTACGTCATCGGGGCGCGCGTGGCCATCTTGTGGCGCCGGGGTCTGTTCGCCCGGCGCGTGATCGTCCTCTGATGATCGGTCTGCGACACAGGCCGGGGCTGAGTCGGAAAAGACTTGAAGCGCTCCCATTGCAAGGCAGGCCGACCGCACGCCGCCGCCAGACAGGCAGATCGCTTGCACCGGTTCGCCTTTACGGCGCTCGATGACAGCGGCGGCGCCGGGGACGTTGTACGCGTTGACCCAGCTCCACTCGTCCTGCTCTACCGCATCTGGTCCGACGGTGGGGACCTCCGGCTCCGCCCAGCAATCGTTCCACCAGCGCGGGCCTTGCCGATTCGGCCGTAACTGCCACCGCCCGAAAGCGCGCAACAAAACCACTACGAAAGTCCCCGGAACGGCCATAAGTGCCACAACCAGCGAGCATGTCGTGATGGTGGCCATCGCCGCGGTGGCGACGGTGAGAAATCCATTGAAGCCGGTGTTGGGGTCGGAGTGCAGCAGTGTCCCGAAATACAGGCCGAGGTCTTTCAGGAGATCGGCTGTGGCCGCCACGAACAGGGCCCATCGAGTGGATCGCCCAAAGAGTACGCCCAGCTGTGATACGGCCAGTCGCGACGTAATGAAAGCGCAGGCGCCAAGTACGAGGACATAGCCAGCGATCACCCCGAGGTCGGCAAGGAGAGCCGCACCTATTCGCGGCGGTTGTGGGGGACGGTCGCCGAATGTGTAGCGCTGAATGTTAGGAAACTGGGCCCGTTGCCAGAAGTACCAACACAGTGCTACGCCGCCGATGATCGCCAGGACCAAGGCGAGAATCGTGCGGAGACTCAGCGGTTCAGCCTCGCGCCCTTTAAACCGATTGTGGGTTGTTGCGTTGTCTCGCATTATCGAACTCCCGGGTGGGGCCTCCGTGCGGCTAGTGTGGCACGTTGCCACACCCGGTGCAGCGGTTTTAACCACTCACCATCTCGCTGCCGCGTGGCAGAAGAAATCTTGCCACTATTTGAGGGGTTCAAAGACCCCGATACGCGGCCGCTCAGTGGTTTGAATATCCAGCAGATCCTTGTGGAGCTCGCAGAAGACATCAACGCAGCGTTGCGGAAGCGCGGCGGCTTTGCACAGTTCGTCACTTTTACAGCCGACTTCATCGGTCAGCTCACGCCACTACAGCTCGTCGATATCCTAAAGAACTACGGTCTGCTCTCGTTTGTGCACCTTGGCGATGAACTCGCAACGGTCAATCCGCTGGTGGACGGCGGTCGCGGAACCTCGGGCTAACTGGTGATTCCAGCCAGTTCGTGTGCCACCGCATCGAATGCGCGCAGCGTGTCCAACAGCATGAGGCTAACGCTCGCCGGCCCATGGTGGGTCCACAGCGCGCCACTGACTGCCCGATTTTTCATTTTCCGACAGAGAAATTGACCGAAATCCAGGCGGGTTGGTCAAACTATCGTTGCATCTCAGGTTGACTGGTTGGCCGCACGACTGGCAGAAAGTCAGCGGCGCCGCCGACGATCCGTTGCGGTCAGGAGCCCTCCCGCTAGCTGGTCAGAAAGTCGCCGACCGCTGTCGCGGTGCGTTGCGGCTGGTCCAGCATGACCAGTACGTAGGCGTTCTCGATGTGTCCCAGTCGACCGTTGGGCAGCAGCCCGGCGAGCCTGGTGCCGTGTTCGGCGGGCATCACCGGGTTGTCGCTCCACAACACCAGAGACGGGCCGGTGAATTCGGCGAGACGTTTGGTCGCCTGGATGAGCTCGGCAGGGTCGAATCTGGTGCGGCAGTACTTCGCCAGATCGCGCCGGATTCTGCGGTCGGTCAACGCGTGCAACAGCCACGCACCGACAATGTCCTGGGGGACAGGCCGTTTCGCCATCATCCCGAACACCGGTCGCAGTCTGCGCAGGCGGGCGCTCTTGAGCATCCGCAGTGTCAGTCGCAGGCTGGCGTCGTTGCGGGCGGCCAGCGCGGCGACCTTGCCGGGAAAACCGGGCGGGAAGTTGTCGAACGCCTCGCAGGGGCAGATCACCAGTCGGCCGACGCGTTTGTCGCGGCCGATGTCAGTCAGAAACAGCGCCCCGCCCCAGTCGGTGACCACCAGGGTCGCCTCGGCAAGATCGAGCGCGTCCAGGAAGTCGGCGACGATGCCGACCATGCCGGGCATGGTCAGGTCGGCGTGTTCGCGCATCGGGATTCGGTGTCCACCCATCGGCAGCACCGGCAGCAGGTAACGGAACCTGGACGGCAGGAGGGGCAGCGTGGTGTTCCATTATGCGTCGTTCATCAGCAGACCGTGCAGGAGCACGACGGGTGCTCCATTCGGGTCGCCTTCTTCGCGGTACTCGATCTCTCCAGCGCTGACCTCGACACGCTTCACGTCAAACCTCCCTAGAACGGAAATTCTAGAATATACGCTCTAGCGTGTCGGAAGGAGTCGGCAATGGCAAGGTCCACTCGCGAGGCGATCCTGACCGCGGCCGCAGAACTGATGCGGCACAAGGGCTACGGCGCGGTGGGGATGAAGGACATCGCGGCGGCTTCCGGTGCGCCGATCGGGTCGCTCTATCATCATTTCCCGGGCGGCAAGGTGCAGATCGCCCGTGCCGCGCTGATCAATGCCGGTGCCGCATACGCGCTGCTCATCCCGGCGGTCGTGGATGATCACACCGACCTCGGCCAGGCACTCCACGCGGTCTTCGCCCAGGCCGCCGAAGATATGGCCGGCACGGGCTTTGCCAACATGTGCCCGGTCGCCAGCGTGGCGGCTGAGGTCGCTGACACCATCGAGCAGCTTCGGGAGGCGACGGCCGGAGTATTCACCGACTGGCTCGACGGCGGAACCGCCTACTTCATACAGCGCGGCCTGCCGGACGCCACCGCCCGCGACGTCACGGTCGCTCTGGTCGGTGCGTTGGAGGGCGCGTTCGTGCTGGCGCGTACGTTGCGAAGCACCGAGCCGCTGATGGCGGCGGGGCGGGTGTTGAGTGCCCCTTACCGCGGCGTCGACCTGGCGCCGTTGCGCACGTCGCTGCCCGGCGCTGTCGGTCGGAGCGGTCAGGGTGCCACGGCATCCCGGTGACCCACCGCGACGCTGGCCGCACACCAACTCACCGTTGTCCACGACGACTCCGACTTCGAGACAGCCGCAACGGTATTGACGTTCCAGACCGCTGGGTGCTACCACGAGGGGAGTGTCTAAGAGTTGACCCGTAATGGGTCATGCGGCGCCGAACAGCTCGGGGGTTACCCCGCCGTTCCCGCTGACCCCGACGCCTTCCAGTCCGGCTTGCGGCGCCACTCGAGCAGCAGCGGTGGGAGCACCCCGAGCGCGAGAATCCCGGCCAGCATCAGCAGTCCGTATAGCAGGGGGCAACCATTGCATATTGCGACAGTGCCAGACTTATTGAGACCGGACACTGTTGACCCTCTCTTGAATCCAGTTGTTCCGTTGTAGACCAGCATGTTTCGGTGGCATTCACCTTATCTTTCAGGCTTCTGATCGTCCTTGAGCGGCTGTGGCGGCGCAGGGCACCCGCGGAGCGTGTTGCGTGAGTGTTGCCGGGGTCACGACCCGGATGAGAGCAGCGACGGGGTTCCGACGCCGATGCTGATCTGCGGGGAGGCCGAGGGGTCGAGCCAGTTCAGCACAGAGCGCATCTCGTCGCGGCCGATGGCCACACATCCCCAGGTGGGATTGCCGTCGGTCACGTGGAGAAAAATCCCGGCCACCCGTCCCGGGATCCGTTGAGGGTTTACGGCGATGTTGACGGCGTAGTCGTAGACGGGGCCGGAGTCGTAGAGGTTTTCCGCGATGGACGAGGGACTGTCGGCCCCACGCATGTGGGTGTTGTAGGTGGGTGAGCTGGCGTCCTCGTCCCACCAGTCCTGGTCGGTGGCCTGGAAGTAAGGCATCTTGGTGCCGGGATTGGGCTGGCGACCGAAGGCTTGGTCGAACGTGAACGTTCCCACGGGAGTGCGGTGGACGCCGTCAGCGGGGGTGCCGACGCCGAGCTCGCCGACCTTGGCGGGCGTCGGTCCCAGGACAACCTTCCACTGCTGACCGACCCGCTGGAAGGCTGTGAGGGTCCCTGTTGTCGCGTTTGCGGCGGGCACGCCGACGACGATCCACTGCGCGGGCTGGCCGTTGGGGGAACTCGCCGGGTCCGCCGCCGCTGGCACGGCGAGCGGCAGGCTCAGGAGCGCCAACCCAAGTGGCCCCGCGACGGTCGCGAGTGTCTTGGGCAGTTTCACAGGCACCCCCGGGGTTAGGACTGAGCAATCGCATCCGAAAGTGCGTTCATCGTAACCGGGACCTGTAGCAGAATCGGGGCAGCAAAATGCCCTCGCCGCGAAAGAGTGGAGCCCCACCAGTATCGGAGATGCCTCAGGTGCTCCACCAATTTCGCAGCGGTCACTCGGTCTGTTCCCCCAACCACGGGCGCCCGCCGACCGCCCCAATACGACGAGATCGATTCTCAATCGGTTTGTCAAGCCGCTGTGGCGGTGGAGGTTTGGTAGGTGGAGTGTTCGCGCAGCATGGCCCCTCGAAGCCTACGGCCGCGGCGACGAACACCCTGGAAGAACAGTAAGGAATATGGCGGATTACCAGTAGAGTACTGCATATTGCAACAGATGAATCATGGACGTGGGCCTCTCAGGTCAGCCGCGAACTGTCCTCCGTCAATGTATCTCTGTCTCGGTCACTTTAGTTTTCGCATCTGGACGCGATTGCATGGTTATTTTGGCTGCGCGGGCGGAGCGGGTTGTTCCTGGTGTCCTTGGTCAATGTATCTGTCGTTTGGTCACTTTAGTTTCGGCATTGATGTAGTTTGTGGATGTTATTTCGGCCAAACACACGGCGGCCGCTGTGGCGGCCGCGAGCGAGTCCGGCCAAGGTTTTGTCCCCCGCCGCCCAGCAGCGAACAATAGGCGATGTATGATGTGGTGTATGAAGCGCACCAACATCTACCTCGACGAGGCACAGACAGCGGCGCTCGACCGACTGGCAGAACAAGAGGGAGTGTCACGCGCTGAGCTGATCCGCCAACTGCTGGACCGCGTCCTAGCCAATGCCGACGAGAGCCTCGCGTCGGATCTTCACGCGATCGAGAACTCCTTCGGGGCTCTGCGTGACATCGACGTGCCGGCGCGCGGCAACGGTGAGCGTGAAGAGCATCTGGCGCGCGTCTGGCGTCGCTCGTCGTGATACTGGTCGACTCGGATGTGTTGATCGCGCATCTGCGCGGCGTCGTTGCCGCCCGAGATTGGCTCATCGACGCCCGAACGGACGGCCCGCTGGCGATCACCGTGGTGTCGATTGCCGAGCTTGTCGGCGGCATGCGCACGGCCGAGCGTCGCGAAGTGTGGCGGCTGCTGGCAGCCTTTCGGGTGGAACCGGCGACCGAGGTCATCGCCCGTCGTGCAGGCGAAATGATGCGCCGATATCGCCGCAGCCACACCGGCATTGGGCTCGGTGACTACCTCATCGCGGCAACCGCCGACGTCAAGGGCCTCCCCCTGGCGACCCTCAACGTCAGGCACTTCCCCATGTTCAAAAATCTGCGACCACCGTATGCGGGCGCGCCTGGGTAGGCGCTCGCCGCAGGGGTGGTCGGCCCTTGTGCATTGCGGCTCGCTGAGGGCTCGCCGGGCGCTGCGCTTCTTTGGTCTGTTGGTCTGTGGCAGAGTCGCGCCGCCCCGAGCTCGCTAAAACGTCGCGCCTATGCCGCCTAATCGATACTTTTGGGGAGCCTGACTCGAGAAACACCGATGAACTTCCAGTTGGCTGCATCATGGACCCCCCCAAGGTCACGGCGGTGACCGGAGCGACCCCCATGTGCGGGCTGCGGCTGCACAACTCGACCCTGAAGATGTGTCCGTGACCACCGGTGACGCTTCAAGCGATCCGCTGATCGCGTTCTTCGGCCGCTGGTGCTCGGTCGTCACGGCGCTGGCCGCCATCGCGCCCCCGGGCGTCGCGCACGCCGTACAGATACTCAACGCTCTCCTGACGGCCCAGGGCTCCGATCTGACGTCCATCAAGGGCCACCTAGTCGCCATGCGCAGCGAGTTCGGGTGAGGGTGACAGCCCGAAACGACGACGCGGCGGCGCGGGAGGTCAACGACCACCTGATCACCGATGCCATCCAGCTGATGAGCCGCCACGAGCTCTACAACGCGATCGGGGAACACGACGTGGCTGACATCGAGGAGGCCGACTGAGCGGCTGAGCAAAGGGTGGCCGGTCGCCCAGGCCGGCCATCCCCTCCACCGCCCGGCACAGGTGTGGGGAGGGGGTCGCCGTTGTTGGTGGTTTTGGGGGTGGGCGTTTGCGTTGGCGTTTGTCGGTCCCCCATCAGGCGCCTGCCGGAGGGTGCTGCGGGGGCTCGATTCGTCGGGGGCGCCCGAGATTCATCGGGCGACTTTGGTGCTCGTCGAACACCGACGGTTAATGGTAGGCGTGGCTGCCATGCGGATGAGATCGCGCATCGGTAGCAGTGTCTCGGCGGCGGTCACCAGGTGCCCTGCGGCTGCGGTCAGTTCCTGAAGCGTGGTTGAGACGATCACGGTTACCGGCAATCCGTTGTGCATACCGAGTTTCGGGTCGCCTAACTGGCCCGCGGACCAATGCGTTAAGCGCGTCGTGCTGGCGCTGGGCATGGCTGCGCAGATCCTTGCCAGCGATCTCTCCGGCGGGCCCGCCGGTGCTGTGCCGCGACTCCGCGCCGGGAATCAGCTCGATTTCGGTTTGGCCGTGTGATCAAGATCTCACCTCTGTGACGCGAAATCCGGACTGCGGCTCCGAACAAACAGTGAGGCCCACAGCGGGGTGGCGCTCGCCGGAAGTTTCGACATCGATCGGGGAAAAACATGGACTACCTCTACTTCGGCAACCCGCTAATCGAGATCGGCCCGCTGGGCGTCTTGGTGCTGCTGGTCACCCTAACCATGCGCACGATCATCCTGCGCGAACGGGCAATGGCCCGCAAGAGCAAACGGGAACTGGTGGAGAAACGGAAGCTTGCTCAGGCGGCGCTGCTCTCAGGCGACTTTGCTAAGAACCGAACGCTCACCACGGCGGCTTGACCGAGCGGTTAAGTGGCGGCTGCGGCGGCGGTTCGATCGTGCGCATGATCGTCTCGGCAACAACAGACGGTGGGCAGGCAGTAGCCTTCGAACACTGCCGTCGTCAGCGGACACCCTCTACGCGGCGCTGGCCACGGTTCACGACCAACCTCACCGTCGGCCACCCGCTCATGGCGAGCCTTCGACACCCAGAACGATCCGCGCGGCGATAACTAGACTTTTCTAGTCAGCAGCGGTTACCCACCAGCTCCGGCAACAACGCCGGACCTTCACAGAACGGACCGCAGTGCCCGACATCGATGGCAGTGCCGCAGTGGAGGTCGTCGACCCCGTGCAGCCTGACTCTGCCGCAGACCCGCTGCTCACCGAAACGGACGCGGAACTGACCACGCGGTTCGAGCGCGACGCAATCCCGCTGCTCGACCAGCTGTACGGCGGCGCGCTGCGGATGACGCGTAATCCAGCCGACGCCGAGGACCTGCTGCAGGACACGATGCTGAAGGCCTACGTGGGGTTCCGGTCGTTTCGGGCGGGCACGAACCTCAAAGCCTGGCTGTACCGGATCCTTACCAACACCTACATCAACACCTACCGCAAGAAGCAACGCCACCCGGCGGAGTATCCGACCGAGGAGATCACCGACCGGCAGCTCGCGGCGAACGCCGAGCACACCTCAACCGGGCTGCGGTCGGCTGAGGTGCAGGCGCTGGAATCCTTGCCGGACACCCAGATCAAGGCGGCTCTGCAAGCATTGCCCGAAGAGTTCCGGATGGCGATCTACTACGCCGACGTCGAGGGCTTCGGATACAAGGAGATCGCTCAGATCATGGGGACGCCGATCGGGACGGTGATGTCGCGGCTTCACCGGGCAAGACGACAGCTGCGCGCGCTGCTGGCCGATGTCGTCACCGAACGCGGCGTCAACCGCGCGCAGCGTGTCGACGCCGCCGAGTTAATGTCGTCCTGAACGGCAACGACGGTCGCGAACGGCGAAAGGGTTACCCTGGCAACCCAGGACGTGCCGCGCGTGTGCCGGGAATTGAGCCCTACAAAGTTTGGATAGGTCCTTCGTGCCGGCGCCGGAGGTACTACGCCTTGGACGTTACACCGCGGGCGCTAGGCCGTCGCGGTAACCAGCGGGAGCCGACGCCGTAGTCGGGCACGGGTCGCCCAGTGCTGTAGCGCGTCGGGCCAGGAACTTCTCACTGGAACGATGGTGCTGCGGTCGTAGATACGCAGCACCGGGCTGACCGCGCGGCTGGGGACCCAGAGCCCACTGAAGCTCGGCGGTCTGGTAGGCGTCATCGAGCGATCAGTACTGAAATATACTGCGCGGCAAAGAATGCGACGGCGCTCAGGTCGAGGATGACGGCGTTTCCCACCAGGACGACAGGTGTGGCCCAGGCGGTGATAGGTCGATGTCCGTCGCGTCGACGTCACCGCTGATCGTCACCACCGTCGCCAGGCGGCGACACCGGCATCCTGCGAAGTGATCAGCCTTGAAGCGCAACTCATCAACGCCGCGATCCTCGACACCCCCACCCCCGTCGAGCTGCCCGGCAGCCCGATGAGCCGGCTCGCCGAGAACGAGACCGGGACTCCGTCGTGACGGCTCAACGCGAAGGTGGCGATCGCGCGAGCAGGTGACCAGGGTTACCTGTTCAGTGGTGCTCGATCTCACGTGAAATAGCCTGCCCGCCAAAACTGCCGCATATTGCATCAGATGAATCAATCGTCTCCTCGCCGTCAGTCCTCCTTGGTCGCCCTCGGCTGGTTGAAAGCCGGCGTTTGAGCTGTAGGTATTCGGTGCCGACAGAATGCCCGACCTCAACCGAAGCTAGGCAAACGCCACTTACACCGAAACCCAGATAGACCCCCAATCAGCGGGAGACCGCGGGGTCTTCCCGACACCGCGGGCCATGACGCGTAGGGGCTCCCGCACCAACGCCGGGCGTCAGGCGAGGAGGCTTCGGAGCATCCAGGCCGTCTTCTCGTGGATCTGGAGTCGTTGGGTGAGCAGGTCGGCGGTGGGTTCGTCGTGTGCCTTCTCGACGACCGGGAAGACCGAGCGCGCGGTGCGCGCAACGGTCTCCTGGCCGACGACCAAGCGGCTGATCATCTCGGTGGCGCCGGGGCGGTCGTCGTCTTCGGGCACCGACGAGAGACGCGCGAACTCGCGGTAGCTGGCGGGTGCGGGTGCCCCGAGGGCACGGATGCGTTCGGCGATTAGGTCGACGGCGAGGGCGAGCTCGTTGTATTGCGTCTCGAACATGAGGTGCAGGGTCTGGAACATCGGCCCGGTGACGTTCCAGTGGTAGTTGTGCGTCTTGAGGTAGAGGGTGTAGGTGTCGGCGAGCAGTCGGGACAGCCCCTCGGTGATGGCGGCGCGGTCGGCCTCGTCGATGCCGATGTCGATGGTCAGATCAGTCATGGTTGTCTTCCCTTCGGCTACCCGATCCGTATGGGAAGCAGAACATCGATGACTGGAGCCGGCATTCCCGATTCAGGGAGGCAGTTACCGTATGGGTGTTCGGCGATCAGCTGAACGGCACCCTGCTAGATGTCGGCGCCCTGTCGGTCATCTCGCCGGCACGGAAGTAGAAATAGAACGTGTTCTCTTGCGTTGTACCCGGCGTGATCACAGGTCAGGAACTCAGTGAGGTCGGGCTCGATCCGGTGTGCCCGCATCCGATTGCCGGCCCGTTCATGCGCCAGCGTTGGGAGGAGGTCGCCTTCGCCCACTGGCCGGTGCCCGCCGGGCTCGTCGCCAGCGTGCTGCCGGGTCCGCTCCTACCGGATTGCCATGCCGGATCTGCGTGGGTATCGCTGGTCACGTTCCGGATGCGATCGCTGCGCATCACCCACCTGCCACCGATCCCGACGACGAGCCACTTCGCCGAGGTGAACGTCCGGACCTACGTGATCGGTCCCGACGGCCCCGGCGTGTGGTTCTGCTCACTCGACGCCCCGTCGTTCCTGCCCGTCCTGGTCGCACGCACGCTGTACGGCCTGCCGTACTGCGTCGCCGACATCCGGCGCGACCCTGGCCGTGGCGGGGATGCATGGGCTATCGCCCGACGGTGGCCCGATCGCGCGGCCGGACGCCTCGCCGTCGAACGCCTCGACGCTGCGGCCGACGACGACCTCGCCGTCTTCCTGACCGCGCGGTGGCGTCTTTATGCGGGCACGCGGGTCACCCGCGTCGCCCGCATCGACCACGAACCCTGGCCGCTCCGTCATGCACGCGTCCTCGACTGCGACACCGGCCTCGTGGCGGCTGCCGGCTTCGCGGTCGGCGGCACACCCGTCGCGCACTGGGCATCGGGTGTCTCGGTCCGGGCAGCCGGCCCGAAACGCCTCCGTCGACGGCATCACGCGGCCACGCCGCTCACCTCGGGACGCTGACATGGCAGAGCGTGCCCTCGAAGGCGCATCAATCGTGGTGGCTGGCGCCAGCGGTGGCATCGGTCGACAGATCGCGAAACAACTCGCCGAACGCGGCGCTCGACTGACGCTGGCCGCTCGCGATCGAAGCGCCCTCGAAGCGCTCGGGATCGACGCGACCGTGGTAGCCGCCGACCTGCGCGACGCGCAGGCGGGGACGGCGATCGTCAGTGCCGCCCTCGCCGCGAACGACCGGCTCGACGGCCTGGTG
>NZ_DATFYW010000156.1:0-55679 GCF_035314905.1 Mycobacterium sp.
GTGCCGCGCACCCATCAGTTCCTCGTCACACTGACGGTGCACACGAACAAGATCAACCCCGCTACCACACCGACCGCCACCTCGGCAGCCTCAATGAAGAATGGCCAACCCGTGATCGTCATTCAGAGAGACGGTCAACAAGGGCTGTGACCCGGTCACCTGAATACTGGGGAGTGTGTTTAGAGGGCACAGCACCCTGGTACGGCGGGCCACTGCCCGCCGCCGTGGTTCGTTTGCCGGTGCCGTTGCCGCGTCGTTTGCGCTCGCCGCCTGTGGGGGTTCAGCCGTGACCTCCGGCGCTACGAGTTCGACGACCGGTGCTGCCGCCTCCGGCGCGTCCCAGCTAGTGGTAGCGATCGACGGGGATCGCCGTGTCTATCTGGAATGCCGCGGATCCGGTTCTCCAACAGTCGTGCTCGTTTCCGGGGCAGGAGGCGCCTCGGACGAGTGGACAGACGTCGTCGACCCCGCCGACTCTTCGGCCGGTCCCAAGCCAAGCGAGTCGGCGGTACTCCCCACGGTCGCCTCGTTCACGCGGGTGTGCGCTTACGATCGTCCCGGCACCACCCGCGACGATGGCAAGCTGAGCCCCTCCACCCTGGTGCCACAGCCCACCACGGCGCAGGCGGGCGTCAGGGACCTGCAAGCCGTGCTTTCCGCGGCAGGCGAACATGCCCCCTACGTGCTCGTCGGGGCGTCGTGGGGCGCCATGATCGTTGCTTTATTCGCGCGCACCGATTTTCCACAAGTGTCCGGCCTGGTTATGGTGGACGGCGCTTCGGAGTACCTCCGGGACACGCTAACACCGGACCAGTGGTTTGACTGGATGCGCAAGATCGATTCGATGGACCGGTCGAAGGGTCTGGAGGTGCCCGATTACGAGTCCAGCGTCGAGCAGATCCAAGCCGCCCCGGCGATGCCACACCCGCTACCCGCCGCCGTGCTTACCGCGGACAAGCCATGGGACCTCCAGGTGGGAAACAGCGGATCGACTTGGCCGGCGTGGCTGGCGGCCCAAGACCGCCTCGCTGGCGCACTCCACTCCCGGCACATCACCGGCACCGACAGCGGACACGGAATCAACGTCGAGCAGCCCCAACTGGTCGCGAATGCGATACGCGCGGTGGTCGACCAGGCACGGGGTTAGCGCGTGTCTGACAGATGCTCGGTCCAGGCAATGACGGCGTGTAGCACGACGGCCGCGCGGTAGACGATGGCGAGTTTGTCGTAGCGGGTGGCGAGTCCGCGCCATTGCTTTAGCATGTTGAAGCCGCGTTCAATGACGTTGCGGTGCCGGTAGTCCTCGACGTCGAATCGTGGTGGTCGTCGGCCGCGTGAGCCGCGGCGCCGCCGGTGGGCTGTCTGGTCTGCGGGTTCGGCGATGACCGCGCCGATTCCGCGGCGCCGCAGCTCGGTGCGAATGGCGCGCGAGGAGTAGGCCTTGTCGGCGCGCACGCGGTCCGGGCGGGTGCGCGGCGCGCCTGCGCCGAGGCGGCCGACCCACAGGTGGGCCATCAACTGCGCAAAGATCGGCGCGTCGTTGGCCTGCCCGGCGCTGAGCAGCGCCACCAGCGGCCGCCCGGCCCCATCAACGAGGTGATGGATCTTGGTGCTTAACCCGCCACGCGAGCGGCCCACACCGTGATCAGGCGGCTCGACCAGCAGATTCGTGTAATTCGACCCAGCCCCCCGTGTGGCGGGTGGCGTTCGTCGCGTGCTGATGGGCGCGGGCAATCGTGGAATCCACCGACACCACCCAATTGATCGCACCGGCCGCATCAGCGACGGCCAGCAACCGTGCCAGCACCCGATCCCAGGTGCCATCAGCACTCATCCGCCGATGCCAGGTCCAAATCGTCTGCCACGGCCCAAACACCGCGGGCACATCCCGCCAGGCGATCCCACACCGATACCGATACACGATGCCCTCGATCATCTGACGGGCATCACGAAACGGCCTGCCACGCTTACCCGTCCGGCACGGCAACAAATCCTCGATCAACGACCACTGACCATCAGACAACAACCGGTACCGCGACATACGCCCAGGCTCAACCATAAACCCCCGAACTCTTTGTCAGACACGCCCTAGTTGGCGTGGCCATACCGTGGGGAACCTGGTGGGGTAGGTGGTGATCATGTTAGCTGCCGCGGCACTTTGCTCGACCGGCGAGCCAACACGGGCCGGCGAGTAAAACTCGGCTCGGCCGTGCCCACATTTTGGCCACTCTTGCCCACGAAACAGTGTGCTTGAGTGTGAATCACTGTGATGTTTTTTGCATGTAGAGCCATTTTCAGGCCCACCGGATCTGCGGAAGCGTCTGCGTAGTTGAACCGCAGTTTTCATGTTTGCTCACGACCCCCGGAGGCTGCGCAGGATTGGCCACGCCGGCGACAACCGAGAGGGCCCGACATCGGGCGGCCAGGGACTTGGGCGACGTTACTTGCGGATGACAAAATATCCACCACGTACCAATGATGTGAACCCTGTTTGGCCGGGCGCACTCCGGGGAAATCAGACGTCGTCCTCGGAGGACGCGAGGTCTGGGAACTGTGTGAGGTGGTGTGTGGTCGAGATGAACGTGATGGGATCGAATCAAGCCCGGCGGGCGCGCCAGCTGCTGGATGCCGTGAGCGCACGCCGGATCGCTCGTTTGTTCGGTGCTGCGGTGGCGACGGCTTCGGCGCTGCTGATCGCACCCGTTGTCAGTCCTTCCGCGTCCGCTGCTCCTTGCCCCGACGTCGAGGTGGTGTTCGCACGCGGCACGTTCGAGCCACCCGGTGTCGGCGCGACAGGAGAGGCGTTCGCTGATTCGCTGCGCTCGAAGGTCGGCGGGAAATCGGTCGACGTGTATCCGGTGAATTACCCGGCCTCTCTGGATTTCCCAACCGCCGCCGACGGTGTCATCGACGCCAGCAATAAGGTCCGCGACATCGCCACGAGCTGTCCGAACACGAAGATGGTGCTTGGCGGATACTCCCAGGGGGCGGCCGTGATCGCTTACATCACCGCGGACGCGATCCCTGCCGGCTTCGTTCCGCCGGCGGGCATCACCGGCCCGATGTCGCCCGATGTGGCTAACCACGTCGCGGCGGTGGCCCTCTTCGGAAAGCCATCGAACGGGTTCTTGAACAGGATCGACACCAACGCGCCGCCGATCACCATCGGCCACCTGTACACGGCCAAGACCATCGACGAGTGCATTCCCCACGACCCGGTCTGCTCGCCGGACGGCAACGACAACAACGCGCACGTTCTCTATGCGGTGAACGGCATGACCGGCCAGGCCGCGGACTTCGCTGCGCACCGCCTCTCGTCGGGTGGCGTGACGGCCTAGGTTTTGAGGTGCCGGGGGAACAGACCGGCCCCCGGCACGTCAAGCGAGGGCGATTGCGGCGCAGATGGTCGCGATCCAGGCGACGCCCAGCAGTTGCGCAGTCATGAGGGAGAACCGCAAGCGTGCGGACGCGCTGGCGCACCGAAACGCGGAGATCGCGGCCCGGGCGGACCAGCAGCACAACTGGGTGATGCAGGGCGACGACCGTGGCGTCTACGGTCCCGAAGGGGCCCGACTCATGCACCACATCCGTTCGGGCGGTGGGCAAACCACCGCGCCCCCGGCCACCCGATGGCGTCTGGGCCCGTTTGGAACGCGCTTCGCGGGCTGACCGGCCCCGCGCGACACAGCCGGTTCACAGACTGCGCGATTCAGGGGATCGGTCGACGCGCCGATCGTTACCGTGAGGCGATGCAACGCGAGCCGGCGACCCGATGGTCGCGGCTGCGCAAGCAATGGGGCGAGCGACTCGATCCGACCGAGCAGTCCGCGGTGATGTCGTGGGCCGCATTCACCGCGACGTTCGGTGGGCTGCGGCTGCTCACGCACTGGATCCGGGGCGGCCATGGCCCGAAGGGCGGCGGCATCAGCTTTGGCGGCCGTCACTTCCACCATTACAACATCGGGATCGCCACGCTCTCGGCGATCGGAGCGGTCGGCCTTCGCGGCACCGAGAGGCATCGGCGCCATCCGGCCACCGCCCTGGCCTACGGGTCGGCGAATGCGCTTGTCGTCGACGAGCTGGCGCTGCTGCTCGATCTCAAGGATGTCTACTGGGCCTCGGACGGCCGCAAGAGTGTCGACGTCGCGATCACCGTGATCGCCGCCGGCGGAACGTTCTTCGCGGGGCTGCCGTTCTGGCCAGAGGCCCGCCGCGCGCTTCGGTCGGGCCGCTAGCCGCGTTGCGGCGGGGCGAAGAACTCCAGCACGATACCGTCCGGGTCGCGGAAACTCAGGCCCGAGCCGTAGCCCGCGTCCACGATGCCGCCGTGCGGGATGCCGAGCTCGTTTAGCCGGCTCACCCACTTCTGCAATTCGGCGCGGTCGGCACACCCGAGGCCGACGTGGTCGAGGCCGACCCGGAACTCACTGAATTTCTCGTCCGGTGCCGGCCGCTCGTGTTGGTGGATGCCCAGCAGGGTGCCGTTGTCCAGCAGCCACACGACGTGGTGATATCCGGCGGCGGTGTCTTCGTCGAGGACGGGGTCCGCCCCGATCAGTCGCTGATACCAGGGTTGGCTCACGGTGATGTCGCGCACGGTGAGAGCGACATGGGTGAGGCCGGGAAACGACTGCATGGGCGATTCCTCTGTCACAGCGGTGATTTCCTAGACGATCCGTCTGCCGCGGCGGGCGCGTGCACGCATGTCCCACAGGTACGCCCGGTACCCGAAGATCCACAACCGTTGCGGGATCACCCGGTCGGCCAGCCGCAGACCCGCCAACAACCACTCGAATCTGCGCTGTTGGCGCTGCGTCCACGGCAGGTTCATCAGAGCACGGAACTCGGCGGGCAAGAAGCCGGTCGTGGCGAACAGGTTCAGTGGACCGGCCAAGGCGCGCAACGGCCACGGCAAGAACGCCAGACTGGCTACCCCGTAGAGGTGTTCGCGCACCGGCGGGTCGATCCGCAGCTCGTCCAGGGAGCGTTTCCAGTATTCGTCGTATGCGAGTCGGTCGGGCGGCCACATGCTCGCGGGCACCTGCAACGTGGTGGCCAGCCGCTTGGCGTCCCGGTAGACCGCGTCCGCGGCCGCGTCATCGAGCGGGCCGTAGAGGAACTCGCGCTGGTCGACGTAGTAGCGGTACAGGCACGCGGCGACCCACAGCTGCAGCTTCGGGTCGAATGCGGTGTAGCGCAACGGGCTTTGCGCGGTTGACCGCACCTGCGCGTGGACGGTGTCGACCGCCGCGCGGATCAGTGCGCGGTCTTCGTCGGTGCCGACCGTGGCGGCCGCGAGGTAGGTGCCGGTGGTGCGGGCCCTCTTGAAAGGGTGCTTGTAGACGTTGCCGCTGTCGACGCGGCTTTCCAGCACGCCGTACCCGACGCCGGGTGAGGACAACTGCATGATCACGTTCGCCGCGGGCAGCAACGCGGCCGCCGGGTTGAGCAGGTCGGCGACTCGGTGCGGGCGGCGCGCCATGGCTGCAGTAGACCACGATGTGAGAAGCTGCCGACGTGTTTGCGCGCAGAACCCGCTCACCGGCGGCGGCCGTCGCGGCCGGCTACTGCGCCGACCTGGTGGTCGCCGACCCCCGCAGGGGGCACCCGGTCGCGGTGTTCGGGGCTGCCGCGGCGGCCCTGGAGCGGGTCACCTACCGCGATGCGCGGGGGGCCGGCGCGCTTCACACCGGTGTTCTGCTCGGGCTACTGGCCGTGGGGAGCGTCGCAACCATGGGCACGGCCGCACTGGCGGTGGCGACGTGGGCCGCGCTGGGCGGAACCTCGCTGATCCGCGCCGGCAACGCGATGGCGGGGTCGTTGAGCCGCGGCGACGTGGCCGGCGCCAGGCGATTGCTGCCGTCGCTGTGCGGGCGCGACCCCGACGTCCTCGACGCCGCCGGGCTGACCCGCGCCTCGCTGGAATCGATCGCGGAGAACACCTCCGACGCGCACGTCGCCCCGCTGCTGTGGGCGGCCCTGGGCGGGGTGCCCGCCGTGCTGGTGTACCGGGGGATCAACACACTGGACGCCATGATCGGGTACCGCTCGCCTCGGTACCGCAACTTCGGCTGGGCCGCGGCACGTTTGGACGACGCCGCGAACTTCGTGCCCGCGCGGGTCACCGCCGCGCTGGCCGCGCTGTGCGCTCCGGCCGTCGGCGGCTCACCCGCCGCGGCGATCCGCGTGTGGCTGCGCGACGCCGCACGACACCCCAGCCCGAACGCCGGCGTCGTCGAATCGGCGTTTGCCGGCGCACTCGGCGTCGGTCTGGGGGGCCCGACGCGGTACGCGCACGGCCTTCAGATGCGCCCGCTGCTGGGCGACGGGCCGCCGCCGGACGTCGGCGATCTGAGGCGGGCGGTGCGGCTGTCGCGCGCTGTCCAGGTCGCGGCGGCGGTGCTGGCGGTGGGCCTGGCGGCGCTCAGCGCCGCCGTCCGTAGCGGTCGGCCAGCTTCTCGGCGGTCGTGGCGGGCGCGGCGGCCGGCTCCGCGGCGGGTTTCTCGCGGCGGCGCTCGCGGATTTCCGCATAGATGAAGTAACCCAACAGGATCGGCGCGACGATGCCGAACGCGATCCACTGGATGCCGTACGACAGGTACGGCCCGGCGTCGAGGTGGGGCAGCGGGACGACCCCGAGCCCGCCGGGCTGGGTTTCCACCAGTTGCAGATACGGCTCGGCCAACTGTGTGCCGGTGAGCTGACCGACCTGCTGCGTGTTGATCGAGTACACCTGCTCCGAGCCGTCGAGGCGCACCGGGTCCTTGCCGACCGCGCGCGGTTCGGAGTTGCGGATTCGCGCGGTGATCGTGACGGGACCGCCCGGCGGTGGCGGGAAGGACGGCACCCGCGATCCCTCCCGCGGCCGAACGTAGCCGCGGTCGACGAGGATGGTCGGACCGCCGTCGACGGCGAACGGCGCGAGCACCTCGAACGCCGGCTGGCCGTCGACCACCCTCAGCCGCGCCAGCACCTGCTCGCCGGCCCGGTAGTGACCCCCGGCCGTCACCCGCTGCCACTCGTTGTCCGAGCCGCGCTGCGCCAGAACCGAAGTCAACGGCACCGGGTCGGCGGTCAGCGAATGGGCGATCTCGTCGTTCGCGCGCGATGTGCGGGTGTTCTTGCCCAGCTGCCATGGCGCGAGCACGGTGAAGCACAGGTAGGCGAACGCGACGACGACCAGCGCCAGCGCCAGCCAGCCCGGCCGCAGCAGGAAGGCCCAGCGTCGCATCAGCTGGCGAGGCCGCGGTCGGCGAGCTGCTCGTCGACCCAGTCGTGAAGGCCGGGCAGCGACGCCTCGATGACGTAGAACGTCTCCTCGAAGTCGGCGTGCGCACCGTAGTAGGGGTCCTCGACGTCGGGGGCGTGAGCCCCTGCGCGAGGGTCGAACGACCGCAACAGCCGGATCCGGTTGGCCGCCACGCCCATCTCGTTCAGCATGCGCGCGTGGTTGCGGCCCAGCGCGACCATCAGGTCGGCCGCCAGGTGGTCGTCGTCGAGCTGCGCCGCGCAGTGCGCGGTGGGGTAGCCGTGGGCCCGCAGCGCCCGGCCGGCACGCTCGTCGACCTCGCACCCGATGTGCCAGGGTCCGGTTCCGGCGCTGGTGACCCGGACGTGGCCGCCCAGCCCGCGTTCCCTGAGCTGATGGGCGAACATCTTCTCGGCCATCGGCGACCGGCAGATGTTGCCGGTGCACACGAAGGTGACGTGCAGCCGCTCAGACACCGAGCACCTCACGCAGTGCGGCGACGGTCGGGACGTGTTTGACCGCTTCGTCGTTCGCGGGGTCGTCGAAGTCGCGCCGGCCGTAACCCCAGTCGACGACGACGGTGTCGATGCCGTGGTGGGATGCCCCGTGTACGTCGTGCACGCGGTCGCCGACCATCAGCACATGCTCGGGCACGGGGTCGAGCTGGGCCAGGGCGTGGGCGACCACGTCGGCCTTGGTGGAGCGGACGCCGTCGGGGCTGGCGCCGGCGATCACCTCGAAGTGGCCGTCCAGCCCGAAGTGCGCGAGGATCCGCCGGGCGGTCGGCTCGGCCTTCGACGTCGCGACGGCCAGCCGCACACCGGCGGCGCGCAGATCCGCCAGCAGTTCGGGAATCTCGTCGAACACCTCGTTGAGCACCCACCCTCGGGTGGTGTAGTCGGCGCGGTAGGCGGCGATCGCGTCGTCGGCCGCCTCGCCGAGCCCCATCGCCCGCAGCGTCTGATGCATCGGCGGCCCGACCACCCGTGCGGCCAGGTCCGGATCGTCGGGTACCGGCGCGCCCACCTGGTTCAGCGCATGCCGGAAGGTGGACACGATGCCGCGGGCCGAGTCGGTCAGCGTTCCGTCCAGGTCGAAGATCACCAGCTGCGGGCGGGGAGTCACACGTCCATTGTCCCTCGCACTACTGTTTGCTTTGTGAGCTGGTCGAGTCGGCGTGCGGCGGCGCGCTATCACGGCGACCAGGCCGCTGCGCCGGGCATGCTCGACTTCGCCGTCAACGTCCGCCACGATGCGCCGCCGTCGTGGCTGGTGGAGCGGTTGTCCGGGCGGCTGTCCGAGCTGGCCCGTTACCCCGGCGAAAGCGACGACCGGGCGGCCAGGGCCGCCGTAGCGGCCAGGCACGGCCGGCGCCCCGACGAGGTGTTGCCCCTGGCCGGCGCGGCCGAAGGGTTCGCGCTGCTGCCTCATCTGCGTCCCCGGCTTGCGGCGGTGATCGCACCCGGCTTCACCGAACCGGAGGCGCTGCTGACGGTTGCCGGGATCCCGGTGCGTCACGTGGTGACCCCGCCGCCGTTCGGGATGAGAAACGTACACGTGCCCGGCGAGGCCGATCTCGTGGTCGTCGGGAACCCGACCAATCCGACGTCTGTCCTGCACGCGCGCGAGCACATCCTGCGACTGCGGCGTCCGGGCCGCATCGTGGTCGTCGACGAGGCGTTCGCGGACGCTGTCCCCGGTGAGCCGGAGTCGCTGGCGGGGGAGTCGCTGCCGGATGTGCTGGTGCTGCGGAGCCTGACCAAGACGTGGTCGCTCGCCGGGTTGCGGGTCGGGTACGCGCTTGGCGCGCCGGCGTTGTTGCGCCGGATCGCCGTGGCGCGGCCCCACTGGCCGGTGGGCACGTTGCAGCTCGAGGCGCTGACGGCGTGTTGCGCGCCGGAGGCCGTTGAGGAGGCGGCGGCCGGGGCGCGCCGGCTGGCCGCGATGCGCACCGAGATGGTGGCGGCGCTGGCCGGGCACGGCTTCCCGGTGGTCGACGGCCGGGGCCCCTTTGTGCTGTTCGCGGTCCCCGATGCGCAGCTGGCGCGAAAGCACCTCGACGCGCGCGGCATCGCGGTACGCCGGTGCGACACGTTCGTCGGGCTCGACGGGCAGTACCTGCGCGCAGCGGTGCGCCCGGAGTGGCCGATGCTCGTCGACGCGCTCAGCGAGGTGTCGGGGTGAGCGTGCGCCTGGGCGACGTCATCGACGTGCTCGACGCGGCCTATCCGCCGCGGCTTGCGCAGTCATGGGATGCGGTCGGTTTGGTGTGCGGTGATCCCGGCGACGCCGTGAGTGCGGTGACGGTGGCCGTCGACGCCACCGCGGCGGTGGCCGCCGAGGTGCCGGGGGGCGGGCTGCTTCTCGCGCATCATCCGTTGCTGCTGCGCGGCGTGACCGCGGTTGCGGCCAGCTCCCCGAAAGGGGCCCTGGTGCACGACCTTATCCGCTCCGGGCGTGCGCTGTTCACCGCGCACACCAATGCCGACTCGGCGTCGCCGGGGGTGTCGGATGCGTTGGCTGACGCGATCGGTGTTCAGGTGGACGCGGTGCTGGCGCCTGCGTCCGCGGCCGCGATGGACAAGTGGGTGGTGTTCGTGCCGCCCGTCAACGCGGACGCGGTGCGCGACGCGATGTTCGAGGCGGGCGCGGGACATGTCGGCGACTACTCCCACTGCAGCTGGAGCGTGACGGGCACCGGTCAGTTCCTTGCCCACGAGGGCGCCAACCCGGCGATCGGCGCCGTCGGCACGATGGAGCGCGTCACCGAGCACCGCGTGGAGGTCATCGCACCCGCGTCGTCGCGTGCGGCGGTTCTCGCGGCGTTGCGCGCCGCCCATCCCTACGAGGAGCCGGCTTTCGACGTGTTCGCGCTCGCAGCGCTTCCCGGCAATGTCGGGTTGGGGCGAACGGGCGCATTGGCGTCGCCGATTACGTTGCGCGCGTTCGTGTCCCGCGTCGCCCGGGCGCTCCCGGAAACGTCGTGGGGGGTGCGCGCGGCGGGTGATCCGAATGCGCCGGTGTCGCGTGTGGCGTTGTGCGGCGGTGCGGGGGACTCGCTGCTCGCCGAGGTGGCGGCCGCCGGCGTCGACGTCTATGTCACCGCGGATCTGCGCCACCACCCGGCCGACGAGCATCGCCGCGTCTCCGACGTCGCGCTCGTCGACGTCGCGCACTGGGCCAGTGAATTCCCGTGGTGCGCGCAGGCGGCCGGCGTGCTCACGCGGCATTTCGGGCCGTCGCTTCCGGTGCGGGTATCCACCATCCGCACCGACCCGTGGAACGTCGAGGACGTGGAGTAATGAAAGCTGCAGTCGATCAACAGCGTTCGCTTGCCGATCTGGTCGGGCTCGACGCCGAGCTGGGCCGCATCGCCCATCGCCGCTCGCACCTGGCCGAGCGGTCGCGCTACGAGCGGGTGCAGGCCGACCACCGCGCCGCGAACGACCGGCTGGCCGTGGTGCGGCTCGCGCTCGAGGACATCGAGGAGCAGGTTTCCCGGTTCGAGGCCGAGATCGACCCGGTGCGTCAGCGCGAGGACCGGGACCGGTCGCTGCTGAGCTCCGGTACCCCGAACGCCAAGCAGCTCTCCGAACTGCAGCATGAGCTCGAGACGCTGCAACGTCGCCAGGCGAGCCTTGAAGATTCGCTGCTGGAGGTGATGGAGCGGCGCGAGCAGCTGCAGGCGGACCAGTCCCGTGAGCTGGGCGCGATCGACGACCTCGAGAGCGATCTCGCCGCCGCCCAGCGCGGCCTCGACGAGGCGCTCGCCGACATCGACGAGGTTCAGCGCGAGCGCACCGAGCGGCGCGAGCAGCTCGTGTCCGGACTGGACGGCGACCTCGTCGCACTCTACGAGCGCCAGCGTGCCGCGGCCGGCATCGGCGCCGGGGTGCTTCAGGGGCGCCGCTGCGGCGCCTGCCGCATCGAACTCGACCGCGGGGAGCTGGCGCGCATCTCCGCGGCAGCCGAGGACGAAGTGCTGCGCTGCCCGGAGTGCAACACGATCCTGTTGCGCGTCAAGGGGTCTGACCGGTGAAGGTGATCGTCGAGGCCGACGGCGGGTCGCGCGGCAACCCGGGGCCGGCGGGATACGGGTCGGTGGTGTGGTTGGCGGACCACAGCCAGGTGCTGGCCGAGAGCAAGCAGGCGATCGGCCGGTCCACCAACAATGTCGCCGAATACCGCGGGCTGATCGCCGGTCTCGCCGAGGCGGCGAACCTCGGCGCCACCGAGGTCGACGTGGCGCTGGACTCCAAGCTGGTGGTCGAGCAGATGTCGGGCCGGTGGAGGGTCAAGCACCCCGAGATCGCCGAACTGCACCGCCAGGCGCAGTCGCTCGCCGCGACGTTCGACCGGGTGAGCTACCGCTGGATTCCGCGTAGCCAGAATGCGCACGCCGATCGGCTGGCCAACGAGGCGATGGACGCGGCCGCGGCAACCGAAGATCCGCCCGCGCCCTCGCACTCGTCGCCCGCGGGCTGGACCGGAGCCCGCGGAGCGCCGGCACGGCTTCTGCTGCTGCGGCACGGCCAGACCGAATTGTCGTTGGAGCGGCGCTATTCCGGGCGTGGCAACCCCGCGCTGACCGACCTCGGCAGGCGGCAGGCCGACGCCGCCGCCGAGTACCTCGGCCGTGGTGGTGGCATCGCGGCGGTCGTCACGTCACCGCTGCAGCGTGCCCACGACACCGCCGCCGCGGCGGCCAAGGCGCTGGGTGTGGACGTCGTGCTCGACGACGACCTGATCGAAACCGACTTCGGCGCCTGGGAGGGTCTGACCTTCGCCGAGGCCGCCGCCCGCGACCCCGACCTGCACCGGAAATGGCTGCGGGACACCAGCATCGCCCCTCCGGAGGGGGAGAGCTTCGACAGCGTGCAGAACCGGGTTCGACGCGCATGCAATCGGATCGTCGCGGAGCACGGCGGCGAGACGGTCCTGGTGGTGTCGCACGTGACCCCGATCAAGACGGTCCTGCGGCTGGCGCTCGACGCCGGACCGGGCATTTTGTATCGGCTTCACTTGGACCTGGCCTCGCTGAGCATCGCCGAGTTCTACCCGGACGGGGCGTCGTCGGTGCGGCTCGTCAACCAGACCGCCTATCTCTGATCCCGCGGTTCGAGCTGCACGGGCATGTGGCGGACGCCGGCGTGCTTGTTGCTGCGGACGTATTCGACCGGCCCCCTCAGCGTGGCGCCGGCGACGCGGTCGAGCAGCGCGTCGAACATCACGCTCATCTCCATCCGGGCCACCGCGGCGCCGAGGCAGAAGTGGCCGCCGCGTCCGAACGCCAGGTGCGGGTTCGGGTTTCGCGTGATGTTGAACGCGTATGGGTCGTTGAACACCGATTCGTCCCGGTTGGCGGACGCCCACCACAGCGTCACCTTGTCGCCGGCTTTGATCGCCTGGCCGCCGAAAACGACGTCGCGGGTCGCGGTGCGGCGGTTGTAGGGGGTCGACGACGCCCACCGCAGCATCTCCTCGACCGCGGTCGGCAGCCCCGAGCGGTCGGCGCCGAGCCGATCCCATCCGTCGGGGTGCTGCATCATCGCCAACATCCCGACCGCGATGGAATTGCGGGTCGTCTCGCTGCCGGCGGCGATGATGAGGCTGAAGAACATCCGCTGTTCGCCCTCGGTCAGCGGCTTGCCGTCGATGCGCGCATGGGTGACGACCGACAGCAGATCTTCGCCGGGATGGGTTCGCTTGTGCTGCAGCAAGTTCGAACCGTACTCGAACATCCTGGCCGACGCCTGGGCAAGGCGTTCGGTGGTTTCGCCGACCTCACGATCTTCGTAGTCGAGCGTGACGTTGGCCCAGTTCATCAACTCGTGCCTGTCCTGCTGGGGCACGCCGGCCAGTTGTGCGACCGCCTGCAGCGGCAGTTCGGCGGCCACGTCGACCAGGAAGTCGCAATCCCGCTTGGCGAGTGCGGCCTCGACGATGCCGCCCGCCCGCTGCCTGAGATCCTCTTCGATGCGTTGCAGCACTCGTGGCGCCACGCTCGGCGCCAGCAGGCGGCGGAACCGGGCGTGACGCGGGTCGTCCATCATGTTCAGCAGGACGCCGACCAGGGCGCCGGCGGGCATGTCCTCGAGGGTGGTGCCGCCACCTTCGCGCGCGCCGCCCGTTTCCGACGAGAACGTCTCCGCGTCGGCGGCCGCGTCGACGATGTCGGCGTACCTGCTGATCACCCAGAAACCTTCGCCCCCGGGCGAATGGACGGTAGGCGGGTGGAACCAGACCGGCGACTCGCGTCGCAGCGCGTCGAAGACGTGGTACGGGAAGCCCTCGGCGAAGCGGTCGAGATCGGTCAGGTCGACGTCGTGGTGCATGGTTTCTGCCTACTTGATGAAGTGAAGGACAGTCCAGCAGGGCGTCAGTCGGAGCGCAGAGTCACCACCGGCAGCAGACTGGCCAGACCGTCCTCACCGGGCCGCTCGAACGTCATCAATGTCGGAGTTCGTCATTACTATCGAAGGTATGTTCGATTTCGATGTGGCGTCGATCGACCCTCAGGCCGACGAGGCGGTGCTGATCGCCCGGATCGCGGACTTGGAGCGGCTGAAATCCGCGGCCGCCGCCGGGCAGGCCAGGGCGGCGGCCGCGCTCGACGCGCGACGCAGGACAGCCGAGGCCGAAGCCGGTGTGCCGGCCGGAAAGCGCGGCAGGAGCGTGGCCGGCGAGGTCGCGCTGGCCAGGCGCGACTCGCCGGCCCGCGGGAACCGCCACCTGGGGTTCGCCAAGGCGCTGGTGTACGAGATGCCCCACACGCTGGCCGCCTTGGCGGCGGGCCTGCTGTCGGAGTGGCGGGCGACGCTGATCGTGCGGGCGTGCCTCGGTGTCGGGGACCGGCGCGCCCTGGACGCCGAACTGTGCGGCGACCCGGCGTCGCTGGAGGGCGTGGGCGACGCCCGGCTGGCCGCCGCCGCCAAGGCCATCGCGTACCGTCTCGACCCGCAGGCGGTGGGTGGACCAGGCGGCCAACGCGGAGACCGAGCGCAGGGTGACGATCCGTCCGGCGCCCGACACCATGACGTGGTTGACCGCCCTATTGCCCGTCGTCCACGGCGTCTCGGTGTATGCGGCGCTGCGCCGCGCGGCGGACATCACCCTACGTCGTGATCGAACTGCTTGCCGTGGCCCGCAAGGCCGACCTGAAGGCGCTGACCAGCTGGTGCATCTTCGCCGGCCTGGTGCTCGGTTTCGCCACCGACGCGGTGGTCACCGCCGCGGGGGCGTAGTCGTCATCTCGATCGATGCACACGCCAGGTCAGAAAACGATGGTCTGGTTGCCGTATCGGATGACACGGTCTTCGCAGTGCCACAGCACGGCCCGTGACAACACCGCGCGCTCGACATCGGCGCCCAGGCGCGCGAGGTCGTCAACGCTGTGCCGGTGGTCGACCCGTACGACGTCCTGCTCGATGATCGGTCCGTCATCGAGATCTTCGGTCACGTAATGACCGGTTGCACCAACGAGTTTGACGCCACGCTCCTTGGCCCGACGATAGGGCGCCGCACCGACGAAGGCCGGCAGGAACGAGTGGTGGATGTTGATCAGCGGGCAGCCCACCTCGTCGAGGAAATGCGGCGTCAGGATCTGCATGTAGCGGGCCAGCACCACCAGGTCGACGTTTTCGCGCAGGAGGTCAAGCTGGCGTTGTTCGGCTTCGCCCCGGATGTCCTTGCGTGCCGGGACGTGGAGGAACGGCACACCGAAGGGGCGTACCGCATCGGCCAGGTCGGGGTGGTTGGAGATCACCATCACCACCGACATGTCCAATTCACCTCGACGGTTGCGCCACAGCAGATCGAGCAGGCAGTGGTCTTCGGTCGACGCCATTGGCAACCCGTTTCGGCTTGGCGGCCTCTGTCAGCCGGAAGTCCATGCCGAAGGGCGCGGCGACCTGCTCACCGAATTCGTGCTCTAACGCATCTCGGGCGGCGGCCAACCCGGGGAGATGAAAAATGGTGCGCTGCATGAACATCCCGCCGGTTTGCTGCGTCGAATGTTGGTCAAGCGACACGATGTTGGCGCCCGCGCGGGCCAGGAAAGTGCTGACCGCCGCCACCAGCCCGGGTCGATCGGCGCACCGAAGCAACAGCCGGCCCACGTCTTTGACCGGTAATGTCCCGCGGCCGATCGGATACTCGACATCGGCAGCGGCATCATCGACACCGACATCGGTTCGGGCAGCCATCACCTCACCTCCTTCCTCCCAGGCGAAGCTTATCCAGTCGCAGCCGATTCGAGACCGGATCGGGGCTGCTCACCCGCCAGAACGACGCGGGATTACCGGCCGGCAGTCGTCAGGTCGATCGGCTGCGTGAGCCGCACGCTGTTGCCCGACGGATCGCGAAACCCCGAGTCGATGCCGTACGGCATCTGGTGGGGCGGTTCGGTGAACTCGAGCCCGCGCGCCGACAGCTCCTCGTAGGTGGCCTGGCAGTCCTCGGTGGTCAGGAACACCGTGCCGGCGAAACCCTTGGCCACCACGTCGAGCACTTGTGTGCGGGTGGCGTCGTCCATGATCGGGGGACCCGGCACGGCCATCAGCACGATGGAAACGTCGTCCTGGCCGGGTGGTCCGAGGGTCAGCCACCGGAAGTTGCCCAACTCGGGGAGCGAAACGTCTTCGCGCACTTCCATGCCGACCTTCTCGGTCCAGAACTTCAATGCAACGTCTTGGTCGTGTACCCATACCTGGGCGCTGGCGATTTTCAACATGGCCCCGACGCTACGGGCGGTCGCCGTCGCCCGTCTTCTCCCCGTGTGCTGTCTTGCCGATTCGGCTGTCGGGCGCGGGGCGGGTGTCCCGTTGCAGGATGCAGCTCGGCACCCGGGCGTAGACGGCTGCCGGCGGCATGCTCGCGCGATACGCGGCCGGCGGTTTGCCGAACACGCGGGTGAAGCTGGTGGTGAACGAGCCGACGCTCTGCAGCCCCACCATCACACAGATGTCGGCCACCGACCGGTCGGTGTAGCGCAGCAGGGCCGCCGCCCGCTCCAGCCGCCTGGACTGCAGGTAGGCGTGGGGCGATTCGCCGAACGTGCGGGTGAACATCCGGCTGAAATGTGCCCGGGACAGCCCTGCCGCGGCCGCGAGGTCGGCCACCGTGATCGGTTCGGCGTAGCGGGCGTCGACGAAGTCCTTCGCCCGGAGCAGATAGCGGGCCGCGGGAACCTGCGCCATGGCCCAAGTATCGCCTGCTCGCGGAAGACATGCCCGGGGCAGTACGTTGATACATGCGGACGAGTTGGCCGGGCGACCGCGGATCACCGCGGGGTGATACGAGGAAAGTCCGGACTTCACAGAGCAGGGTGATTGCTAACGGCAATCCGAGGTGACTCGCGGGACAGTGCCACAGAAAACAGACCGCCACCCGTGAGGGTGGTAAGGGTGAAACGGTGCGGTAAGAGCGCACCAGCATTCCGGGTGACCGGAATGGCTCGGCAAACCCCACCCGAAGCAAGGCCAAAAGGCCGTACCTGGTGCGGCTGCGCAGGCGTTCGAGGGTTGCTCGCCCGAGCCTGCGGGTAGGCCGCTTGAGGCACCCGGCGACGGTGTGCCCAGATGGATGGTCGCCGCCGCGCCGCCGTGGCTGACCGCTGCGGCGCGGGACAGAATCCGGCTTACAGGCCAACTCGCCCGCCCGCTACCGTGCCTTGCGCACCGCCTTGTCCAGCGCCTTGAGCGCGCGGCCGAGCTGTTCCCGGCTGCGGCGGGCCAGCTCGTGCTCGCGCTCGTGCAACAGGCCGTAGGTGAACGTGTCCTCCCCGGCGGCGTGCGCAACCTCGGCCTGCCGGGTCAGGTGGGTGCGGCTGACCACGCTGTCCTGATGGTCGCCGAGCAGCGACTGGATGTTCTTCGCCGCGTCGGCGATCTTTTTCTCGCCCGTCGCGGCTGCGGTGTAACGCAATTTCTTCGCGGCCTTGCGGATTCGGTGCAGGGCCTCGTCGCGGTGCTCGGCCTCGGCCTTCGCGGTGGCCTTGGCGCGCTTGCGCACCCGCCTGTACGCGGTGTCGATGGTCGCCCCGGTCGAGTGCTCCTCGCCGGGCTCGGGTCGCGGCGGTTCCGCGGCGACGAGTCCCTCGAGTGCGTCGAGCAGTCGGAAGTAACGGACGGATCGCATGGCAGCCAACGACTTTCGCAAGCCTGACCGATAGCGGCGGCGGGCGCCCTCCACCAGGCGTTCGCGCACGGGTCCGCGCACCAGCTCGCGCGGCAGCTCGTCGAGAGCGTTCTCGTAGCGCTCGGCCAGCACCTCGGCGTCGCGGGCGAGGCCCAGCACGCTGGCCAGTTGGCGCAGCTCGTCGAGGATCCATGCGTCGTCGGACAGCCCGAACGCCGCCCCCGACGCCTGTAGTAGGCTGCGAATCTTGCGGGTGGTGACCCGCATCTGGTGCACGCTGTCGTCGACGTCGTCGCGCACCGCGCGGTCCCAGACCAGCAGGTTCTCGATCTCGTCGGCCACTGCCCGGTGCACCGGATCGGTTGACCGCGCACGGGTCGCCGGCCCCGTGGCCGCGCCGTCGAGCACCCGCGCCAGCTTGGACGCGTGCCCGGCCGGTTGCGCGCCGGCGTCGCGCAGCCGGTTGGTCAGCCGTTCCAGCAGCTCGTCGTCGGCCTGCCCGTCGGCGACCGCGTCCTCAGCGAGCTCGAGTTCCCACTCGCGCCAATGCTGTTCGTCGTCGTGGCCCTGGGCCCGCGCCGCGACATGGTCGTCGGCGAACTCGGCCAGCGCCGTGCCGTCGGCGCCGTAGAGGTGGTCGACCAAGCGGTTCGTGGTGATCCGCGCGACCGGTTCCAGCGGCCGGTCGCGCACGATGGCCAGCACCACGTCGCGCAGGTCGTCGGGCACGTCGTCGCCGTCGGTCAACGGTGCGCGGACCTCGGTGCGGGCGCTGGGGCCCGCCGGCAGCTTGAGGTGCCACCCGGCGTCCGCACCGCCGGTTCGGCGCCGGAGCGTGATCCGGTGCGCGGCCAGATCGCGGCCGGGAGTGTCGAAGTACACGGCGTCAAGGGTCTGCGACGGTGACCGTTCAACCCGCGCGACGGCGGCGAGCCCGTCGAATGACGGCGAGACAGTGGACTCGTCGACCTCGAACTTCTTCTCCACCTCCAGGTGCCTGGAGGTGCTGGAACCCCGGCCCTGGTCTGGCGATTTCCCCATGGCGGACGTCATTTTCCCTTCGGATGGCTGCGCTGATTGTGAACAATGGATGGACAGGTTGCCACACGAAGATGAACAGATTCCTGGTGGCCTGCGGTGAGGGTCAGGACGCCCGCGGCTCGGCGAACTCACCGGCCATGTCCCACGCCCGGCGTTCGGCGGTGAACGCGGCCGCCTGCCGCCGCTGGAAGGCGGCGATGCTCGCCGCGCTCGACGCCAGGAACCTCCGGTAGTCGGCGAGCGAGAACCGGCCGTGGGTGATGTCCACCTGCCCGCGGCCGGCGGCCATCTCGGCGCGCAGCTCGAGCAGCTCGGCCGCGGTGACACCGAAGAAGCTGATGCGGTCGAAATACCGCAGCAGCCACGGCGTTCCGGGCTCGAACGAGCCGGCCTGGCGTGGATGCCGATGGTTCCAGACCTGGGTGGTGCGCCCGACGAGCTGGTAGCCGCCGGGGCCCTCCATCCCGTAGACGCACAGGTAGGCACCGCCGATACCGACCGCGTTCTCGGGTGTCCAGGTGCGCGCCGGGTTGTACTTCGTCGTCACCAGCCGGTGGCGCGGATCCAGGGGAGTGGCCACCGGGGCACCCAGATACACATCGCCGAGTCCGAGCACCAGGTACTGCGCGTCGAACACGGTGTCATAGACCCGCGCGACGTCGTCGAGGCCGTTGATGCGCCGGATGAACTCGATGTTCCACGGGCACCACGGCGCGTCGGCCCGCACACCGTGCATGTAGCGCTGGACGGCCTCGTGGGTCGCGGGATCGTCCCACGACAGCGGCAGCCGCACCGACCGGCTTGACACGACGAGCTCGCGCGAGGCGGGCAGTTCGCCGTCGACGCGGGCGAGCAGGTCGGTCACCTCGGCGCACGACAGCGTTTCGGGCGCAAACTGCACCTGCAGCGAACGCACGCCGGGAGTCAGCTCGAGCACACCGGGCACGGCACGGGCACGCAGATGCTCGTAGAGCACATGCACCCGCGCCCGCATCGCCAAATCCAGTGCCATCGGACCGTATTCGACGAGCACGCCGCCGTCGCCGGCGCGCCGGAACGTCACTTCGGTGCCGTCGTCGGCGGCGTAGCGGGTCAGTAAACCGTCGTCGCCGTCGCCGGAGCGCGAGATCACCAGCGGCAACGACGCGCGTCGCCGCAGATCGAGTGAGCGCAGCGACGGGGCGCGGTCGGCCCGCACCGGCACGAACCGCACCGCGTCGCCGGGGGCCATCTGGCCCAGCTTCCAGCGGTCGCCCTCGACGACGGTGACCGGGCAGACGAACCCGCCCAGGCTCGGCCCGTCCGGGCCCAGCAGGATCGGGGTGTCCCCGGTGAAGTCGAGCGCGCCGACGCAGTATGCGGTGTCGTGAATGTTCGACGGGTGCAGGCCTGCTTCGCCGCCGTCGCTGCGCGCCCAGTGCGGCTTGGGTCCTTCCAGGCGGATGCCGGTGCGGTCGGAGTTGAAGTGCACGGTGTAGTCGGTGCCGATGAGGGTGTCGAAGTCGGAGCGGGTCAGGAACTCCGGTGCCCCGTGCGGTCCTTCGGTGACCGCGACCTCCCACCGGGTGCCGATGCTGGGTTGCTCCTCCATCGACGCGCGCGAGTTGGCTGCGCCCGGGCGGTGGCCCGAATCCCCGATTGCCAGCACGTCGCCGGCGCGCAGCGCGCGGCCGTGGTGGCCGCCGAACGCCCCGAGGGTGAACGTCGCGGCACTGCCCAGACACTCGGGTTCGGTCAGTCCGCCCGCGACCAGCACGTAGCATCGCATCCCCGGGCCGTGCAACGCGCCGACGTCGAGCACCGCGCCGGGCGCGACTTCCAGCGCCTGCCACCGCGGCACCTGCGTGCCGTCGAGGGCCACCGGCGCCGGGGCACCGGTCACACAGACGAGTGCGCCGTTCGGAAAGCGCAGCGCCGGGCCGGATTTGGTGCATTCGAGGCCGGCCGCCCCTTCGGCGTTGCCGACCACGCGGTTGCCGATCCGGAACGACAGGTCGTCCATCGGTCCCGAAGGCGGCACCCCGACGTGCCAGTAGCCGATCCGGCCCGGCCAGTCCTGCACCGTGGTGAGCAGGCCCCCCCGGAGCACCTCGATCGCTGGAGCCGCTCGGCCGCCGACGGTCGGTGTCGTCATTGTCTCGACACGACCATGCGCACCGGTGTCGGGTCGAAGCCGTTGCACGGGTTGTTGATCTGCGGGCAGTTCGACACCAGCACGAGCGTGTCGATCTCGGCCCGCAGCGTCACCGACTTGCCCGGCGCCGAGAGCCCGTCGACGATCCCGAGGGTGCCGTCGGCCTCGATCGGAACGTTCATGAACCAGTTGATGTTCGAGACCAGGTCCCGCTTGCCCAGCCCCCACCTGGCGCCCTCGGCGAGGAAGTTCTCGGCACAGGCGTGCTGGTGGGCCGTGTGGTGGCCGTAGCGCAGCGTGTTGGACTCCTGCGAGCAGGCGCCGGCGATGGTGTCGTGGTTGCCGACGTCGTCGGCGACCACGCTCATCAGCGGGCTGCCGTCGGCGGCCCGCAGCACCGAACCGGTGGTCAGGAAGATGTTGCGTTGCGCCGCGATCGTGGCTTGCGCGCTGTAACGCTGCAGGTGGTCGCCGGCGGCGTAGAGCAGGCAGTCGACGGCCTGGTTGCCGTGCAGGTCGATGATCTGCAACCGCTCGCCGGCGTGCACGACCTTCGACCAGGGCGAGCACGCGGGCACAACCTCGTCGGTGATGATTTGCGTTGTCGCGGTGGTCATTCGGCGGCCCCGCGGTTCGACGCGGCGCGCCACGCCGCCTCGGTGTGCAACAGCGCTCGCAGGTATTCCGGGTCGTCGTTGAGCGGGGTCGCGAGCTCCTCGCCGGCCCGCCAGGCCAGCACGTCGAGATCGGTGAGCCGTGCGACCGGGTCCAGCGGATGCGCGGCGTTGACCACGAGCACCACCACCGGCAGGTGGATGAGCAGGTCGACTGCCGTGCCCGGGCCCGCGGTGCCGGTGAACGCCAGCCGGCCGTCGGGCTCCACCCGCACACCGGCGAAGAACGACACCGACGGCGCGACGTCACGCACGTCGAGGCCGTGTTTGAGCGCGCCGAGCACCATCAGCGCGCGCCCCTCGTTGCCGGGGCCGCACAACGTGTCGTGCCGGCCCGAGGAGTCGCCGGCCACCGTGGCCAGCACGCGGCCCTGGTCGGAGAGCAGCGGGTGGCCCGGCCCGAGGTAGGCCTGCCACGGCACCTTCATGGTGTCAGCCACGTTCAGCCTTTCCCATGGCGCCTCGGCGCGATACAGCAGCACGTGCGCGCAGGCGCCGCCGTCCGGATCGGCCAGCCGCAGCCGGCTGCCGCGGCCGAGCACCTTCGTGGTGTAGCCGTTGGCCGGCACGGATTCCGCCCAGGTCAGCCGCGACGGGTCGACGTCCGGCGGGGTGGCCGGTACCCGCATCGTCGCGTGCCCGGCCTGCGCGCGGGCGTGTGAGCGGGCGCCGGCGGTGGATGCGGTGCTCATCTCGGTCTCCTTGTCGAGTGCGACGGACCGATGGTTCCAGGGCTGTAACGACTGGGTTGAGTCCATTTCTATCACATGATAGAAATCATGGCATTTCGGCTGGCCCGCCGCTACCGGGTGCAACAATGTGGCATGCGCACCGACGGGCGGGGGAGGCCCAGGCTGGAGCAGTCCCGGCGGCCCGGGAAGACGGCGCGCGACGAGATCCTCGACGCTGCCGCCGAGCTGTTCAGCAGCCTTGGCTACGCGGGCACGTCGACGCGGCGGATAGCGGACGCGGTCGGCATGCGCCAGGCGTCGCTGTACCACCATTTCGCCACCAAGGACGACATCCTCGATGCGCTGTTGGCGGGCACGGTCGACGACGCGCTGCGGCTGGCCGCCGATTTGCTCGCCGAGTCGGGCCCCTATGCGCCGCGGCTGCACGCGCTGGTGGTCGGGGACGCGACCCAGCTGTGCGCCGGCCCGTGGAACCTCGGCGCGCTGTATCTGCTGCCCGAGCTGCGTGTCGAGCGGTTCGAGATGTTCCGGTTGCGCCGCGAGGAACTGCGCCGGCTTTACCGGCAGCTGTCGGCCGGGGTGATCGCCCAGAGCGGCGGACCGGCCGAAGCCGACGACCTGCCGTTCCGGCTGGTCGAGTCCATCATCAACCGCCGCTCCGACGACGGCGGCTGCGCGCCCGATCAGCCGTGGGTGATCGCCGACGGAGCGTTGCGGGTGCTGGGCTGGTCCGGGGACTTCGCGCGGGTGCGCAGGTCAACCGCCGAGCGGTTGGGGGCGGCCCCGGTCGGTCCGGTCGCCGGCTAGAAGCTGTGCTCGTCGGCGGGGAACACGCCGCTGGCCACCTCGTCGGCATATTGCGTTGCAGCGCGGCGCAATTCGCCTGCCACATCACCGAAGCGCTTGACGAAACGCGCGGTCTTGCCGCCGGTGAGCCCAGCCATGTCCTGCCACACCAGCACCTGCGCGTCGCAGTTGGGCCCCGCGCCGATCCCGACGGTCGGGATCGTCAGCTTGCCGGTGATCTGGGTGGCCAGTTCGGCGGGCACCATCTCCATCACGACCGCGAACGCGCCGGCCTCGGCGACCGCGATCGCGTCGGCGATGGTCTGCTCGGCGGCGTCGCCGCGGCCCTGCACCCGGAAGCCGCCGAGAGTGTTCACGCTCTGCGGGGTGAAGCCGATGTGTGCCATGACCGGGATGCCGGCGGAGGTCAGCGCGGCGATCTGCGCGGCGACACGCTCGCCGCCCTCGAGCTTGACCGCGTGCGCGCCGGTCTCCTTCAGGAACCGCGTCGCGGTGGCCAGCGCCTGTGCGGGCCCGGCCTCGTAACTACCGAACGGCAGGTCGGCGACCACCAGCGCGTGCGGTGCGCCGCGCACGACGCCGCGCACCAGCGGGATCAGCTCGTCGATCGAGATCGGCACGGTGGTGTCGTAGCCGTACACCACGTTCGCGGCCGAATCACCGACCAGCAGAACTGGAATTCCGGCGTCGTCGAAGACCTTCGCCGTCGAGTAGTCGTAGACCGTGAGCATCGCCCACTTGTGGCCCTCGGCTTTCATCCTCTGCAGGTGATGCGTGCGGATCTTGGTGCGCGGTTTGTCCGCAGCGGTTGCAGCGCCGTAGACACTCTGCTCAGACATCGTTGTCCCTCGTGGGTCGTCGGGTCGATCCTCGTGGCCCATTGCGGGTCCCCGGGCTCGTCTGACGGGTTCAGTCTGCCATCCCCGGACAAGAGAATGAACGCGCGGTTGAAGTGGACTTCCTCACAGTGTCCGGTTGGCGGACCTACGATCGGCCACATGCAACGGCTCAGCGGACTCGACGCCAGCTTCCTGTACCTCGAAACGGCCAAGCAGCCGCTGCACGTGTGCTCGATTCTGGAGCTCGACACCTCGACGATGCCGGGCGGGTACACCTTCGACCGCTTCAAAGACGAACTGTCGTTGCGCATCAAGGGAATGCCGACGTTCCGCGAGAAGCTCGCCGACAGCCCGTTCAACCTCGACCATCCGGTGTGGGTGGACGACAACGACTTCGACGTCGACCGGCACCTGCACCGCATCGGACTGCCCGCGCCGGGCGGACGCCGGGAGCTGAGCGAGATCTGCGGGCACATCGCGTCGCTTCAGCTCGACCGCAGTCGACCGCTGTGGGAGGCGTGGGTGATCGAGGGCGTCGATGGCACCGACGCCGGCAAGGGCGGCCGGCTGGCCGTGATGACCAAGGTGCACCACGCCGGCGTCGACGGGGTCAGCGGCGCCAACCTGATGTCGGTGCTGTGCGGCACCGAGCCCGACGCCCCGCCCCCGGACCCGGTCGAGGGCGTCGGCGGCGTGAATCCGATCGAACTCGCCGCGACCGGCCTGCTGCGGTTCGCCACCCGGCCTCTGCACCTGGCCAACGTGCTGCCGGCCACCGTGGCAAGCGTGGTGGAGACCGTGCGCCGGGCCCGCACCGGTCAGGCAATGACACGCCCGTTCAAGGCGCCCCCGACGGCGTTCAACGACGCGGTCACCGGCCACCGCAACGTCGCGTACACGCAGCTGGATCTCGAAGACATCAAAACGGCCAAGAACCGGTTCGGCGTCAAGGTCAACGACGTGGTGATGGCGCTGTGCGCGGGCGTGTTGCGCCAGTTCCTGCTCGACCGCGGTGAGCTGCCCGAGGAGCCGCTCGTGGCGATGGTGCCGGTGTCGGTGCGCGAGCAGTCCGACCGGGCGGGCCGCAACCAGGTGTCGGGCATGTTCTCCCGGCTGGAAACCCACATCGCCGACCCCGCCGACCGGCTCAGATCCATAGCCGACGCGAATTCCGTTGCCAAGGAGCACAGTTCCGCGATCGCGGCGACGCTGCTGCAGGACTGGTCCCAGTTCGCCGCGCCGGCGGTGTTCGGCATCGCGATGCGGGTCTACTCGAACACCCGGCTGACGGGCAGCCGGCCCGTGCACAACGTGGTGATCTCGAACGTGCCCGGGCCGCAGCGGCCGCTGTATCTCCTGGGCTCCGAGGTCAAGGCGATGTATCCGCTCGGCCCGATCTTTCATGGTTGTGGCCTCAACATCACTGTGATGTCGCTGAACGGCAAGCTCGACGTCGGGCTCATCTCGTGCCCGGAGTTGCTGCCCGACCTGTGGGATCTCGCCGACGACTTCGCCTCCGGGCTCGACGAATTGCTGTTGGCCGAGCCCTGAGGAAAACCTGGGCCGCCGCGGCACCCGCTCGCGCGGTGACCGGCTGCAACGGCGGCTCTCAGCGCGGCCATGGCAGCATGTGGTGCCATGAGCCGAAATCGCCGCCTGCCCGTCGTCGTCCGCAAGGCGATGACTTGGACGGTCGTCGTTGCCACCGTCGCGGGCGCGACCAGCTGCGGCAGGTTGGTGGACGGGCGCGCGTTGATGGCACAGCCCAAGGTCGGCGCGCCGATCCAGTGGGGCCCGTGCAGGGTGACACCGTCCGACGACACGGTCAAGCTCCCGTCGGGCGCGCAGTGCGGCAAACTGGCCGTGCCGGTCGACTACGCCAGACCCGACGGCGACACCGCCACGATGGCGCTGATCCGGTTCCCCGCGACCGGGGCCAAGATCGGCTCGCTGGTCATCAACCCCGGCGGCCCGGGGGAATCGGGCGTGCAGGCCGCCGCGTCGATGGCCGATACGCTGCCGCCGCAGGTCCGCGACCGGTTCGATCTCGTCGGGTTCGACCCGCGCGGCGTAGCCAATTCGTCGCCGGCGGTGTGGTGCAACTCCGACGCCGACAACGACAGGCTGCGCGCCGATCCCGAGGTCGATTACTCGCCGGCCGGCGTCGCACATATCGAGCAGCTGACCAAGGAGTTCGTGCAGCGCTGCCTCAACAAGATGGGCAACCAGTTCCTCGAAAACGTCGGCACCGTCAGTGTCGTGAAGGATCTGGATGTGCTGCGCACCGCGCTGGGCGACCCCAAGCTGACATACCTGGGCTACTCGTACGGCACCCGGATCGGCTCCGCCTACGCCGAGGCCTACCCCCAGAACGTGCGCGCGATGGTGCTCGACGGGGCCGTCGATCCCAACGCCGACCCCATCGAGGCCAACATCCAGCAGGCCGCGGCGTTCCAGAAGGCGTTCAACGACTACGCGGCCGACTGCGCGAAGTCGCCGGACTGCCCGCTGGGCACCGATCCCACCAAAGCGGTCGACGTCTACAAGAGCCTCGTCGACCCGCTGGTTCAGAAACCCGCGAAAACCATCGACCCGCGCGGTTTGTCGTACAGCGACGCGATCGTCGCGACGATCCTGCCCCTGTACTCGCCCGGGCTGTGGCGCCACCTGACCGACGGCCTCAACGAACTCAGGGCCGGCCACGGCGACACGATGCTGGCGCTGGCGGACGTGTACATGGGCCGTGACGCCAAGGGCCACTACACGAACTCCACCGACGTGCGCGTCGCGGTCAACTGCGTGGACCAGCCGCCGGTCACCGACCGTGCCAAGGCGATCGAGCAGGACCGGCGCAGCCGCGAGGTCGCACCGTTCATGAGCTACGGCGACTTCACCGGAGACGCCCCCCTGGATACCTGCGCGTTCTGGCCGGTGCCACCGACCAGCACGCCGCACCAGATCTCGGCGCACGGGCTGCCGCCGGTCTTGGTGATCTCCACGACGCATGACCCCGCCACGCCGTACCAGTCGGGTGTGGACCTGGCCAAGCAACTCGGCGGTGCCCTGCTGACCTTCGACGGCACTCAGCACACCGTCGCGTTCCAGGGCAACACCTGCGTCGACGCTATCGTCACGCGGTATCTGATCGACCTGGCGCTGCCGGGTCCGGATGCGCGATGCTGAGTTACGAGATCGATGCCAGCTGGATAACGGTTCGCATCCGGCTTGAGGGCGCCACGGTGGCGCATGCGAACATGTTCGGCATGTGGCGTATGAGACCTCTGTTCTCGACGCTGCTCATTTTCGGGGTGGCCTTCTGCGTAGTCCTGCCGACAGCAGTCGCGGCACCAGACACAGGGATCACGCAATCCACTGTGCCGCAACCGAACTGGGGCAGCTGCCAGCCTTGGCTGGGGGACACCGGTGACATCCCGGCGGCGCGCTGCGCGACGGTGTCGGTGCCGGTCGACTACCGCAGTCCCGGCGGTGCCCAGGAGCAGCTGGCCGTCATCCGGGTGCCCGCGACCGGCGAGCGCACCGGTGTGCTGATGTTCAACCCGGGCGGGCCCGGCGCATCGGCGGTCGACAGCGTCGCGGGGATGGCCGCGGGGTTGCGCGACACCGACATCGCCCGCCACTTCGACCTCGTGGGCTTCGACCCGCGCGGGGTCGGGCATTCGACGCCGGTGTTGCGCTGCCGGACCGACGCCGAGTTCGACGCGTACCGGCGCGAGCCGCTGGCCGATTACAGCCCTGCCGGCGTCGCGCACGTCGAGGGCATCTACAAGCAGCTGGCCGCGCAGTGCCTCGACCGCAACGGGGTGCCCGCGCTGGCGAACATCGGCACCGCGAACGCGGCCCGCGACATGGACGTCGTGCGGCAGGCGCTGGGCGAGGACCAGATCAACTATCTCGGCTTCTCCTACGGCACCGAACTGGGCACCGCATACGCGCAGGCGTTCCCGCAGAACATCCGCGCGGTGGTGCTCGACGGCGCGGTGGACCCGACGGAGGGCGCGATCGAGGAGAACGTCCGCCAGATGGCGGCATTCCAGAGCGCATTCGACGACTACGCCCGCGACTGCGCCCAGTACGACGGCTGCCCGCTGGGCAACGACCCGACCAAGGCCGTCGACCGCTATCACGAACTGGTGGATCCGCTGGTGGCCAAGCCGGGACCGACGTCGGATCCGCGCGGGCTGTCGTATCAGGACGCGATCACCGGCACCGTCGACGCGCTCTACTCGCCGCAGTACTGGAAGCTGCTGACCAGCGGCCTGCTCGGGCTTGCACGCCACACCGACGCCGGTGATCTGCTGCTGCTCGCCGACGACTATTGGGGCCGAAACCAAGCCGGCCACTACAGCAATCTGCAGGACGCCTTCACCGCCGTGCGCTGCGTCGACACGCTGACGCCGACGGACTCGGCGGCATGGGTCGACGCCGACCGCCGCATGCGCGACGTGGCGCCGTTCATGAGCTACGGCCAGTTCACCGGGTTCGCGCCCCGCGACGTGTGCGCGTTCTGGCCGGTGCCGCCGACGACCACGCCGCACGAGGCGACGCCCCCGGGACCGGGCAAGGTGCTCGTCGTGTCGACCACGCACGACCCGGCCACCCCATACCAGGCGGGCGTCGACCTGGCCCGCCAGCTCGGTGCGCCGCTGATCAGTTTCGAGGGCACTCAGCACACCGTCGTGTTCAACGGCGTGCAGTGCGTCGACACCCCGGTGGTCAACTACCTGCTGAACCTGACGCCACCGCCGGACAATCTGCGGTGTTAGACCGCAGCAACCCTGTAACGCAGAATTAACAGCCGGTGCATACTCTCGCGGTCATGGACCGTCAGAAGGAGTTCGTACTCCGCACGCTGGAGGAACGGGACATCCGATTCGTCCGGCTGTGGTTCACCGATGTGCTCGGTTTCCTGAAGTCGGTGGCAATCGCGCCGGCCGAGTTGGAGGGGGCGTTCGAGGAGGGCATCGGTTTCGACGGGTCGTCGATCGAGGGCTTCGCCCGCGTCTCCGAATCCGACACCGTCGCCCGCCCGGACCCGTCGACGTTCCAGGTGCTGCCGTGGACGACGAGCAGCGGCAAACATCACTCGGCCCGCATGTTCTGCGACATCACGATGCCCGACGGCTCGCCGTCGTGGGCGGACTCGCGGCACGTGCTGCGCCGGCAGTTGGCCAGGGCCAGCGACCTCGGCTTCTCGTGCTACGTGCACCCCGAGATCGAGTTCTTCCTGCTGCACGCGGGCCCCGACGACGGCTCGGTGCCGGTCCCGACGGACAGCGGCGGCTACTTCGACCAGGCCGTGCACGACGCCGCGCCGAACTTCCGCAGGCACGCCATCGACGCGCTGGAGCAGATGGGCATCTCGGTGGAGTTCAGCCACCACGAGGGCGCGCCGGGACAGCAGGAGATCGACCTGCGTTACGCCGACGCGCTGTCGATGGCCGACAACGTGATGACGTTCCGATACGTTGTCAAGGAAGTCGCGCTCGGCGAAGGCGTGCGGGCGTCGTTCATGCCCAAGCCGTTCACCGAGTACCCGGGTTCGGCGATGCACACCCACATGAGCCTGTTCGAGGGCGAGGTCAACGCGTTCCACAGCGCCGACGACCCGTTGCAGCTGTCGGATATCGGCAAGTCTTTCATCGCAGGCATTCTCGAGCACGCATCGGAGATCAGCGCGGTCACCAACCAGTGGGTGAACTCCTACAAGCGGCTGGTGCAGGGCGGCGAGGCGCCGACCGCCGCGTCGTGGGGCGCGGCCAACCGGTCCGCGCTGGTGCGCGTGCCGATGTACAGCCCGCGCAAGACGTCGTCGCGCCGGATCGAGGTACGCAGCCCGGACTCCGCGTGCAACCCCTACCTGACCTTCGCGGTGCTGCTCGCCGCCGGGCTGCGCGGCGTGGAGAAGGGCTACAGCCTGGGCCCGCAGGCCGAGGACAATGTGTGGGGCCTGACCCCGGAAGAGCGCACCGCGATGGGCTACCGTGAGCTGCCATCCAGCCTCGGCATCGCGCTTGCCGCGATGGAGAATTCGGAGCTGGTCGCGGAAGCGTTGGGCGAGCACGTGTTTGACTTTTTCTTGCGTAACAAGCGCGCCGAGTGGGAGAACTACCGCCGCAACGTCACCCCGTTCGAGCTGAAGACGTACCTGTCCCTGTAGCGGCTTCGCCGCGCCGGGCGGGTGCGTTACCGTCGTGGGCGTGGCCAAACCCGCGACGCAACGCCCACGGTTACCCAGCCCTGGCAGGCTCGGGCTGATCGAAGCGCCCGCGCGCGCTGACCTGGAGCAGCTGGGCTGGACCACCGACGACTATGTGGAGTTGCTGTGGTCGCTGTCGCGGGCACCCGACGCCGACGCCGCCCTGCGGGCGATGGTGCGGCTGGCCGAGGCCGTCGGCAGCGAGTGGGAACAGCTCAACTCCGCGCTGCTCAAGGACCGGTCGCTGCGGGGCCGGCTGTTCTCGGTGCTCGGCTCGTCGCTGGCCCTGGGCGATCACTTGGTGGCCAACCCGCAGTCCTGGCATTTGCTGCTGGGCCGGATCTCGCTGGCGACGGCCGCGGAGCTGCGCCGGGAATTCCTGGCGGTGGTCGCGGCAACACCAAGCGCCGCACTGACGTCCGCGCTGCGCAAGCGCTACCGCGACCACCTGCTGTTGCTGGCCGCGCTCGACCTGGCCCCGACCGTCGAGAACGAACAGGTGCTGCCGTTCGCGACGATCGGCGCGCATCTGTCCGACCTCGCCGACGCCGCGCTCGCCGCCGCGCTCGAGGTGGCGATGGCCTCGGTGTGCGGGGACGGGCCGCGGCCGCGGCTTGCGGTCATCGCGATGGGCAAAAGCGGTGCGCGGGAACTGAACTACGTCAGCGATGTCGACGTGATCTTCGTCGCGGGGGAAGCCCCCGATACCAACCTGTCGGTCGCGACCCGGGTGGCTGGGGAGATGATGCGGCTGGCGTCGGAGGCCTTCTTCGAGGTGGACGCCGCGCTGCGGCCCGAGGGCAAGCACGGCGCGCTGGTGCGCACGCTGGAGTCCCACATCGCCTACTACCGGCGCTGGGCCAAGACATGGGAGTTCCAGGCGCTGTTGAAGGCGCGACCCGCTGTCGGGGATGCGGGGCTGGGCGAGCAGTACATGGCGGCGCTGATGCCGATGGTGTGGACGGCCAGCCAGCGCGAGGACTTCGTGCCCGAGGTCCAGGCGATGCGCCGCCGTGTCGAGGACCTGCTGCCCGCCGACGTCCGGGATCGTGAGATCAAGCTGGGCACCGGCGGATTGCGCGACGTCGAGTTCGCGGTGCAACTGCTGCAACTTGTGCACGGGCGCAACGACGAGACGCTGCATGTGTCGTCCACGGTCGACGCGCTCGCCGCGCTGGGTGCCGGCGGCTACGTCGGCCGTGACGACGCGGCCAACCTGACCGCGTCGTACGAATTCCTGCGGCTGCTGGAGCACCGGCTGCAGCTGCAGCGGCTCAAGCGCACCCACATGCTGCCCAGGCCCGACGACGACGAGGGGCTGCGGTGGCTCGCGCGCGCCGCACACATCCGGCCCGACGGGCAGCACGACGCGCTCGGCATGCTGCGCGAGGAGCTCAAGCGGCAGAACGGGCGGGTGCTGCGCCTGCACGCCAAGCTCTTCTACCAGCCGCTGCTGGAGTCTCAGGGCATCGGCTTGTCGCGCCGGATGAGTGCCGCGGCCGCCGAACGGCAGATCGCGGCGCTGGGCTATCAGGCGCCGCAGAACGCGCTGACGCACCTGGCGGCGTTGACCGCGCAGCGCGGCCGTCGAGGCCGGGTCCAGGAGGTCCTGCTGCCCACTCTGCTGGACTGGCTGTCGGACACACCGGACCCCGATGGCGGGTTGCTTGCCTACCGGCGCCTGTCTGAGGCGCTGTCCGACCAGCGCTGGTATCTGTCCACGCTGCGCGACGAGGGTGCGGTGGCCAAGCGGCTGATGCACGTGCTCGGGACGTCGGGGTACGTGCCCGAGCTGATCATGTGGGCGCCCGAAGTGATCCAGTCTTACGCAGACGGGCCCAACGGGCCCAAGCTGCTCGACGCGCGGCCCGAGGCGGTGGCGCGATCGCTGCTCAGCGCCGCCGCGCGGCACGACAACCCGTTCCGTGCGATCGCGGCCGCCCGTAGTCTGCGGCGCCGCGAGCTGGCCCGCATCGCGTCGGCTGACCTGCTCGGGTTGCTCGACGTGACCCAGGTGACCAATGCGCTGACGTCGATCTGGGTGGCGGTGCTGCAGGCCGCACTGCATGCGGTGATCCGGTTCAACACACCCGCGGGCGGCAGGGCTCCTGCGCGCATCGCGGTGATCGGGATGGGCCGCCTCGGCGGTGGCGAACTGGGCTACGGCTCCGACGCGGACGTGATGTTCGTCTGCGAACCCGATGAGGGCACCGACGATCCGGCGGCGGTGCGCTGGTCGATGACCGTCGCTGAGCAGGTGCGGGCGCTGCTGGTCACGCCGAACGCCGACCCGCCGCTGGACGTCGACACCAACTTGCGGCCGGAGGGACGCAGCGGGCCGCTGGTGCGCTCGTTGGCGTCGTATGCGGCCTATTACGCGCAATGGGCCCACCCGTGGGAGATTCAGGCGCTGCTGCGGGCCCACTGCGTCGCTGGCGACCACGACCTGGGCAGGCGCTTCCTGCTGATGGCCGACAAGACCCGGTATCCGCCCGGCGGTGTGTCGCCCGAGGCGGTGCAGGAGATCCGGCGGATCAAGGCGCGAGTGGACGCCGAGCGGTTGCCCCGCGGCGCCGACCCGAACACTCACACCAAGTTGGGTCGCGGCGGTTTGGCGGACGTGGAGTGGACCGTGCAGCTTCTGCAGTTGCGCCACGCCCACCGGGTGCCTGCGCTGCACAACACGTCGACGCTGCAGACGCTGGACGCGATTTCAGCGGCGGAGCTGATCGCGCAGGACGATGCCGATCTGTTGCGGGAGGCGTGGCTCACTGCGACGCGGGCGCGCAACGGGTTGGTGCTGGTGCGCGGCAAGCCGACCGATCAGCTGCCGGGGCCGGGACGGCAGCTCAATGCGGTGGCCGTCGCAGCGGGCTGGCCGAACAACGACGGCGGGGCTTTCCTTGACAACTACCTTCGGGTGACTCGGCGGGCGAAAGTCGTGGTGCGCAAGGTCTTCGGTACCTGAGGCCGGGCGGTCTATCCGCTCGGCGTGCCCCGCGCCGGGGTGGCTTCCTGCACCGGCATGGTCTGCGGATACGGAACCTGGTACGGGATACCGAGGTTGAAGGTGCCGAGGACTTCGTTGGGCAGGCACAGCGGAAGGCCGGGCAGCGCCCGCAGTACCGGGGTGCCCCAATCCGGGTGCGACGAATCGGGGTTGGCGGCGAAGTTGAACGCCGACGTCATGTCGCCGGTGACGCTCTCCCGCCACGCGGTGAGGTTGGGGACCGGCACGTTGAACCGCCTGCCGACCAGCCGTAGCTGCGAGGTGTGGTCGAACGTCTCGTGAGCGACCAGGCCGCCGCGGCTGTAGGGGGAGATCACGAAACATGGAACCCGGTAGCCCAGCCCGACCGGCCCCCGGATGCCACCCGAGCCGGTCACCGAGTTGATGTCGACGGAGTCGGGGATGTACTCGCCCGGGGTGCCCGGCGGTGCGGTGGGCGGGGTGACATGGTCGAAGAACCCGCCGTTTTCGTCGTAGCTGACGATCACCGCCGTCTTTTCCCATACCTGCGGGTTGGACGTCAGGATTCTCAGCAGGTTGACGATTCCGACGGCGCCGACCGCGGCGGGCAGGGCCGGATGTTCGGACTCGATGACGGGCGGCACGACCCATGACACCTGGGGCAGGTTGTTGGTGGCGACGTCGGCGGCGAACGTCGCCGGGTAAGTGGGGGCGATCCCGCGCAGGAACAGCTGCGAGCCGATGTCCGCCGCCTGTTTGAACGACCCCACCAGGCCGTCGAAGATCACCTGGTTGATCGGGCCGATGGCCTTGTTGCCGTACACCTTCCAGGTGACCCCGGCGTCCTGGAGGTTCTCCGGCATGATGCGCCAGCTGTATTTCAGCTTGGGCAGCACCGTCGGCTGCACCAGCATCGGGCCGCCCTTGTCGCCTTCGGGGTTGATCGTCGCGCTCAGCCAGTACAGCCTGTTGGGCACCGTGGGGCCGAGCAGAGAGCAGTGGTAGTGGTCGCAGATCGTGAACGCGTCGGCGAGCAGGTAGTGGATCGGGATGTCCTGGCGTTGGTAATACCCCATCAGCGCGGGGACGTTGCCCACCGAGCGGCTCTTGGCCGACATCGGCAGCCACTGGTCGTTGGCACCGCCGTTCCATGCCTCGTGGAGTCCGGTCCAGGTGTGGTCGGGGTCGTTGATGCACTCACCGGCGAGGCTCGGGCCGTTGGTGGTGTCGAGCCGGAACGGCATCGTGACCCCGTTCGGGTCGACAGCCCTGGTCTGCGGATTCCAGCCCTTCTGCAGAAATATCGGGTTCGGATTGGCAGGGTTGTGGCCGAACCCCTCGACCTCGGACAATGTGCCGAAGTAGTGGTCGAACGAGCGGTTCTCCTGCATGAACAACACGATGTGCTCGATGTCGTTGAGCGATCCCTGCCCCGGGCCCATCGCGTAGGCCTTCTCGATGACGGGCTCGGCCCATGACGCGAGGAACGCCGTTCCGCCGACCGCGGCCACTTTGGCGAGGAACTCGCGACGTGACAATCCAGCAAAGGGGCCGTCGCCCATGGTCTTCCCCTCCTGCACGCCGATCGGCACACAGTAGGGCGACGGCGACCTCGGCCCGCGGCACCGTCACCGCGTGTCGCGAAGTCGAGTCCGTAGCGTTACCGGCGCGCGGATCTTCTGATGCCGGAGCCGCGCGGGCGGCGGGTTTCGATCGCGTAGGCGCCGGGTCCGAGGAACACCAGCAGCAGGAAGGCGAAGCAGAACAACACCGCAGGCTCGCCACCGTTTTCCATCGGCCACAGCGCCTTTGGCTGGTGCATCCAGAAGTACGCCACCGCCATCGTGCCCGAAGCGAGGAAAGCCGCTGGGCGGGTGAACAATCCGACCAGCACCAACAGCCCGGTGACGAACTCGATCAGCCCGGCCCACCACCCCGGCCACGTGCCGATCGGCAGCTTCTGGGCGAGGGGCCAGCCGAACACAATCGACAGGCCGTGAACCATGAACAAGAAACCGATCACTATCCGGAAAACGCTCAGCACCGTGGGGGAGTAGGAGTTCAGGCTGGTCTGGAGGTTTCGCGTCGTCATGGGCCGACCGTACGCGCCCGTCACAATTCCAGCAGCAGGGTGACCGGGCCGTCGTTGGTCAGCTCGACTTGCATGTGCGCGCCGAAAACGCCCGCTTCGACGTGCGCACCGAGTCGGCGAAGCGCGTCGGCGAACGCGGTGACAAGGGGCGCGGCGACCGGCCCGGGGGCGGCGGCGTTCCAGGACGGCCGGCGCCCCTTCTCGGTGTTGGCGTACAGCGTGAACTGGCTGACCACCAGGATCGGCGCCCCGACGTCGGCCGCCGAGCGCTCGTCGTCGAGAATCCGCAGCCGCCAGAGCTTTTCGGCCAGCCGCTGCGCCACTTCGATGTTGTCGCTATGGGTCACCCCGACGAACGCGAGCAGCCCCTGCCCGTTCTGCGGCACCCGGCCGACCACTTGGCCGTCGACCAGCACCCGTGCCGACGAGACCCGCTGCACCACGACACGCATGCGCAGGTCAGCGCTTCTCGCGGGTTACCTGTCGAAGTGAAGCGCGAACTGCATCCTCGGCGGTTGGGCAGGTTTGTGGTGCTGACAGCGTTGGAAAATGGCACGTCAGAGCGTTGGAAACGGTCACGGGGGAAGACATTGACCGAGGCTACTGCGGACGAGAGGACTTCTGTTGGCGAACTGGTTCGTCGTTCCAGCGGAGAGAGAACCGAGGGCATTGAACCGAAATCCGTGGCCAGGATACGGGGTGGGCGGGTGATCTTCGGATCTGCTCGCTTCCGTATGAGCCACCAAGCGGTGGTCGACACTGCCGCCGCAGACCTGCGTTCCCTGATTCATGACGGCTTCGAACTGGGGATCCCCGGCACGGTGCTCACCTGATGCGCGTTCGCGTGAGGAACTCGCGCCTGGGGAAGCCCGCGCCGCTTCTTCGACTGACGTTTGCGGTTCGGGTGCGGGGGAGAACCGTTCGGATGGCCCCGGCCGCATTCGGGAGGCGAACCTTGCGACCTTGGCGGACCTCGGTGTTGGGCGGATGACTAGTGCTCTAACCAATAAGTTGTTCTACATCGGCACCCGCGCAACCGGCGGCGAGGGCGGCAATCACGCCTTTGTCGGTCCGGACTGGAAAGGCACGCTGCCGCCCGGAGTGATCGAACACCGGGTTCCCACCGACAGCATCATGTTCGCAATCCGCATCGGGGTACTGCCCGGCAGCGCCGCCGACCTCGCCGACGTCAACGCTTTGCAGGAGAAGTTCAGCCTCACCTCGCTGAGCAACTGGGCCGATCCCGCCCGGCACGGGCAAGCCGCAGCGCCTGATCTCGGCCCACGACCGCACTACGACGGCGATCTGGCGTACTTCCGGACGCTCGCCGATCTACTTACCGAAAACCCGCCACCACCGGGCAACGAGGCGGCGGTCGAGCTACTCAGTCGTGGCGGGATCACCGTCGGTAAGCCGATGGATGTCAACGCGCTCAGCGAACCCATGCGCCGCGGGTTGGCGCGCGCCCCCGCCGATGGTCCACAGATCATGAAGTGGAAGGTGAAGTATCGCGGTACGCCGTATCCGACCCGGTGGAACAACCTGCGACCCGGTACGTATGGCGTCGACTACTTCGACCGGGCGGCCGGCGCACTGGAAGGGTTGTTCGTTCACGATCGCGACGAGGCCGAGTATTTCAGCAGCTACGAAGACGGCGAAGGGGCGCTCCTCGACGGCGCAAACCACTATTTGCTGCACTTCGATGCCGACCAAATCCCGCCCACGCTGCCGAACGGATTCTGGTCGATCACCATGTACGGGTCGGACTTTCAGCTCGTGAAGAATCCGATCGACCGATTCTCCATCGGCGACCGAACCCCCGGTCTGACGCGGAATCCCGACGGTTCCCTCGACATCTACATCCAGAACCAGGCACCCAAAGGCCATGAGAGCAACTGGTTGCCCTCGCCGCCCAGCGGGCTGTTCCGCCTGAACTATCGCATCTACCTGCCCGACGCGGAAGCCAAAGCCCCGGCAACCCTTGGCAAGTACCTGCCGCCGGTCAAAATAGTTCAGTAGCAAATGCGCAGTTGCGGGTAACCAGGGGAGATCGGCCCGGCGGAATGAGCGCCGCATGGCGCCGTTCCTCGATGCGAGCGGGCTGGGTTCTGCGCCCGACAGGTCACTCTTCGCGCCCCGCCGTCCGCGAGGAATTGGCCGGCAGAGAACACCGCGTCGTCGAGGTAAGGCGACACAACCAGGCAGGCTTCAATTGGTGTTAAGGATATCCGCCGAGTTAGTCGGCTTCGTCGGCCTGCGCTGCAAGCACGCGGTAGACCGTCGCACGGCTCACACCGAGCGTCGCCGCGATCGTGCTCACCGATTCGCCGCTGGCATGCATCCGCTGGGCCAGAGCGGCTTTCGGCTTGTCGAAAGCGGCTTCCCTCGTCGGCTCGGCGGCCATGACCTACTCGATGCGAACGAGACAACATTGACGTTTGCTACGTTGCCCGCGTTCGCTGTGCCAGAAAACCGCAGTTCACAGCGTTGAAACGGTTGGGCAGTTGAGGCTGACGTCGAAACTAGTGCGGACTGACTGCGGACCGGCTTAGCAACCGTGCGCTCGACCGGGTCCAAGCCCGGCATCCCGGCCCCGTCGGGTAACGGGCACGAAGTAAGGACCTTTGCCTCTGTGCGCGGTCCACCGCGCGGGCGAGCCTTGGTTGGGCCGCCTCCCTGCGCGAGGGAGGCAGACTCAAAACCGAGAGTTCCCATACTGCACGGGCGAACAACGGCCTCCGGGACGACAGTGCGCGCACCGATGCGCTGTGCCCATGTCGTCCCAACGTCGTCGCACACGTTGCGAACGGCGCATCCGCGTCACAAAGCTTCTTAAGAGAGGTCCATCATGGCCAATCCGACCACGCCGCCCAACGGCCACAAGGCGACCGCCTCACCTAACGGCGAGGCTGCCCCACTCGTCGACGCGCCAGAGCAGGCCGCGGTACAACGCGACATCCTGCCCATCCCCGACGTCAAGCACGTCGGTCTGACGACCTATGACGCCAAGGACCCAGACACCACGTATCCGCCGATCACAATGCTGCGACCTCCAAAGGGCGCGCCGAACGTACTGATCGTCCTCATCGACGACGTGGGCTTTGGCGCGTCGTCGGCGTTCGGCGGTCCGTGCGATACACCCACGGCTGAGCGGCTGGCCGCCGGAGGGGTGAAGTTGAACCGTTTCCACACCACGGCGTTGTGCTCGCCGACCCGTCAGGCGCTGTTGACGGGACGTAATCATCACTCGGTGGGGATGGGTGCCATCACGGAGATGGCGACCTCTGCTCCGGGATATAGCAGCATCCGACCCAAGGAGAAGGCACCTCTCGCCGAAACCCTGGTGCTCAATGGCTACTCAACCGCCCAGTTCGGTAAGTGCCACGAAGTGCCGGTCTGGGAGGTCTCGCCGGCCGGGCCGTTTCACCAGTGGCCCACCGGGTCGGGCTTCGAGTACTTCTACGGCTTCATCGGCGGTGAGGCCAACCAGTACTACCCCGGCCTGTTCGAGGGGACCACCGCGGTTGAACCGCCCAAGTCGCCTGAGGAGGGCTACACCCTGACCGAGGACCTCGCCGATCACGCGATCACCTGGGTGCGCCAGCAGAAGGCGCTGATGCCCGACAAGCCGTTCTTCATGTACTTCGCGCCCGGCGCCACCCACGCGCCGCATCACGTGCCCACAGAATGGTCAGATAAGTACAAGGGAAAGTTCGACGACGGCTGGGATGCGCAGCGGGAGAAGACCATCGCTCAACAGAAGAAGCTGGGCGTGGTCCCCCAGGACGCTGAGCTGACCAGACGCCACGACGAGATGCCCGCCTGGGATGACATGCCCGCGGAACTCAAACCGGTCCTGGCCCGTCAGATGGAGCTTTACGCAGGCTTTCTGGAGCAGGCCGATCACGAGGTCGGTCGGCTGGTCGACACCCTCGACGCTCTGGACGTCCTGGACGACACGCTGGTGTACTACATCCTGGGCGATAACGGCGCGTCCGCGGAGGGCACGCTCAATGGTTGCTTCAACGAGTTGACCACCCTCAACGGCATGCCCGGCATCGAGACGACGGAGTTCTTGCTGTCCAAGATCGACGATTTCGGCACCCCGAACGCCTACAACCATTACGCGGTGGGCTGGGCACACGCCATGTGCGCGCCGTATCAGTGGACCAAGCAGGTCGCCTCGCATTGGGGTGGCACCCGCAACGGGACGGTCGTGCATTGGCCGAACGGCTTTGCCGACAAGGGTGGGCTCCGTAACCAGTTCCACCATGTGATCGACGTTGCCCCAACCATTTTGCAGGCGGCCGGACTGCCGGCGCCGGCCGTGTTGAACAGCATCGCTCAAGCGCCGATGGAGGGTGTCAGCATGCTGGCGATGTTGCGCGACGGCGCTGCTCCCGAGACACACGATGTTCAGTACTTCGAGATGTTCGGTAACCGCGGCGTCTACCACAAGGGCTGGACGGCGGTGACCAAACACCGCACGCCGTGGACGGCTGACACGCCGCCGCCGTTTGATGACGACGTCTGGGAGCTCTACGGACCCGGGGACTGGACGCAAGCCCACGACGTCGCCGCGGAGAACCCGCAGAAGCTGGCAGACATGCAGCGCCTGTGGCTGATCGAGGCGGTCAAGTACAACGTGGTTCCCCTCGACGACCGTGGTTTTGAGCGCATCAACCCCGATATCGCCGGTCGGCCACAGTTGATCCGGGGAACCAGCCAGCTCCTCTTCGCCGGGATGCGGGTCAGCGAGAGCTGTGTGCTCACATTGAAGAACAAGTCCCACACGGTGACTGCCGACATCGCGGTGCCGGAATCGGGTGCCACCGGGGTGATCATCACCCAGGGTGGCAGCGTGGGCGGCTGGTCCCTATATGCCCACGACGGCCGGCTCAAGTACTGCTACAACTTCTTCGGCATCGAGTACTACATGGTCACCGCCGAGAAACCCATCCCACCCGGAAAGCACCAGGTGCGCATGGAATTCACTTACGACGGTGGTGGTCTGGGCAAGGGTGGCGACGTCACACTGTTCTACGACGGCCAACCCGTCGGCAGCGGCCGCGTCGAGCAGACCCAGCCGATGGCGTTCTCCGCCGACGAAGCCTGCGACGTCGGTGCCGACACCGGCTCGCCGGCATCCCCGGACTACGGCCCCACCGGCAACAAGTTCTCCGGTGAGATCGAGTGGGTGCTCATCAATATCGGCGATGACAGCCACGACCACCTGATTACCGCGGAGGATCGGTTCAACATCGCAATGTCGCGGCAATAACGTTCCCCTTCTTGGGAATCAGAAGACCAAGCAAGCTCACGTCAGAAACGCGCTCATCGGCAGGAGACACGATCATGAATGAGGACTTCGAAGGCGTCATCAAGCTGGACGTGCGGGACTCCACGGCCGACTGGTCGCCGTATGAGTTGCAGCGTGCACCCGAGGGAGCGCCGAACGTTCTGGTCGTCTTGTATGACGACACAGGGTTGGCGTCGTGGTCGCCGTTTGGTGGGCGCATCAATATGCCGACGCTGCAGAGGCTGGCTGACGATGGGCTGACGTACTCGCAGTGGCACACGACGGCGCTGTGCTCGCCGACGCGGTCCTGCTTTCTTACTGGCCGAAACCATCACGTGAACCGCTGCGCGTCGATCACTGAAGGGTCGAATGGCTTCCCGGGGGCGGCGGCACGGTTACCGGCGGAGTGCGCGACGATCGGGCAGGTGCTGCAGGACAACGGCTACAGCACATTCTGGCTGGGCAAAAACCACAACGTACCCGAGGAAGATGTGTCCAGCGGCGGAAGCAAATCCGAGTGGCCGCTGCAGAAGGGATTCGATCGGTTCTACGGATTCCTCGGCGGAGAGACCAATAACTGGTATCCCGACCTGGTCGAAGACAACAGATTCATTGAACAGCCCTACGGTCCCGAGGACGGCTACCACCTGTCGAAGGACCTCGCCGACCAGGCGCTGAAGATGCTGCGCGATCAGAAGGCCACCAATCCGTCCAAGCCGTGGTTCCTGTGGTTCTGTCCCGGTGCCAACCACGCTCCACACCACAGCCCGAAAGAGTTCGCCGACAAGTACAAAGGGATGTTCGACGACGGCTACGAGGCGTATCGCGAGTGGGTGCTGGCACGCATGGTCGACAAGGGCGTGATACCGGAGGGCACCGCGCTGACTCCGCTCAATCCGCTGCCTGAAGATGTTGCCCAACCCGGTGATGCGGTGCGGCCGTGGGACACGCTCAATGACGACGAGAAGCGGTTGTTTGCGCGGATGGCCGAGGTGTTCGCAGGATTCTCGGAGTACACCGACGCTCAAGTCGGACGCATCGTCGACTATCTGGAACAGACCGGCCAGCTCGACAATACGGTCATCATGTACTGCGCCGACAACGGCGCGTCCGGCGAAGGTTCGCCGCACGGTTCGGTGAATGAGAACAAATTCTTCAACGGCTACCCCGACGAGCTGTCGGAGAACCTGAAATACCTTGACGTGCTTGGCGGGCCAGACACCTACAACCACTACCCGACCGGCTGGGCGGTCGCCTTCTCCACGCCGTTCCAGATGTTCAAGCGGTACTCGCAGTATTCCGGCGGAACCTGCGACCCGCTGGTGATCCACTGGCCCAAGGGCATCAAGGCCAAGGGGCAGGTGCGCCAGCAGTATCACCACGCCACCGACATTGCGGCGACCATCCTCGACGTCGCAGGTCTGGAGATGCCGGCCACCTATCGGGGCGTCGAGCAGCATCCGATGGACGGCGTGTCGATGCGCTACAGCTTCGACGACGCGCAGGCACCCACCACCAAGACTCGGCAGTACTATGCGATGCTGGGAACGCGGGGGATCTGGGAGAACGGTTGGAAGGCAGCCGCAATCCACGCGCCGATTAGCGGGGTCGGTCACTTCGACGAAGACAGATGGCAGCTCTACCACGTCGACGGGGACCGTTCGGAGTCCAAGGATCTCGCCGCCGAGCACCCGGAGAAGCTCCAGGCGCTCATAGACATCTGGTTCGAGGAAGCCGACAGGAACTTCGTGCTACCGCTCGATGACCGCACCGCCCCCGAGATGCTGGCAGTCGAACGGCCGCAGTTCGAGCCACCGCGGAACCGGTATGTCTACTATCCAGGAACTGCGCCCGTTCCCAGTGGCGTGGCCGTCGACGTTCGTGGCCGGTCCTACAAGATCATCGCCGACGTGGACGTCACCGACGATTCCAACGGGGTGCTCTTCGCGCACGGCTCACGCTTCGGCGGCCATGCGCTATTCATCAAGGACAAGAAACTGCACTACGTCTACAACTTCCTCGGCATCAAACCCGAACAGGAGTTCATATCCGAGGAACTCACACCCGGCAGGCATGCGCTCGGCATGGAGTTCGTCCGAGAAGCCACCGGCGAGCACGGTGAATCACTCGGCAGCACCACGCTCTACGTCGACGACCAGGCCGCGGCCAAGGCGTCAATGCGTGCGCAGGCAGGCCCGTTCACCCTGGCCGGCGACGGTTTGTGCGTCGGCTTCGACAGCGGTGACAACGTCAGCCAGCACTACCAGAACCCCGGCACCTTCACCGGCGGCACGATTCTCGGTGTTGCGGTCGACGTCAGCGACGAGGCGTACCTCGACCTGGAAAAGGAAGCAGCACGCGCCTTCTCGCTCGACTGACCGGCACGGCTCGGAGATGAAGCACTACTGCACGTACCCGCAATTCCCCGAGGTAGCCGGGCTACGGAACTTCCGGACCGGGCCGACACTTCATCGTGTTTGCCACTCTGTGACGAAGTGCCAGGCACGCGACCACGCCTCATCTTTGACGTTTTCGAGACAGCGCACAAGCGCGAAAGACGGACTGCCAGTGAGGTCTGGGACTGGGCGGCGCTGCCGCTGAATCAGTCTTGTGGCCCGACGCCGACGAGTCCACACGCTCTGCGATCGGTGCTGTGATCGCGGAACGGATGGACTCTGTCGAATCTACTGCGGACCCACAGCGGACCGAGAGGCCGCGTTCGTAGCATCGCCGCAGGTCATCAGAGGGTTAACCGGCCTACACGTCGAAGTAGAGCGCGAACTCGTAGGGGTGCGGCCGGATCTGCACCGGCAGGATCTCGACCTCCCGCTTGTAGTCGATCCACGTCTCGATCAGGTCAGGCGTGAACACGCCACCCTCGGTGAGGTATTCGTGGTCGGCCTCGAGCCGGTCGATCACGGCGGACAGCGAGGTCGGTGCCTGGGGGATGTTCGCCGCCTCGTCCGGGGGCAGCTCGTAGAGGTCCTTGTCCACCGGTGACTGCGGCTCGATCTTGTTCCTGATCCCGTCGAGACCGGCCATCAGCATCGCCGAGAACGCCAGGTAGGGGTTGCCCGACGAGTCGGGGCAGCGGAACTCGAGCCGCTTGGCCTTCGGGTTGTTGCCCGTGATCGGAATGCGCACACAGGCCGAGCGGTTGCGCTGGCTGTACACCAGGTTGATCGGCGCCTCGAAGCCCGGCACCAAGCGCTTGTAGGAGTTCACCGTCGGGTTGGTGAATGCCAGCAGCGACGGCGCGTGGTGCAGGATGCCACCGATGTAGTGACGGGCCGAGTCGGAGAGCCCTGCGTAGCCCGACTCGTCGTACATCAACGGGCTGCCTTCCTTCCACAGCGACTGGTGCACGTGCATGCCGGAACCGTTGTCGCCGAACAGCGGCTTGGGCATGAACGTGACGGTTCTGCCGTTCTGCCACGCGGTGTTCTTGATGATGTACTTGAACAGCATCAAGTCGTCGGCGGCGTGCAGCAGCGTGTTGAACTTGTAGTTGATCTCGGCCTGCCCGCCGCTGCCCACCTCGTGGTGGCCTTTTTCGAGCGTGAAGCCGGAGTTGATCAGGTTCGTGCACATCTCGTCGCGCAGGTCGACGTACTGGTCGTTGGGCGCGACCGGGAAGTAGCCGCCCTTGGTGCGCACCTTGTAGCCACGGTTGGGGCTGCCGTCGGACTCGGTCGCCGCGCCGGTGTTCCACCAGCCCGAGATCGAGTCGACCTCGTAGAACGCGCCGTTGGTGCGCGAATCGAAGGCCACCGAGTCGAAGATGTAGAACTCGGCCTCCGGACCGAAGTACGCGGTGTCGGCGATTCCGGTGCTCTTCAGGTAGTTCTCCGCCTTGCGGGCGACGTTGCGCGGGTCGCGGGAGTACGGCTCGTGGGTGAACGGGTCATGCACGAAGAAGTTGATGTTCAGGGTCTTGGCGGCTCGGAACGGGTCGATCTTGGCAGTGTCGAGGTCGGGCAGCAACGTCATGTCGGACTCGTGGATCGACTGGAAGCCGCGGATCGACGATCCGTCGAACGCCAGCCCGTCGTCGAAGACGCTGTCATCGAAGCCCGAGGCCGGGATCGTGAAGTGCTGCATGACACCTGGCAGATCACAGAACCGGACGTCGACGTATTCGACATCCTCTTCCTTGATGAGCTTGAAGATGTCTTCCGCCGTCTTTTCGGTCACTGTAGGTGGTCTCCTTCTCTTGGTAACCCGCGGTGTGACGCTATGGACCCGATGTTGCACGCCCGTCAACCGCGTGTTGCGCTGACGTTACGCAATAGCGGCTCCGACGTCGCCGCGGAGCACGCTCGTTGCATACATATCCTTAGGTCATGGCGCGCTCAACCGCATCTTGGCTGTCGGGTCCCGAACCGGTGCCCTCCGGGCCTGGATCCGGCTACCCCGGGGAGCGGCTGGGTTTGCCGCGGACCGGCCCCGGCTCGCTGGTCGGGTTCGGCCGGCGGGTCGGCGCGCTTACGGTCGACTGGCTGATCGCCTACGGGCTTGCGGCCCTCGGCGTGTCCTTCGGCCTGTACGGCGCGGCGATCCTGTCGACGGCCGTGCTGGCGGTGTGGCTGGTGCTCGGCGTGGTCGCGGTACGGCTGTTCGGCTTCACACCGGGCCAGTTCGTGCTGGGTGTGATGGTCGCGTCGGTCGACGGCAGGCGCCACGTCGGCCTCGGCCGTGCCGTCGCGCGCGGGCTGCTGATCGCGCTCGTGGTGCCGCCGCTGTTCACCGACTCCGATGGCCGTGGCCTGCACGACCGGCTCACCGGCACTGCGGTGCTGCGGCGGCGATGAGCGCTCGCGCGAAGAGCAAACGGCGGCGATGAGCGCAAAGCTCAGCGTCGGCGCACCGTCCGCTGCACCCCGCGCATCTTGGCCGCGGTCGGCATCGGTCCCTTCGGCATCGCGGCCAGGCCGGTCCGCGAGCCCAGGGCGGCCAGCCGGGACTCCAGTGAATCCATCTGCTTGACCGTGATGTTCGCGGGCAGCCGCGTCAGGTGGCGTTCCAGCTTGGCCAGCGGGACCTCGCCGTCGCCGTTTCCCACGATCACGTCGTAGATCGGCACATCGCCGACCAGCCGCGCGGTGCGCTTCTTCTCCTGCGCCAGCAGCGGTTTCACCCGCGCGGGGGAGCCTTCCGCGACGAAGATGACGCCGGGCCGCCCGATCACCCGGTGCACGGCGTCGAAGTGGCCGGTGGCGGCGACGCCCGGGGTGACCCGCCACTTGCCGCGCAGGTTGTCCAGCGCCCACGCCGCGGCACCGGCTTGCCCCTCGGCCTTGCCGTACACGGATCGCTGCGCGCGGCGGCCGAAGATGATGAACGCGACGAGCGCCCCCAGCACCACTCCCAGCGGAATCAGCATCACCATCGTGAGGCCGTGGATGAACAAACCGGCGACCACTGCGGCCGCCACGATCAGCACGAATGCGCCGATCATCAGCGGCAGCAGCCACCGGTCCTCCCTGCGCTGCATCTGGAATGCCTGCCACAGCTGGCCTCGGCGCTGCTTGGATGCCGCCTTGCGGGCTGCCTTCGCCTCGGCCTTGGCGGCCTTCGTCGCGGAGGGGTTGCTGGATTTCGCCATGCCAAAAGGATACGGCGGCCGGCTCAGCAGCCGGTCCGGGTGCGGGCGGCGATCGTCTCCGCGTAGAGCCGTCCCGCCCGGTAGGACGAGCGCACGAGCGGCCCGGCGAGAACACCCGCGAAACCCAGCTCGGTCGCGAACTGCGAATGCTCGATGAACTCCTCGGGCCGCACCCAGCGCGCCACCGGGTGATGCCGCACCGATGGGCGCAGGTACTGCGTGATCGTCACGATGTCGCAGCCGGCCCGGTGCAGGTCGGTCAGCGCCTCGCGAACCTCGTCGGGTGTTTCACCCATGCCGAGGATCAGGTTGCTCTTGGTGACCAGGCCGTAGTCGCGCGCGGCGGTCAGCACGTCGAGGCTGCGCTGATAGCGAAATGCCGGGCGAATGCTCCGGAAGATGCGGGGCACCGTTTCGATGTTGTGCGCCAACACCTCTGGCCGCGACTCGAACACCCGCTCGACAAGGTCGGGACGGCCGTTGAAGTCGGGGATCAACAGTTCGACGCCGGTCGACGGGTTGAGCTTCTTGATCTGGCGCACGGTTTCGGCGTAGAGCCAGGCGCCCCCGTCGGCCAGGTCGTCTCGCGCGACCCCGGTGACCGTCGCATACCGCAGCCCCATCGCCTGCACGCTTTCGGCGACCCGGCAGGGTTCATCGCGGTCGAGTTCGGCGGGTCGGCCGGTGGCGATCTGGCAGAAGTCGCAGCGTCGGGTGCACTGCTCGCCCCCGATCAGGAAGGTGGCCTCGCGGTCCTCCCAGCATTCGTAGATGTTGGGGCAGCCGGCTTCCTCGCACACCGTGTGCAGGCCTTCGCGACGGACCAGGTTCTTGAGCTCGGTGTACTCCGGGCCCGTGCGCAAGCGCGTCCTGATCCACGGGGGTTTGCGCTCGATCGGCGTGGCAGCGTTGCGCACCTCGAGGCGTAGGAGTTTGCGGCCGGGCCCCGGAGCCGCGGGGCCGGCGACATCGGGCCCCGGAGCCGCGGGGCCGGCGACATCACTCCGAGGATCGAGGGTCACGGTATCGATGCTAGTGCGAGCCGGCCGTCGAGGACGTCGCACACGGCCCCGGCAACCTGCTCGCGGACGTCGTCGACGCTCACGCGGCGGCCCAGCTCGGCGGTCAGCGACGTAACGCCCGCGTCACTGATCCCGCACGGGATAATCGCGCCGAACGCGCCGAGGTCGCAGTGGCAGTTCAGCGCGAAACCGTGCAGCGTGGTGGCGCGTTGCACGCGGATGCCGACGGCGGCGACCTTGCGCTCGGGCCGTGCGCCGTCGGCCGGCACCCAGACACCCGAGCGGCCGTGGATGCGCGTAGCCGACAGGCCCAGTTGCGTGCAGACGGCGATCAGCGACTCTTCGAGGCGGCGAACATAATTCACCACGTCGATCGGGTCGGCCAGGCCGATGATCGGGTAGCCGACCAGCTGGCCCGGCCCGTGCCAGGTGATCTTGCCTCCGCGGTCGGTGTCGACCACCGGGGTGCCGTCGGCTGGCCGTTCGTGCGGCTGTGTACGCCGCCCGGCGGTGTAGACGGACGGGTGTTCCAGCAGCAACAGCGTGTCGGGCCCGCCGGCCACCCGGGCGTCGACCAGGGTGCGCTGCAGGTCCCAGGCCTGCCGGTAGTCGACGCTGCCCAGCTGTCGCACCTCGATCGGGGTCATCGCCGAACGGATGGAGCGCATACCACAACCGTACTAGTGCCTGATCGGAGCAGTCGCGTATGACAGCGCCTCGCCGATGGTGTTGTGGTGGAACTGGAAACCGGTCCGTTCCAGCGCTGCGGGGATGGCCCGCTGCCCGCCGAGCAGGCCCTCCTCGGCGAACTCGCCGAGCAGCACGCGTACGGCGATACCGGGCACGAACACCGGCGTCGGCCGGTTGACCGCGCGGCCGAGCGACGTGGTGAACTCGGCGTTGGTCACCGGCGCCGGGCCGGTGAGGTTCACCGGCCCGGACAATTCGTGTGAGATCGCGAACAGCAACGCACGCACCTCGTCTTCGAGGCTGATCCACGGCATGTACTGGCGGCCGTTGCCGATCCGCGCGCCCAGCCCTAGCGAGAACAGCGGCCGGAGCCGGCTCAGCAGGCCACCGGAGGGGGACAGCACCAGCCCGGTGCGGGCCAGCACCACCCGCGCGCCCGCCTGCTGGGCAGGCAGCGTCGCGGCTTCCCAGTCCTGGCACAGCTGGGCGAGGAATCCCGTTCCGGCGGAGGCGGTTTCGTCGACCACGCGGCTGCGCGCGTTGCCGTAGAAGCCCACCGCGCTGGCGTTGACGAGCACCGGGACGCCGGCTTCGGCGATGGCGGACGACAGCACCTCGGTCGGGGTGAGGCGGCTGTCGCGCAGCACCTGCTTGAAAGCCCCCGACCAGCGCTTGCCGGCGATGTTGGCGCCGCACAGGTTGACCACGGCGTCCACGCCGCGCAGGGTGTTGGGGTCGAACTCGCCGGTCTCGGGGTTCCAGTGCACCTCGTCGGCGTTGGACGGCGCGCGGCGCACGATCCGCAGTACCCGGTTGTCGGAGGCGCGCAGCGCTGACATCAGCGCCGACCCGATCAGGCCGGATGACCCCGCGATCGCGATCAATGCGTCGGGCACGGCGTCAGAGCCCCAGGTCGGCCTCGAACGCCCCGTCTTCCAGGCGCCGCTTGATCGTGCTCAGGAACCGGCCGGCGTCGGCGCCGTCGATGAGCCGATGGTCGTAGGTCAGCGGGAGGTAGCTGATTGAGCGGATGCCGATCGACTCGTTGCCAAGCTCGTCGACGATCACCCGTGGGCGTTTGACGATCGCCCCGGTTCCCAGCATGGCCGCCTGCGGCGGCACCAGGATCGGGGTGTCGAAAAGCGCGCCCTGGCTGCCGATGTTGGTGATCGTGAACGTGCCGCCGGACAGCTCGTCGGGCTTCAGGTCACCGGAGCGGGCCCGCGCGGCGATGTCGGCGATCGCGCGGGCGAGCCCGGCCAGCGACAGGTCGCCGGCGTTGTGGATCACCGGGGACAGCAGCCCCTGGTCGGTGTCGACCGCGATGCCGAGGTGCTCGGCGTCGTAGTAGGTGATCTCCCTGGTTTCCTCGTTGTAGCTGGCGTTGATGTTCGGGTGCATCTTCAACGCGTCGATCACGGCGCGTGCGATGAACGGCAGGAACGTCAGGTTGACGCCCTCCCGTTCGGCAAATTCGTTTTTGGCGCGTGCCCGCAGGGCGACGATCCTCGTCATGTCGACCTCATGGGTCTGCGTGAGTTGCGCTGTGGCCTGGAGTGATTCGCGTGTCTTCTTCGCAGTGATCTGACGGATGCGGCTGGCCTTCTGGGTGGTGCCGCGCAGGTGCGCCAGTGCGGCAGCCGGCGCCGCGGCGGCAGCCGGCGCTGGTGCGGCCGGGACCGTCCTGGCCGGTTCCGGCTCGGCGGGGGCCTTGGCCTTCTCGGCTGCGGCGAGCACGTCTTGCTTGCGGACACGGCCGCCGACACCGGTGCCTTTCACGCTCGCCAGGTCGACGTTGTTCTCTGCGGCCAGCTTGCGCACCAGCGGCGTCACATACGGACCGCCCTCCGAGTCGGTGGAGGCCGCCGGCGCGGGCGCTGCTTGCGGTGCGGGCTCGGGCGCCGGTGCCGGCTTGGGCTCGGGGGCCGGCTGTGGCTTCGGTTCGGGCTGCGGTTCCGCCTTCGGCTCGGGAGCGCGTTCCGGCTCCGGTTCGGGCTCGGGTTCTTTCGCCGCCTCCGGCGCGCCGGGCTCGCCGATCTTGGCCAGCTCGCCGCCGACGGCCACGGTGTCGTCATCCTCGGCGGTGATGCCCAGCAGCGTGCCTGACACCGGCGACGGGATCTCGGTGTCGACCTTGTCGGTCGACACCTCCAGCAGGGGCTCGTCGACCTCGACGGTGTCGCCGACCTTCTTGAGCCAGCGCGTGACCGTGCCTTCGGTGACCGACTCACCGAGCTCGGGCATCAGCACCGGAGTGGACGTGCCGCCCGACGACGATTGGGCGGCGGGCTGCGCCCCGCGTTGCGGCGCGGGTTCGGCTTCAGGCTCCTCGGCCTGCTTCTCCTGCTCGGCTTCGGGCTCCTCGGCGTGCTTCTCCTGCTCGGGTTGCTGCGCCGGTTGCTCGGCGGGGGCTTCGGACGCCTCGCCCGAGTCGCTGATCACCGCCAGCTCTCCGCCGACCTCCACGGTGTCGTCCTCTTGGGCGACGATTTTCGAAAGCACGCCGGACGCCGGTGACGGGATTTCGGTGTCGACCTTGTCGGTGGACACCTCCAGCAACGGCTCGTCCTGCTCGACGGTGTCGCCTTCTTGCTTGAGCCAGCGTGTCACGGTCCCCTCGGTCACGCTCTCACCGAGTGCGGGCATCTGCACGGAGAAGGCCATCTCTGTTGACTCCTCGAACACATCAGTCGTACGGGTCGACCTCTGGCTTACCACAGCACAGTGTCGCCGGTGCGCCGGCCATGTGGAACGCCGGAATCATCATGGCACTATCGATGACGGGGGTAATCGAGGAGACAGCCTCATTGGGATTGTTCGACAGATTCCGGACGGGGCGCCGTGACGGCGCCGATGCCGGGCCGGCGGCCGACCAGCGCTACCTGCGCGGGTGGGCGGCGTCGCGCCACGGCGTGGAGGCCTATGTCGAGCCGCAGACGAACTTCTCCGACCTGACGGTGGTGCTCGTGGCCGGCAACGGTGAGTGGACCCGTCGCCGTGTCGGGGGTCCGTCCGGGGCCCGCCGGCTGGGGGAGCAGCTCGCCATCCCGGTCTATGACGTGCAGCGCGTCGGCTACCCGCAGCGGATGCGTGAGTACGAGGCCCGACGCCGCCGCCTGCTCGAAGAGGGCTGATACCCGCGGTCGGCCTGCCGGCGCCGGCTCCTACCATGCCGATCTATGACAATGCCCGCACCACAGCGCAGCCAGCGATACGTCACCAGCAGCGGCGATGTCCGGATCGCCGCCTACGAGCAGGGTAGTTCCGACGGCCCGACGGTGGTGCTGGTCCACGGTTGGCCCGATTCCCATGTCTTGTGGGACAACGTCGTGCCGCTGCTGACCGATCGCTTCCGCGTCATCACGTATGACAACCGCGGCGCCGGGCGGTCCACGGCGCCGGGCGACTACCGGGCCTACGCGATGGCGCATTTCGCCGAGGACTTCGCGGCGGTGATCGACGCGCTGAGCCCGGATCAGTCTGTGCACGTGCTCGCCCACGATTGGGGAGCGGTCGGGGTGTGGGAGTACCTGAAACGCCCGGACGCGGGCGAGCGGGTCATGTCGTTCACCTCGGTGTCGATTCCGAGCGCCGACCATCTCGTCGCGTACATCTTGGACAACCTCAAGCGGCCACACCGTCCGGTCGCCTTCCTGCGGGCGGTCAGGCAGGTGCTCAAGCTCGCCTACATGATCGCGTTCTCGGTGCCGGTCCTCGCGCCGGCCGTGATGCGGGGGGCACTCAAGCCGAACCGGGCGCGGCGGATTCTCGCGCTCGCCGAAGGCATTCCGGACGACCGCATCCACCACGCGGAATCCGTGAACCGCGACGCCGCCAACAGCCTGAAGATCTACCGCGCCAACTTCTTTCACTCGGTGTCGCACGGCACACGCGACCACTACGTCGGCATCCCGGTGCAGATCATCGGCCACAGCAACGATCCCGCCATCACGCTGGGCGCGCTGGACGACGAGTCCCGCTGGGTGCCGCGGCTGTGGCGCCGTGACATCAGGTCGGGTCACTGGTCGCCGTTCTCGCACCCGCAGGTGCTGGCCGCGGCGGTGGGCGAGATGGCCGACGTGATCGAGGGCAGGCCGCCGGGTCGCGCGATGCGCCGCGCACAGGTCGGCAGGAAGCGCGCGCCGTTCGGCGACATGCTGGTCTCCGTCACCGGCGCTGGCAGCGGGATCGGGCGCGCCACCGCACTGGAGTTCGCCCGCCTCGGTGCTGAGGTCGTGGTCAGCGACATCGACGAAACCACGGTGCGGGAGACCGCGGCCGAAATCGCAGTGCGCGGCGGCGCCGCGCACGCCTACACGCTCGACGTGTCCGACGCCGGCGCCGTCGAGGCGTTCGCCGGCGAGGTCTGCGGGGAGCACGGTGTGCCCGACATCGTCGTGAACAACGCCGGCATCGGGCAGGCGGGCCGGTTCATCGACACGCCCGCCGACCACTGGGAGCGCGTCCTCGACGTCAACCTCGGCGGGGTGGTCAACTGCTGCCGCGCGTTCGCACCGCGACTGATCGACCGCGGCACCGGCGGTCACATCGTGAACGTGGCGTCCTCGGCGGCGTACGCGCCGTCGCAGTCGCTGAACGCGTACTGCACCAGCAAGGCTGGGGTCTACATGTTCTCTGATTGCCTGCGTGCCGAATTAGATTCCGCTGGAATAGGTGTGACGACGATCTGTCCGGGCGTCATCGACACCGACATCGTGCACACCACGCGCTTCGACGCACCCCCGGGGAAGGGCGGTCAAGTCGCTGCGCGTCGCCGCCGGCTCGAGAAGATGTTCGCCGCCCGCGGGTACGGCCCCGACAAGGTGGCCAAGGCGATCGTGTCGGCAGTGCGGAGGAACAAGGCGATCCGCCCCGTCACGCCGGAGGCCTATCTGCTGTACGGCACCTCGCGGCTGCTGCCCCAGGCGCTGCGCAGCACGGCCCGCCGACAGATCTTGTAGTTCAGCCGTTTTCGGCGATGTCTTCCAGCACCGCGAACATCGTGCGGGTCGGCACCCCGGTACCGCCCTTGCCGGTGTAGCCCCACGCTCCGCCGGTGTTGTACGCGGGCCCCGCCACGTCGATGTGCGCCCACTGCACGCCGTCGGCGACGAACTCGCGCAAGAACGTTCCGGCGACGAGCATTCCGGCTTGCCGCGAGCCGCTGACGTTGGCCAGGTCTGCCACCGTGGACTTCAGGTCGTCCCGGAGCTCTTCGGGAAGTGGCATCGGCCACGCGTTTTCGCCGACACTCTGCGAAATCGCCGCCACCCGGTCGCGAAACTCGTCGCTGCCCATCACTCCCGGTGTGCGCGCGCCGAGCGCGACGGTCTGTGCGCCGGTCAGCGTCGACGTCTCGATCAGATAATCCGGGCCGTCCTCGCCTGCTCGCGCGATCGCGTCGGCCAGGATCAGCCGGCCCTCGGCGTCGGTGTTGAGCACCTCGACCGTCGTGCCGCCGTATTGCGTCAGCACGTCTCCGGGCCGCTGTGCGGTCGCCGACGGCATGTTCTCGGCCATCGGCACCGTCGCGATCACGTCGATCGGCAGTTCCTGTTGCGCCGCAAGCACGACGGTGGCGATGACGGCGGCGGCGCCGCCCATGTCGGAGGTCATGTGGTGCATGTTCTGGGCCGGTTTGATGGAGATTCCGCCGGTGTCGAACGTGATGCCCTTGCCGATCAGCGCGACCGTCTTGGCGGCGTTCGGGTTCCCGGCCAGCCGTGAACCTCGGTGGATCAGCCGCACCAGCCGCGGCGGACGCGACGAGCCCTTGCCTACCCCGATCACGCCGCCGTATCCGCCTCGCGCCAAAGCCTTTTGGTCGAGGATTTCGACTTCCAGCCCGGCCGCCTCACCCAGAGCCCTCGCCCTGCTGGCGAATTCGGCGGGGAAGAGATGGCTTGGCGGTGTGTTGACCAGATCGCGGGTTGTCGCCACCGCGGTCGCCACCGCCGCGGCTCGCTGCGCCTCGGCCTTGGTGTGTGCCTTGGTGTCTGCGGTGAGCATGGTGATCTTGCGCAGCCCGGGTTCTTTCGGGGCGGTCTTGTCGCTTCGGAATTCGGAGAACCGGTAGGCGCCCAGGAGCAGACCTTCAACCGTGGCGGCCAGGTCCAGCGCCGAGAGCGTGGTCACCACGGCTCCCACCCTGTCCAGTGAGCGCGCTGCGACACCGGCCGCGCGACGGATCGTGTCGGCCGGCCACTTGTCGCGCCGTGCGCCCAGCCCGACGGTCAGGACGCTGGCCACCGGCAGCGATCCGACGACGAGGCGGTTCAGCTGCTCGGCGCCGCCGGTTGCGCCGAGCGCGCGCAGCCCGGCCTCGATCTCGGCGACCGCGTCGCCGGCCAGGTACGGTTCGGCGTCGAGCACCTTCGGCCCGTCGTCGTTGCTCACCACCGGCACGATCAGGACCGCGTCGCCGGCACCGCGGCGAGGCAGCGACGAACTCACGGACACCGAGGGCGCCTGATAGCCACGCTTGAAGGCAGTCACGAGCGTCCACCCTAATCACCCGGCCTGATCACCTGGGTCCCAACGCGGATTAGGGTGGACCGCCGTGAGCGAAATCCAGCACGGGCCCCTCGAGAGCCGCCACCGCGAGCTCGGGGCCGGCTTCGCCGAGTTCGGTGGTTGGCTGATGCCGGTTTCCTACGCCGGCACGGTGGCCGAGCACAACGCCACCCGCACCGCCGTCGGCCTGTTCGACGTCAGCCACCTCGGCAAGGCGCTGGTCCACGGCCCCGGTACGGCGGCGTTCGTCAACGCCGCCCTCTCCAACGACCTGCGGCGCATCGGACCGGGAAAGGCGCAGTACACCTTGTGCTGCACCGAAACCGGCGGTGTCGTCGACGACCTGATCGCCTACTACGTGTCCGACGACGAGATTTTCCTGGTGCCCAACGCCGCCAACACGGCCGCCGTTGTCGCGGCCCTGCAGGAGGCCGCGCCGCGGGGCATTTCAGTGACGGACGAGCACCGGTCATACGCGGTGCTCGCCGTGCAGGGGCCGCGCTCGGCGCAGGTGCTGAGCCGGCTGGCTCTGCCGACCGACATGGACTACATGGGCTACGTCGACGCGTCGTTCGGCGACGCTCCGGTGCGCGTCTGCCGGACCGGTTACACCGGCGAGCACGGCTATGAGCTGCTTCCGCCGTGGGACAGCGCCGGCGGTGTGTTCGACGCGCTCCTCGACGCGGTGTCGGCGGCGGGCGGCGAGCCGGCCGGGCTCGGGGCACGCGACACGCTGCGCACCGAAATGGGCTACCCGCTGCATGGGCACGAGTTGTCGCTGGACATCTCGCCGCTGCAGGCGCGCTGCGGCTGGGCGGTCGGCTGGCGCAAAGACGCGTTCTGGGGCCGCGACGCGTTGCTGGCCGAGAGGCAGGCCGGCCCGCGACGGTTGCTGCGCGGGCTTCGCGCCACGGGCCGCGGCGTGCTGCGGCCGGAGTTGACGGTACTCGACGGCGATGCCGTAGTTGGGGTCACCACGTCGGGAACCTTTTCTCCGACATTGAAAGTCGGCATCGCGCTGGCGTTGATCGACACCGCTGCCGGCATCGAGAACGGCAGCCGCGTCACCGTGGACGTGCGGGGGCGGCCGCTGGAGTGTCAGGTGGTCGACCCGCCGTTCGTCGAGGCCAAAACTCGATAGCGGGCGGGGATACAATCGCTCGCATGAGCACCGGTCCCCTCGACTTCACCGTTCAGCGCAGCGCGCACCCGGCGACCGAAGAGCAGCGGACCGTGATCATGACCAATCCGCCGTTCGGGCGGTACCACACGGACCACATGGTGTCGATCACCTACACCGACGAGCAGGGCTGGCACGACGCACGGGTGGTCCCGTACGGGCCGATCGAGCTCGACCCGTCGGCCATCGTGTTGCACTACGCCCAGGAGGTGTTTGAAGGGCTCAAGGCGTATCGGTGGGCGGACGGATCGATCGTGTCGTTCCGGCCCGAGGCGAACGCCACCCGGCTGAGGTCCTCGGCACGGCGGCTGGCGATCCCGGAGCTGCCCGACGATGTGTTCATCGAGTCGCTTCGCCAGCTGATCGCGGTCGACGGTACGTGGGTGCCGCCGTCGCGCGGCGAGGAGTCGCTGTACCTGCGACCCTTCATCTTCGCCACCGAGCCGGGTCTGGGCGTGCGCCCGGCCAACCAGTACCGCTACCTGGTGATCGCCTCACCGGCGGGGGCGTACTTCCC
>NZ_DATFYW010000157.1:0-2324 GCF_035314905.1 Mycobacterium sp.
TATCGACCTCGACACCTGGAAGAGCGTTGCTGTCGAGTGGTTTCAAGGAATCAACTCGGTACTGGGCGTGGACCGCACCGGCATCTATGGGCATTCCCGGGCGTGTGCGTGGGCGATCGACGGCGGCGTAATCGGGCGCTCAACGACTGCAGGGCACCGGTGGGCATGGCAGACGAAGTCGTGGTCTCACGATCAGCGCGAGCCCATGGCGGTGCTTTATCAGGAGGTGGTCAACAGCCCGTCGAGCCCGGGTCCCCTCCTGGGCGGTATACACGTGGATGTGGACGAGGTCCTTGCGACCGATTTCGGGCAGTGGGATTTTGATCGATGATCGCTCGGGTGCGAGCCTGACACCACCGTGCCGGGGTCGCATGAGCGACGACAGTGGACTACCCGACACCCCCGCCACAGCCACGAAGGGCTACCCACGAACGCAATCCACAGCAGCAACCGAATACCGGGCCCGGTGGATATTGTTGCTCGCCGTCGCGGTGGTCGCCGCTGCTGCATGCACGCGACACACACCGGGACCACCACCGCCGACAACGGTTGCCCCGCCGACAGTGCAACTCCAACCAGGACCGCATGCCCCGCTGGCCGACGTCGACCTCCCAGCCGGTGCGGTTTTCGAAGGCAACAGCTCCGATGAGGAACGCTGGCGCTACGGCGCGCCCTATGACGACCGTTCCTGAGGAAGCAGTTCGCCACCGGGCGCAAGTACGACACCCACGGTGCGACGTGGTGGCGCGACTTGCCGCCGTGCTACAACGACAAATATGAAAGCCCACCGGGGGGTTGGGTGATGGAGGATTCCACACTTTGGTTGTGGACGGATGGCCGCGTCTCGCTCTCCGTTGAGGTTTTCCGTCCGAGCAGCAAAACCACTCCAGACGAAATCGTGATCGATTACATGCGCTGGGACAACTCTTCTTATGTGTGCAATCGCGAGGCCCACAAGGCACATGGGCCGCCGGCCGGGCCGGGCTTGTACCGCCCGGTCACAATCTCCCAGACCCGCACGGACCGATTCTGGCGGTGCTGGCCGGACGCAGCCGGGCCCGGCTGGCGCATGAGCGGTGTGCAGCGGCCGCCAGAGCCCGGCGAACCGCCGTCCTGACCACCGCCCTCAGCGGTTGACGAACTGCACGACCGCCTCGCTGAACGCGTCGTTGTCGTCGCCCGCCGCGGTGTGGCCCGCATCGGAGAGTTCCACGAACTCGGCGTGGGGCACCTTGGCGAGGAAATCGTTCACACCGTCGACGCTGACCACGTCGGAGAGCTTCCCGCGGATCAGCAGGATCGGGATCCGCAGGTTTATCGCGGCCTGCTCGAGGTCGTCGATGAAGTCGAACGGGTCGTGCTCCTCCGGCATGTTCAGAAACGCCGGATCCCAATGCCAATACCAGCGGCCGTCGCGCAGGCGAAGGTTCTTCTTCAGCCCATCCGGGTTTCGCCGGCCTTTCCGGTGCGGCAGGTACGCCGAGATGGCGTCGGCGGCCTGCTCGAGGGATTCGAACCCGTGCACGTGGTTGAACATGAAGTCGCGGATTCGCGCCCCTCCGGTCCTCTCGAACCGCGGCACCACGTCGACGAGCACCAGCTTGGTCACCTTCTCCGGGCCGGCCGCGTCGGCGACCAGGATCCCGGTCAGCCCGCCCAGGCTGGCACCGATCAGCACCACCGGACGGTCAATCGCTTCCAGCACGCGCATCACGTCGCCGCACAGCGCCTCCAGCGAATAGTCGGCCCGCGGCGCGCGGTCACTGTCGCCGTGCCCTCGGCTGTCCAGCGCCACCACGTGAAAGCCCTGGTCGGCGAGGATCTGGCCGGTGTTCTTCCACGAGAACCTGTTCTGGCCGCCGCCGTGCAACATCAGGATCGTCGGCCGCTCGGCCGCCGACGCGGCGCTCCGGTTCCATTCCTCGGCGACGAGCGCGAGGTCATCGACACCGCTGAACTCGACGGTCCTTGATGCGCTGCTCAACGTGACGATCCTTCCGGCCGTTCCCCGACTCACGTTAACTCACGTGAGATTGGCATTTTCACTGTGTGGTCGGCGTCATACAATCTGCGCTCGTGCCGCCCCGCACCCGCGTCGCCGCCGATGAGCGCGCCAGCATCATCGACGCCGCATATGCCTGCCTGGCCTCGCCGCATCCCGGGCCGGTGTCGGTTGCCGCGATCCTCGAGGCCGCCGGCATGTCCACCCGCGCGTTCTACCGGCACTTCCAGTCCAAGGACGAGTTGTTCCTGGCGATGCTGAGGCGAGACGCGGATGCCGTGACCCGCCGGCTGCGGCGCATCGCCGACGAAACCGCGGGCGG
>NZ_DATFYW010000158.1:0-3363 GCF_035314905.1 Mycobacterium sp.
GCGCGCGCCGACATGTCCGACGGCGCTCGCCAATCGCCGCGGGGTGACAGCGACCCGCCCGCGGAAACCTTGGGGCCGTTCGGCAATGCCGACCGTTTGAACTGGCTGAACGAATAGAACCGCTGCACGAAGACCTGCAACCAGTGCCGGATCTCCTTGAGCGAGTAGGAGGGCCGCTCATCCGCGGGGAACCCCGGCGGCCATGTGCCGCGCTTCGGGTCGCTCCACGCGTGCCAGGCGAGGAACGCGATCTTCGACGGCGTGAACCCATAGCGCAGGACATGGAACAGCGAGAAGTCCTGCAGCGAATACGGTCCCACCTTCGCCTCGCTGCGCTGGATCTCCTCATCGTCGCCGGCGGGCACCAGTTCGGGCGTGATCTCGGTGTCCAGCACCGACTGCAACACCTCACCGACTTCCCGGTCGAACTGCCCGGCCGAGATGACCCAGCGAATGAGGTGCTGGATGAGGGTTTTCGGCACGCCCGAGTTGACGTTGTAGTGCGACATCTGGTCGCCGACACCGTAGGTCGACCAGCCGAGGGCCAGCTCCGACAAGTCGCCGGTGCCGAGCACGATCCCGCCGCGCTGGTTCGCGATCCGGAACAGGTAGTCGGTCCTCAGCCCGGCCTGAACATTCTCGAAGGTGACGTCGTAAACCTCTTCCCCCCGCGCGAACGGGTGCCCGATCTCCTGCAGCATCAGCGTCGCGGTCGGCCGAATGTCGATCTCCTCGAAAGTGACGCCCAGCGCGCGGGCCAGCCGGATCGCATTGCCTTTCGTGCGCTCGCCGGTCGCGAATCCGGGCAACGTGAACGCCAGAATGTCACTGCGCGGCCGATTCTCCCGGTCCATCGCGCGCGCCGCGACGATCAGCGCGTGAGTGGAATCAAGGCCACCGGACACGCCGATGACCAATTTGGGGTAGTTCAGCGCCCGCAGTCGTTGCTCGAGGCCCGCCACCTGAATGTTGTAGCCCTCGTAGCAATCCTGTTGCAGCCGCAACGGATCCGCAGGCACGAAGGGGAACCGCTCGACGTCACGGCGCAGCCCGATGTCCCCGGTGGGCGGATCGAGCCGAAACTCGATCCGCCGGAACGAGTCCGCGACCTCGCGGTGACGAATGCGGTTGTCGTCGAACGTACCCATGCGCAACCGCTCGGAGCGCAGCAGCCCGAGATCGACGTCGGCCACCGACCGCCGAGGGCCCTTCGGGAACCGCTCGCTCTCGGCGAGCAGCCGCCCGTTCTCCCAGATCATCGTCTGACCGTCCCAGGCCAGGTCCGTGGTCGATTCGCCCTCGCCGGCAGCGGCGTAGACGTAGGCGGCCAGGCACCGCGCCGACGCCGAACGCGAGAGCAGGCAACGGTCTTCGGCTCGACCGATGGTGATCGGGCTGCCGGACAGGTTCGCCAGCACCGTCGCGCCCGCCAGTGCCGCCCCGGCGCTCGGCGGTATCGGGACGAACATGTCCTCACAGATCTCGACATGCAGCACGAAGCCGGGCACATCCGACGCCGCGAACAGCAGATCCGGGCCGATCGGCACCTCCGTGCCACCGAGCCGGATCACGCCATGCGTCTCGTCGCCCGGCGCCAGCTGCCGACTTTCGTAGAACTCCCGGTAGGTCGGAAGATACGACTTCGGCACCACCCCCAGCACCGATCCGCGATGAATCACGACGGCGGTGTTGTAGACCCGGTGCCGGTAACGCAGCGGGGCCCCGACGACCAGCACCGGCAGCAGATCGACCGAGGACGCCACGACCTCGCCCAGCGCGTCCTGGACCGAGTCGAGCAGCGTGTCCTGCATCAGGATGTCTTCGATCGAGTACCCCGACAGCGTCAGCTCCGGAAAGATCGCCAACGCGACGTTGTCGCCGTGGCATTCGCGCGCCAGCGCCAGTACGGATTCGGCGTTGGCGGCGGGCTCTGCGAGCGCGGTGTGATGCGTGCAGGCGGCGACACGAACGAACCCCTGGCGGTACGCGGAGTAGAAGTCCATCGCCTCCATTGTCGCCTGTCGCCTACCCTCGAAGCGTGGATGCCCCCGAACTCGTCGCGCTGCTGGCCGGGCGCCGCATCGCGGCGCTGACCGGGGCGGGGATATCGACCGATTCGGGAATCCCCGATTACCGCGGACCGGACTCGCCGCCCAGCAACCCGATGACGATCCGCCAGTTCACGTCCGACCCGGTGTTCCGTCAGCGGTACTGGGCCCGCAACCACGTCGGCTGGCTGCACATGCACCGCACGCGGCCCAACGCCGGCCATCGGTCGCTGGCCGCACTCGAGTTCGAGGGCGTCGTCGACGGCGTGATCACCCAGAACGTCGACCTCCTGCACACCAAGGCGGGCAGCCGAACCGTGGTCAACCTGCACGGCAGCTACGCCGAGGTGGCCTGCCTGGACTGCGGGCACACGATGACGCGTGGTCAACTCGCGGGGCTGCTGGAGGCGGCGAACCCGGGGTTCGCGCAGCGGGTTCAAAGCGCCGGCGGACCGGTCGTCGCCCCCGACGCCGACGCGTCGGTCGCCGACACATCGTCGTTCCGGATCGTCGACTGCCCGGCCTGCGGCGGCATGCTGAAGCCGAACATCGTCTATTTCGGCGAAAACGTACCGAGGGAACGGGTCGACGCGGCCCACGCGCTTGTCGACGGCGCCGACGCGCTGCTGATAGCGGGCTCGTCGCTGACCGTGTTCTCCGGCTACCGGTTTGTGCGCCACGCCGCCGCGAAGCGGATGCCGATTGCGATCGTCAACCGCGGACCGACCCGCGGCGACGCCCTGGCCAACGTGAAAGTGGACGGCGGCTGTTCACCCATCCTGGCGCTTCTGGCCGACGAACTACCGTGCGGCCTGTCGGAAGGAGTCCGCTGTCACGCGAAGCGATGACGACGTGAAAGATGCTACGCCGTCAACTCTTTTCGTGTCCGCCCGTCGGCCCTAGCGGCACGTTTCGGTGGGTCGTGGCCCGGCGTCGCGTGCGGACGCGAAGTTGTTCGGTGAAGTAGTGGGTTTGACCGCGACCGTCGGTCTTCGCCTGGTACATCGCCAGATCGGCGTCCCGGAGAACCTCGTCGGCGCCGCGCCGGTCGTTGTCCTCGATGAGCACAACCCCGATGCTGGCGCCGATTCGCAGGCTCGCGCCGGCGATCACCACCGGCTCGCGCAACACGGCGTGGATCCGCGCGGCCAGCCCGTTGAGGTCGGTGTCGGCGATCGGACCACACAGCAGCGCGAGGAACTCGTCACCACCGAGCCGTGCGACGACATCCCCGGCGCGTACACCGTGGCGTAATCGCTGCGCCGCGATCCGGATCAAGTCGTCGCCCGCGTCGTGACCCATCGAGTCGTTGACG
>NZ_DATFYW010000159.1:0-20073 GCF_035314905.1 Mycobacterium sp.
GCCGGGCGGCCGCGCTGGCTGGGGCACACCAAACGGCTGGCCACCACCGAGCAGCGCCTGGTGCTGCACGCCACCGACCGCGGCTGCTCGGCGCCGGGCTGTGACGTGCCCGGCTACCGCTGCCAGGTCCACCACGTCGAGGAATGGTCCCCAACCCACCGCACCGACATCGACGACCTGACCTTCGCCTGCCCACCCCATCATCGGCTCATCACAGAAGGCGGCTGGACCACCCGAAAACGCGCCGACGGACGCACCGAATGGATCCCCCCACCCCACCTCGACCGCGGCCACCATCTGCTCAACACCCCCTGCCCGAATGGATCGACTGACCGGCAGCTCGCCGACGTGTATCGGCAGGCAGAAACGAACGAAAGTCTTACGAGTTCCCACGCCGACCGCTGGATCGGCTAGTGCTTGATATCGTCCGAACCGAAGTGCGATCAAACGTCGCGCCGAAACAAAGGAACGTGTCGGATGAAGATGATCGCCGTCACCTCAGTCTTCGTCGGCGTACTCGCGGCTGCTGCTTCGGGTTCAGCTGCCACGGCGACCGCCGACACCGGCAACGCCGCGGATGTCGTCAAAATGCTGCAAGACCAGGGCTACAACGTGCAATTCAACATGCCATCGAATATGTCTCTGTCGGCGTGCACTGTTGACGGTGTCCATGGTCTGCCTGTGATGATGACCTCCAACGGCGATCTGATGGTGATGATGGCGCCCAAGAGTAATGTCGGCAGCGTTTTTGTCGACCTGTCCTGCCCGCCAAGCAACAATTAACGATGCGGGGTGGTGACCGATCGAGCGCCATGCACCCCGCGGGCCACAGCCCACCGTTCTGATCTCGTCAGCAGCTGCGATTTAGGTGTAGAACGTACTTCGCCGATTCGCGGCCAGCCCCGCACCAACACCTTCCACCACCCCGAAGAACTCCTCCGAAAAAACAACGACGACGAGGGCTGAAGATCGGCTGAAGATCTACCCGCGCACGCCTTATTTTCAGGCTGGTTTCAGCCAGCGCCTCGATAGTGAAATCGGTTGTTGGCAGCCGTGTGCACGGTGGGGGGTGAGGAGGTCGCGATGTCGACTCAGTCGGCGCAATGGATTGCGAGCGCGCGTCTTCTGCGCCGGATAGGTTTCGGGACAACCGGCCGTGAGATCGACGCGGCCTCCGCGACTGACCCGTCCACGTACCTCGACCAGGTATTCGGCTCCGACCCCGATCGCGACCCGGGGGCCATATCGACGCCGGTGCCGCAGTTCGGCCCGCCCGGACCGCCGCCTGGACGAAATGCCACGCCCGCAGCCCGGCGGCAGTACAACGGGCAACTCAACCAACAGATGGCGCAGTTGTCGGATTGGTGGCTGAGCCGTATGGTCGCCGTCCAGCAGCCGGCTCACGAAAAGTTGACGCTGTTGTGGCACAACCACTTCGCAACGTCGGCCAGCAAAGTGCGGATGGCGGGATGGATGGCGGCGCAGAATCAGAAGCTGCGCACCCTCAAGCTCGGCGATTTCCACACGCTCGCCTACGCGATGCTCACCGACGCCGCGATGCTGCGGTGGCTGGACGGCCAGCTCAACACCTCCAAAGCCGCGAACGAAAACCTGGCCCGCGAGTTCATGGAGTTGTTCGCGCTGGGTCACGGCAACGGCTACACCGAGGCCGATGTGCGCAACGGCGCGAGGGCCCTGACAGGCTGGGTTATCCGCGGCGACGGGCAGACGTCGATCGTCCCCAGGCGCCACGACGCCGGAACCAAGACGGTGCTGGGTGTCACCGCCGATCTCGATACGGCGAGCTTCTGTAATGCCGTCCTGGCGCAGCCGAATTCGGGACGGTTCGTCGCCGGCAGGATGTGGCAGCAGTTGGTCTCGGACACCGCGCCGTCGGAACAGGCGCTGGATCGCCTCGTCGGCGCGTACGGCCCCGGCCGCGACCTGCGGGCGCTCACCAAGGCGGTGCTCACCGACGCTGAATTCACGAACAATCCGGCGGCGATGGTCAACACGCCTGTGGAGTGGCTCATCGGAGTGCTCCGCACGCTGCAGGTTCCGGTTGACACACCTGAGCGGCTCAAGGCGATCAACGGGGCGCTGAAAACGCTCGGGCAGCAGCCGTTCTACCCGCCCGACGTCGGGGGCTGGCCTCGCGGGCAGGCGTGGCTGTCCACCGCGAGCGCCGGTGTGCGACTGCAAGCCGCGAACAAACTGGCGAAGGTCGGTGATCTATCCACGATCGAGCAGGCATCCCCCGGCGACCGCATCGACGCGGTCGGCTATTTGATCGGGGTCGGCGCGTGGTCCGACCGTACCGCAGGCGCACTCAAGCCGTTGGTTGCCGCACCGGCCCAGCTGGTCGCGGCTGCCGTCAACACTCCCGAATACCTGACATCGTAATGAGATTCCAGATGCCTGAGATCAATCGCCGCAAATTCCTGATCGCCAGCGCCGGTGTCGGCGCGGCAGGTCTGTTGTCCGGGGGCGTCGCGGTCACATGGCCCGAGCTGCGTCGGGCAGCACTGGACCGGCCACTCGCCGAGGGCAGCGGTGTCCTTGTGGTCGTCACACTCTACGGCGGCAACGACGGCATCAACACGGTGATCCCCTACGCCGACAACGCCTATCATGACGCACGGCCGAACCTCGCCTATGCTCCGGCTGACGTGCTGCACCTCGACGACCAGTTGGGACTGAACCCGGTGTGCAAGGGCCTGGCCCAGATGTGGAAGGACCAGCGGCTCGCGATCGTCCGCGGCGTGAGCTATCCGCAGCCCGATCACAGCCACTTCCGGTCCATGGACATCTGGCAGACCGCGTCGCCGGCCGAACCCGTGCAGAGCGGCTGGATCGGACGATGGCTCGACGTGAGCGGCGACGATCCGCTGCGGGCGGTGAACATCGGGACCGTCCTTCCGCCGATGGCGGTCGGTGAAAAGCACACGGCGGCAGCGCTTTCAGGTGGCGCGGGCGCAAGTTCCGGGGGCGGCCTGGCAGCTACGATGACGGCGCTGGGAGCCGACGACCCGCACGACACTCCGGCGATGGCGGCGGTGTGCGCGGCCTACCGGGCGACCGCGTCGACAGAGAAGACCTTTGCATCCGTCGGCGCCCGCAACAATGCCGCCGGCGGTAATCGCAATGGGCTGGCGACCCAACTCGACATGGTGGCCAAGTGCGTCAAGGCCGGGGTGCCGACGCGGGTGTACATGGTCCAGCTGGGCGGCTTCGACACCCACGCCGACGAGCGGGGCACCCAGCAGCGTCTGCTGCAGACCCTCGACGACGCGCTGGCACCCTTCCTCCGCGAAATGGCCACCGACAAGTACGGGAAAAACGTTGTCGTGCTGGCTTACTCGGAGTTCGGGAGGCGGGTGCGGGCCAACGCGTCGCAGGGAACCGATCACGGCACCGCCGGCCCGGTCTTCGTCGCCGGGCAGACGGTCAAGGGCGGCTTTTACGGCGACGAGCCGAGCTTGACCGACCTCGACGACGGCGACCTCAAACCCACCACCGACTTCCGCGACATCTACCACACGTTGCTGTCCCACACGATCGGCACGGACCCGACCCCGTCCGTCGGCGCCGGAAGACGCGACCTGGGCTTCCGGTAGGGGCGGTCACGCCAGGCGGTTGCATGACTAGATGATTTAGCCGGAAGTCTTCTAGGCTGGACGGGTGCGGCGCGCATCGTTTGCGGATCTGAACTGCTCGGTCGCCCAGACCCTCGAGGTGGTGGGCGACTGGTGGTCGCTGCTGATCGTGCGCGATGTGTACTTCGGCGTGACTCGGTTCGATGACATCCAGCGGCGGCTGGGCATAGCCCGCAACACGTTGACCGACCGGCTCGACTGGCTGTGCGGGCACGGGGTACTGGTCCGCGTCCCGTACGGCGACTCGGGCAGCCGCTACGAATACCGGCTCACCGACAAGGGCCGCGACCTGCAGCCGATCCTGATGGCGATGGTGGAGTGGGGCGACAAGTGGGGCGCGACGGCGGACCATCGGCCATTGCAGCCGACCGACGCCAACGGCGAACCGGTCGAGTTGCGGATAGTCAACGCCAGGAACGGCCGCCGGGTGCCGCCCGAGAAGGTGCGCATGGTTCCGACGGAGTCCGCGACCGACCCGAACATGGTGCCCCCTGCCTACAGCCCGGCTTCGCGGCGGTAACCCTCCAGGCGTGCAGCCAGTTCGCGCGGCCGGCTCACTGCCACGAGGTGGCCGCCCGGCATCGCGTCGACCTCCAGCCCCAGTCGCTCGCGCACCACGCGCCGCTGAAAGTTCAGCGGAAACATTCGGTCGTCGGCACCCTGCAGAAACCGCGTGGGCACCGCGGGCCACTCGCCGAGCGGCCAGGGTTCGGCGAACGCGGCGCCACCCAGTTCCAGTACTGGGAATCACCGCCGGCCCCGGGGATCAGAACATAGGTCGCCCGCACGGCTACTGGGGCCGCGCCGCGCGCTGCGCCCTCATCTTCGCGAAGCGGTCGGAGAGCCGCCGCATCCGAACCATCTGGACGGCCGACGGGCTGACGTCGCCGTTGACGTAGGACATCAGTTCCTCGGCGGACGCCCCGATCCGGGAGGCGAACTCTTGGCGCCCGAGGCCGGAACGGTCGAGCAGCAACTGCACCTGTCGGCCGACCTCGGCGCGCTCGTCGGCCTCCAGGTGCTCGCGGCTGCGGGACAGGACCTCGTCAAGCGCCGCGGTGATGCCGTAGGACGAAGTGCCCTCGAGCACCTCTTCGACCTGTCGGGCGGTCCGGCCGTAGGGGTCACGCTTGACCGCAGTGACGATGCGCTGCCAGATGGTCAGGTCGCCGCTTTCCACCGCCGCCCTGATCGCAGCGGTGGGCCAGAACTCCACCGGCCTGTCGTCGTAGGCCGACAGCTGCGATACCTGAGCAGCGCTGCTGAGACGAATGGTGGGCGCGGCGTCGTCGCGTCGCGCATCCGCTGCCAAGGTCACCTCGCCTCCTCGAGCATCGCCACGGCTACCGACAGGCACCGCTGCCTGACCTCCGACCAGTCGACATCGTCGTCCAAGCGCGACGACGGGTCGTCATCGTCCGACGGCTGCGGATCTGCCAGGCGCCGGACCAGCTGAGTGGCAACCCATTGTCTCCTGGACTGTTGACCACAGTAATACTTGTCCATCCCGGCCAGAACCGCAGCGGCAGTGTGCGTGTCCATGGCGCCGACCAGTTCGGCAAATTCCGCGTAGTCGCGGCTGCTGTTGCGGCACAGCAGCAGGTAGCTCTTCATGCGCAGGGTCTCGGCCCCGGTCGGGATTTGCAGGCGGTCGCCGGTCGGCAACTGAATGTTCGCGGTCTCGACGGGGCTGCGCCGCTCCACGGGCGCGAACGGGTCCGTCGCGTCGACCTCGAGCGCGTCGAGTGCGACCGACAGCCGCCCCTTCCACATCGTGACCGGATGCACCCCGCGCCCGGCCCACGGCATCGGCCGCCCGGCGCCGTTGCGGTGGACGCGCCCATTGGTGGTGCTGTGGCCGTTGGTCCGGGCCGCCGACGCGGCGAGGGCGGGTTCCTCGCCGGCGCGGGTGCAGCCGCTGAACGCAAGCGGATCCGCCACCGTAATCGAATCGGGCGCCAGGTCTTTCAGCTTCGCCGCGGACTTGACCATGGTCCGGACGTCGGAGCCCGGAGCGACGATCGCCGAGATGTCGTCGGGGATGACGACCACGTCGCCGATGTTGACCTTGGGCAGCGGTTTCTCGAAGTCGACCGACGGGAGGAGGCGGTCGAGCCACCTGGGCAGCCACCAGTTCCACTGGTCGAACATCGCCATCAGCGCCGGCACGAGCACCAGCCGCACCACGGTGGCGTCGACCGCGATCGCGACCGCGCACGCCACCCCGAGCTCGGCGACCAGCGGCATGCCGGCAAATGCGAAACCGACGTAGACCGCGATCATGATCAGCGCCGCGCTGGTGATCGTGCGGGCGCTGGTGCTCACGCCCCAGGACACCGCATCGCGGGTGTTGTTCGTCTGCAGGAAACGTTCCCGGATGCGGGTCAGCAGGAAGATTTCATAGTCCATCGACAGGCCGAACGTGATCGCCAGCACCAGCGGCGGAACGGAGCTGTCGAGGGAGGAGATCGGCTGGAAACCGAGGTCTTTCAGCCAGCCCCACTCGAACACCATCACCAGGCTGCCGTAGGCGGCGGCCACCGACAGCACGGTCATCAGCACGCCCTTGAAGGCCAGGAAGACCGAGCGGATCGAGATCAGCAGCATCACGAAGGCCACCGCCGACACGAACAGGAACACCCATGGCTGCATCTGTGTGACGCGGTCATCGAAGTCCTTGATCAGCGCTGTCGGACCGCCCACACTGATGTGGCTGGCCTCAGCGCCCGGCACCTGCGGCAGGTTCCGGCGCATCCAGTCGATCGCGTCGCGCGCGCCCATGTCCTCCGGATCCACCGACAGCACCGCGCTCAGGAGTGCGCTGCTGTTGTCGTTGGCGAACACCGGCGGTGTCACATTGACGATGTCGGGCGCTTGCTGCATCTGGCCGCGCACCGCATCGAGGATGGCGACGTGTTGGGGGCTGGACGCGTCGCGGTCGGGGAACTCGACGAGCACGCGGATCGGGCCCAGCGCGCCGGGGCCGAGCGCTTGCGCCGCGGCGCTGACGCCGCCGCGGATCTCGTGCGTCGGCGGGAACTGCCGCTGCATGCTGTTGGACAGCGTCATCGAAAACGTCGGCGCCGCCAGCGACAACAGCAGCACGGTCGCCGCGAGCGCCGAAGCCCACGGGCGCCGCATCACCGCGCTGATCCAGCGCGACCAGAACGGCGACTGCGTAGCCTCCGGGCGTCGCGACCAGTGCAGCAGCCACGACCGTTTGGCGGCCGCCCGGCCGAACGTGGCCAGCACCGCGGGCGTGAGTGTCGTCGAGGTCAGGACCGCCACCGCGACCGTCAGAATCGCGCCGGTGGCCATCGACCGCAGCACCGGCGTGTTGATCAGGTAGATACCCGTCACGGACGCGATCACGGTGAGGCCGGACAGCACCACAGCCAGCCCCGAGGTCGCCATCGCGGCGTCGGTGGCCTGCCTGGGATCCCGGCCCGCCCGCAACTCCTCGCGGTAACGCATCAAGATGAAAAGGGAATAGTCGACGGCCAACGCGATGCCGAACATCGACACCGTCGACGTGACGAACACCGACATCTGGCTGTGCATCGCCAGCAGGAAGACGAGGCCCATCGACACCGCGACCGTGACGATGCCGAGAATCAGCGGCATCGCCGCCGCAGCGAGTGAGCCGAACACCGCCAGCAAGACAACCAGGATGATCGGAAGGTTCCACTGCTCGGCCTGCTCGATGTCCTGCTTGGTGCTGGCCTGGGCGGCCGCGCCCAGCGCACCCTGCCCGATCACGTACAGCCGGACCTTGCCGTTGGCGAACTGGCCCGGTTGGTCGCCATTGACACCGATCTTGCTGCGTAGCTGCTCAGCGACATCGACCGCGCCGCTGTTGTTGAAGTCGAGCTTCAGTGAGACGACGTAGGGCCGGCCCGACTGCGGCGGGGGCTGTCCGGGGTTCGGCACCACCGTCACGCTGGGCACCTCGGCAGCGTCGCGCTCGAGCAGCGCGACGGCGTTGTTCATGTCGTCATCGGTGGCGTCCGGGCGCGGCGCGGCGACCAGCGCGAGCGGGGAGGCGCCCTGGTCGGGGAAGCGGTCTTGAAGTTGGTACTGGACGTGCAGCGACTGGGAGCCGGCGACCTCGAACCCACCGCCGGTCAGATGGTCCGACTCGTGCAGTGTCAACAAGACGGCGGGTACGAGCACAAGCAGCCACGTCACGAACACTGCCCAGCGACGGCGGCGCAGGTGGCTGCTCAAGTGCATCATGAACTGCTGGATAGCAACTCCCCGCTTTCTTCCGGGCCGTCCCGCGTGGACGTGAGCCTACAACAGCATCGTGTGAGGGGACTCTCCTCGTTACAGGCTCCGACCTGCCGCAACGGGTCGTTAATTGGCCTCGTGCTGCCCTCGGATGGCACGATGGGGCTCGGCCGTTTCCGTGCCGTGGGCATTCACCGTGAATTCGCCGGTTCGTGCGATCGGGTAAGTGTCCGCAAATCGTAAGGAGTTTTCCATGAAAACGACCGCCCCGCGGACCGTGCGCCGGAGCCGGCACGGCGCATCCGCCGCATGCGTGATCGGCGGCGTGGCGGCCGCTGTGATCGCGGTGCCGTCGGCGACCGCGGCTCCGAACCCGTGCGCGGCGAGCGAGATCGCCCGCACCATCGGCTCGGTGTCGACCAACACGGGCAACTACCTCGACTCACATCCGGACGCCAACACGGCGCTGACCAACGCCGCCCAGCAACCGGCGCCGCAAGCACCGGCCTCGCTGAAGACATACTTCGACGCCAACCCCCAGGTGGGCAAGGACCTGCAGACGATTCAGCAGCCGCTGGCGGGCCTCTCCGGCCAGTGCAAGCTACCGATCACGGTGCCCCAGGCCCTGCAGTTCCTCCAGGCCGCGGCCCAGAACGGCGGGCTGCCCGGCGGTGGCGCGCAGCCTGCCGGCCTGCCTTCCGGTTCCGCAGCACAGCCGGCCCAGGTTCCGGTGGCGACGGGGCCGTTGCCCGGACCGGCCACCACGACGACGGCGGTTACCACACCCGCCGCGCACTAGGGGCGTTTTCGGGGTTTCTCAGAATTGGTTAATCGCAAGGCAAGAAAGTCTCGCGCGGATCTGCTTAGCTTCCCTATGTCCGTGGCCGTTACCGGCCTCGGCCTGTCAACACGCGATGAAGGAGCCCCATCCATGTTGCTCTCTGCCCGTGCCGCGCGCCGTGCGGTGGCCGGCGCGTTCGGTGCCGGTGCGGTCGCCGGTGCGACGCTTTGCGGTGCCGTCCCCTCGGCGCTCGCCGATCCGCCGGCTCCGCCGCCCCCGCCGCCGAACTGCACCGCCGCTGACCTCGCGGGCGTATCGGCCGGCGTCTCGGCTTCCACCTCGGCGTACCTGTTCAGCCACCCTGATGTGAACGCGTTCTTCACCGGCCTCAAAGGGCAACCCAAGTCGGCAATCAAGGACCAGGTGCAGAACTACCTGAACGCCAACCCGCAGGTGAAGGCGGACCTGCAAGGCATCCGCCAGCCGCTGATCGACCTGAGGAACCGTTGCGGCGGTTCGCCCGCGTAGCAACAGCAAAGTAGTGCAGGTCGGACAGGAGCTGCCTGTGCAAGAGGGTGCAGGCCGCATGGTGCTAATGGTCGATGACGACCCGGACGTGCGGACCTCGGTGGCGCGGGGATTGCGCCACTGGGGCTTCGACGTTCGGGTCGCGGCGACCGGCAAGGAAGCGCTACGTCTTCTCTCCAGCGAATCGCACGACGCGCTGGTGCTCGACGTGCAGATGCCGGAGCTGGACGGGGTAGCGGTGGTGACGGCGCTGCGTGCGCTTGGCAACGACATCCCGATCTGTGTGCTGTCCGCGCGCGACACCGTCAACGACCGCATCGCCGGCCTGGAGGCCGGCGCCGACGACTATCTGACCAAGCCGTTCGACCTCGGCGAGCTGGTGGCACGGCTGCACGCCCTGCTGCGCCGGTCGTCGCACTCCGACGAGCGCTCGGACGCCATGACGATCGGGCCCCTGACCATCGATACCGCCCGTCGGCTGGTGTTCGTCGCCGGCGAGCGCGTCGAGCTGACCAAGCGCGAATTCGACCTGCTCGCCGTGCTGGCCGAGAACGCCGGCGTGGTGCTGACCCGGCAGCGGCTGCTCGAGCTCGTCTGGGGGTATGACTTCGACGTCGACACCAACGTCGCCGACGTGTTCATCAGCTACCTGCGGCGCAAGCTCGAGCGCGACGGCCTACCGCGGGTTATCCACACAGTTCGCGGGATCGGGTATGTACTCCGAGACGAGCCGTGAGGCAATTGCGGCGCCGGCTCAATCGAACGGTTTCGTTGCGCACGCGCGTGGCGATCGCGGCGGCGATGGCCGCGGCCGCGATTGTTGCGTTGTTCGCCCTCGTCACCTCGGTGCTGCTCGTCAACAACGACGCTACCCAGCTTGACCGCCGGCTCGACTCGATCATCGATACCAGCATCAACCCCGACCGCAACGTTGCCGAGCCGCGCGGCATCCTCACCACGATCAGGTCCCGCGGCACGGACCAGGTCGTCTACCAGCGTGGTTTTCAGCTGCCGCCGCTGCCGGTCGGCACCTCGACGGTCAGTGTCAACGGGGTCGACTACCGGGTTCGCACGGTCGAGATGGTGCAGTCCGAGGGCACGGTGCGGGTTTCGATCGGGATCAGGGTCGACAGCATCCTGATGGACCGGGCGAGAATTCCCCTGTACCTGCTGATCGGCGCTTTCGCGGTGTTGATGGCAGCTGGGCTCGGCTGGTTGCTGGCGGGGCCGGCGATCCGTCCGCTGCGTCGGCTGACGGAGCGCACCCGGACCCTCGGCCGGGGCGACGACAAGATGCCGGAAGTCCACGGCATCCGAGAAGCAGAGGACCTCTCGGAAGCGATGACCGGCATGCTGCAGCGGCTGGCCGCCGCGCAGGCCGCCACGACGAACTCGTTGCAGGCCGCTCAGGACTTCGCCGCGAACGCGGCCCACGAGCTGCGGACCCCGCTCACCGCGATGCGGGCCGACCTGGACACGCTGCGCATCCACAACCTTCCCGAAGAGGAACGCGAAGAGGTGGTGGCCGACCTGTCGCGGGCCCAGCGACGGGTCGAGGCCATCATCACCGCCCTGGGTCAGCTGGCGTCCGGGCAGCTGGCCAAGCCGGAGGACCGGGAGCCGATCGATGTCGCCGACCTGCTGGAGCGGGTCGCACGCGAGAACATGCGGCAGTCGCCGGGGGTCGACATCGAGGTCAAGGCCGACGACGCCGGCATCATCCAGGGCTGGCCCGGTGGGCTGCGGCTGGCGGTCGACAACCTGGTGCGCAACGCGATCACCCATGGCGGGGCGACACGGGTCGTGCTGACCGCGGGCCGCCGCGAGCACGAGATGGCGATCATCGTCGATGACAACGGCCGCGGGCTGCCCGCCGACGAGCACCGGAACGTCCTCGGCCGGTTTGCCCGCGGCAGCACGGCCGCGCCCGGCGGTTCGGGACTCGGGCTCGCTCTGGTCGCCCAGCAGGCCGCCTTGCACGAGGGCGCCATCGAACTCTCCGACGGGCCGCTGGGCGGCCTGCGCGCCACGCTGACCGTGTCCACGGCGAGCTAGCGGCGGCGGCCACCCACCAGTGTCGCACCGGCGCGCCAGCCGAGCAGCAGCAGCGCGGTCACGAGCGACGCGACGACGATGAAGCTGACCGCGACACCCTGAGAACTGGCTTTGCGCAACAACATTCCGACCGCAACCGTGCACAGCCACACCACCACGCCGGTCGGGGTGACGGCCGTCGGGCGCCGCCAACCCCGTGACACGAGCCAGCCCACGGCGGTCCCGGTCAGGAATGGCCACGCTGTCCTGGCCACGCCCTCGACGGTCACCCCCTCGGCATGGCTGCGCCGACCCACCGCACAGAACAGCAGCACACACACCAAGTCGGCGGCCAGCGCCGTCACCACCTGCCGCGACCGCACGTCGTCACCGCGCCGGGTAGGTCATCACGTCGAGATCGAGTGGCATCACGCCGCTCTGGTCGCCCCCCGGAAAGCCGGTTTGCAGCTGCACCGGGCCGCCCGTGTCCTCGAGCTGGTTGAGCGCATCGTCGGACGCGACACGCGAGTCCAGCCGGAATTTGTCGTATACGAACGGTAATCCGTCGGACAGCAGGGGATCTGGCGTGCTCATCACCTGGAAGTGCAGATGCGGTGCGCTGGTGTTGCCGCTGTTGCCCAACGCGGCCACGGTCTGTCCGGCGGTGAGCTTGTCGCCGACCTTGACCTTGATGCTGCCGGGTTTGAGGTGGGCGTAGAACGCGTAGTTCCCGCCACCGATGTCCTGCACGATGTGGTTGCCGCCGTACTGGTCGAGCGGCAGGCCGGCCGGGTTGGTGCCCGGCACCTGGTCGGGCAGGTTGTCCACCACCGCGACCACGGGACCGTCGGCGACGGCGTGGATGTCGGCGCCGTAATAGGGATAGCTTTCGACTTTCGTCCGGTCGCCGACGAACATTCGCCCGTCGGGGGTGAGCTGGACGTAGTCGATCGCGAACCGTTCCGGCGCCCACAGCTGGCCGTTGAGCGGGTTGACGGCCATCCGGTGGGCGCTCATGCCGCAGCAGCTGCCGCCGGCCACCCAGCTCGGGCCGTTGAGCGGCGGTGCGATCGTGACCGGTTTACGGCTGGTGTCCACCTTCGTCGGCGCGATCGTCTCGGTGATCGTGGCGGGGACCATCGGCGGCTGCGGCTGCGGCACCGTGAGGCCGATGGAGTGGCTGATGTCGGTGGGGAGTCCGGAGGCTTTGTCCAGCGCGACGTCGAGCCACACCAGCCCGGTTTGCGACGGGCCCAGTTTCGTCGTCGGCGTCGAACCACCCAGCGCACGTGTCCAATACGCCAATCCGTCACCCGAGAGGGAGAGCAGAGTCTTGTCGCCGGCGACCGCCGCGAGGGACGTCAGCGTCACCTCCTGCTGCAGTGTGTTGGTCAGCTCCAGCTCGTAGGCCAGGTGTACCTTGCCGTCGGTCGCGGGCACCGGGACCGGCGGTGCGAGCACGGTGCCGACCACCGGTGTCAACACCGCCTGGCCCGGCGGCGCCGGGCTCGCCGTGGCCGAGACGGACGACGACGGGGGCGTCGCGATCACAGTCGGCGGGCTCGGCGACGGCTCCTTTCCGGTCGCGCACGAGGCAAGCGTCAGGGCTGCGACCGCGCAGACTGCGATCGCCGAAAAGCGCGGCTGCATGGGGTGATCCAACCACGCACTGACGGGGTCCGATGCGGCGGCTACGGATCGTCGGGGCGATGATCCGACCCGGCGCCGGGATGGGCGCTGCCGTTGTCCCTGGGTTCGGCGTCGATGCCGCCGCGTTCGGCCGCGTCGGGGTCGATCTGGCTCTCGGTCCGGAACAGGAAGAAGAACAGCACCCAGCCGATCACGGCAACCAGAATCCAGCTGATCAGCCGATAGATCAGCATCGCAGAGATCGCGTCGGGCAGGCTCATGCCGCTGGTAACCAGACCGGGCACCAACACCGCCTCCACGACCAGCAGCCCACCGGGCATCAGCGGTATCGAGCCGACCGCGCGCGCGGCCGCGTAGGCCACCGTCAGCCCGGCCAGCGACGGGCGCCCGCCCGCTGCATACGATGCGAACAGCAAGCAGGCCACATCGGCCACCCAGTTGAACAGCGACCAGCTGAACGCGACTGCCAGTTCACGGCGGCTCAGGCTGACCGACTCCAACTGGCTCAGCGTCTCGCGCCATCTGTCCAGGCCGGTGTCGGCGGGCCTGGACCGTACCGAGTTGACCCACGAGAGCACCCGCACACCGATGCCGTCAATCAGCTCCGGGCGCGTCGCGACGGCCTGGGCCAGCAGTATCAGCGCGACGAACCCGCCGAGCGTGAAGATCAGCGAGAACGGGTTGTTCTTCGCCCCAAGCAAAAACGCGCCGCCCAGCCCGAGCACCGCGAGTCCGACCACCTGCAGCGCACCGGACATCACCAGCTGCCACGACGCGACCACCGGGGTGGCGCCCCAAATGCGTTGCTGCCGATAGATGAACGTCGCGGACAGCACAGGACCACCGGGCAGCGTGGTGCTCAGCGCGTTGCCTGCGTAGAACGCCGTCTCGGAGCGCCACTGCTTGACGACGACGCCCGCCGAACGCAGAAGGGTTCGCTGAATCTGAGCAAAGCTGTGCATGGAGGCCAGCGCCGCGCCGATCGCGGCCAGCACCCACCACCAGCGCGCCGCGGAAAGGCTGCGCCACGCCTGCGCGAGCTGATCCCAGACCAGGGCGACCTCGACGGCGAGGACGATCGCGGCCACACCGAGGACCACCCATCGCAGCCACCAATATTTGCCGCGTGACTGTGCTTCCCCGCTGCGGGCGGCGCGCGCCTGCGCGTCTTGGGACACGTGGTACAGGGTAGCCGCGCGGGTGGTCCCGTCCCCGCCGTTGCGGCGGGGCACGCCGAACACGGCGCTACGCTACCGGCATGCCAGCGCCTGAAGACGCAGCCGTCACCCAGCTCGTACGCAAGACCGCCGCATGGTCCTGGCGTCTACTGGTGATCTTCGTGGCGGTGCTCGCGTTGCTGTGGGTGGTCAAGCACCTGCAGCTGATCTTCGTGCCCGTCGCGCTCGCAGGGGTGCTCACCGCGTTGCTCCTGCCCGGGGTGGACTGGCTCGACAGCCACGGCGTCCCGCGCGGCTGGGCGGTGTTCTTGCTGCTGTTGTTCGGGCTCGCGGTCCTCGGCGGCATCCTGTCGTTCGTCGTCAGCCAGTTCATCGACGGTTTGCCCGGGCTGATCGAGCAGGTGACCCACAGCATCGAGACCGCGCGCAACTGGTTGATCAACGGCCCGGCGCACCTGAGCAGGCAGCAGATCGACAATGCGGGCAACTCGGCGATCCAGGCGCTGCGCAGCAACCAGGAGAGGCTGACCAGCGGCGCGTTGTCCACGGCAGGCACGATCACCGAGATCGTCACCGGCGCGTTCGTGGTGCTGTTCACCCTGATCTTCTTCCTCTACGGCGGCCGGAACATCTACCAGTTCGTGACGCGGATCTTTCCGGCCAATGTGCGCGAGAAAGTGCGCGACGCGGGCCGCGCGGGGTTCGGATCGCTGATCGGCTACGTGCGAGCGACGTTTCTGGTCGCGCTCGTCGACGCGGTCGGGATCGGCACGGGGCTTGCGATCATGGGGGTGCCGCTGGCGCTGCCGCTGGCGTCGCTGGTGTTCCTCGGCGCGTTCATCCCGCTGGTCGGTGCGGTGCTGTCCGGGTTCCTCGCGGTCGTCGTCGCGCTGCTGGCCAAGGGCTTCATCTATGCGCTGATAACGCTGGGGCTGATCATCGCCGTGCAGCAGTTGGAGGCGCACGTGCTGCAGCCGCTCGTGATGGGCCGCGCCGTGTCGATCCACCCGCTGGCCGTCGTGCTGGGCATCTCGACCGGTGCGGTGCTGTCCGGCATCATCGGCGCGCTGCTGGCCGTGCCGACCATCGCCTTTCTCAACAGCGCGGTCCGCGTGCTGACCGAACACCCGGAGGAGACCGGCGCGCCGGGTGAGCCGCCCGATGTCGAGGAGCCGGTGGGCATCAGCGCAGAGCCCGACCGGATCGAACCGCCGGAGTCCAACGGCTAGGTGGGCGGCGCCCCGGGCAGGGTCTGCGGCTCGGGTTCGCGCTCCCCCTGGTCCAGCCGGAACGGCGGGTACTCGTCGCGCATCAGCGACGTATAGGCGCGCACCCGGATCGCCCACCGGTTGATTCCCATCACGAAGGCATACACGCCGCGCGGGTAGCGCCCGGTGAACAGCAGGGCCACGACCGCGATCACGAGCAGGACGATGATCAGCGACACCCTGGTGTAGCCGACCTCCCAGTCGCCGTTGTCGTCGGTCGCGAACCACTGCGCGCCGCCGTAGAAGGCCAGGAGCACCAGGTAGTGCGGAATAGCCAGCAGCCACCACTTGATCAGCACCAGACCGCGGTGCAGGCGCTCGGGATGGTCGACCTCGAGGTCGGCCGGATACTCCGGCTTGGGCTGCAGGCTGAACGGCGGGTACTTGTCGGTACCCAGCGCGGTCAGTGCGTAAAACAGCACACGCCAGCGCCACCGCAGGACACCGACATTGAAGTCGAACAGCGCCCGCGGGTATTTGCCGGTGAACAGGATTGCGAAGAACGCGATCACCGTGACCACCACGTAGGCGATGTTCAGGAAGAACAGCACGATGTAGTGAGGAATCGCGAGCAACCACTTCACCAGCCACTGCCAGCGTGACAGCGCCGGGTCGAGATCGCCGCGGACGCGAACCGGATATGGGCGCGTTTCAGGTTGCAATGTTTCAGGTTGCATTTGAGGATCCCTTCAGGCGCATCAAATCTAACGACGAGCGTCTGTTCCCTCAATCGTCACGCGGGGCGCCGGTGTGTCGCCTGCGGCTAGATACGGCCCTCCCGGCGCAGCAGGTCCTGCGCACTGACGCCGCCGGTGCGTCGCGGGCGCTGGTCGTCATCGGCTTCCTGGGCGGGCTTACGGCTCTGGCCCTGACTCGGCAACTTCTCGGTCGACTCGGGGTCGCTCGTCGGCTTCGCCTGCCGATGCACCGGTATCGCGGTCGTCTTGTCGGCATCACCCGGCCCGGTGCCTCCCCCGCGAGCGGGAGGTACCCCAAGCCGGGCTTCCGGCATAGCGCGGGTCGGCTCGGCCGACGGTCGCGGCGGAGCAGGCGCCGGCGGAGGGGGCGGCTCTCCGCGCAGCTCGCCGAGCCACGATTCGATCTCCCGCTCCTCGCGCGGCGGACGGGGCGGAGCGGGCCGATGTGTGCGCTGTGTGATCGCGGTCGCGTTGTTGACCACCGCGCGGGCGGCGTTTCGGGCCGCGGTCGACAGCCGCGTCGTCTGCGGCTCAGCCGGAGCCTGCGGCCGGGCGGGCATCCGGGTTGTGCCTGCACCGGAGGGTTCCTGCGGCGGAATGCGCCGCGGCGCCGGCCGTAGCGCACCCGGCCGCGGCGCGCCCTCGACGGCAGGGTGCGTCGGGTCGTGCGGCGGCGTCAGCGCGGCACCGGCGCCAACCAGCGCCGGTTCCACCTCCCGGGCCGCGGGCCGCTTGCGCTCGTCGGGCAGATAGATCTCGCCCATGCCGATGCGGTTCTGCAGCCGCTTCATCCACCGCGGAGCCCACCAGCAGTCGTCGCCGAGCAGCTTCATCACCGACGGCACGAGGAACATCCGCACCACCGTCGCATCCAGCAGCAGCGCCGCGATGAACCCGAACGCCAGGTACTTCATCATCACCAGGTCGGAGAACACGAACGCGCCCATGACCATCACAAGGATCAACGCCGCGGCCGTGATGATCCGTCCGGTTGCCGCCGTGCCGAGCCGGATGGCCTCGGCAGTGGACATGCCGCGCTCGCGTGCCTCCACCATGCGGGACACGAGGAACACCTCGTAGTCGGTGGACAGACCGTAGATCACCGCGATGATCAGGCCGATCACCGGCGCGGTCAACGGCGTCGGCGTGAAATTCAGCCACTTCGAGAAGTGGCCGTCGACGAAGATCCACGTCAGCACGCCCAGCGTCGAGCCCAGCGTCAGTGCGCTCATCACCGCCGCCTTGATCGGCAGCACCAGCGACCCGAACGCCAGGAACATCAGGATCGTTGTCGTGCAGATCAGGATCACCAGCATCAGCGGCATGTGCGAGAAGATGCTGTGGATCGAGTCCTGCTCCAATGCCGGTGTGCCGCCGACCCACAGGGTCACGCCCTTCGGAGGCTGGATCGACCGCAGGTCGCTTATCCTCGCCGCGGCGTCGTTGCTGTTCACCAGGCCGTTCTGAAGGACTGTGACCTTGGGATCGTGGTTGCCCTCATCCGTGGCCGGCCGCGGTTGCCAGGTGGGATTGGTGAAGCCGCTGATCTGGGCGGCCTTGTTGGCGATCTCATCGATCTGGGGCGCGCTGGCGTTCTGGATGACCAGCGTCAGCTGGTTCGTGCGGAAGCCGGGGAAGGTCCGGTCGAAGTCCTCCTGGGCCTGGCGCACGGGGTTGCCGGGCGGCAGGTACTTCTCGCTGATGCCGCCGAGCGACAGCTTCCCGAGCGGGACGATCAGCAGGATCATGACGATGATGATCGGGGCGGCGAACAGGATCGGCCGCTTCATCACCCGGTTGATCAGCTTGCCCCAGAAGCCGTTCTCGATCTCTTCGCGGGTCTTGGTCCTCTGCAGGCGGTCCGCCAACCAGTTCAGCCACCAGTTGGTCGGTTTCCAGTTGCGGAAGAACGGAACCCGCAGGAGTGTGCGCACGCCGAAGGCGTCGACATTGTGGCCGAGGATCCCGAGGCAGGCCGGCAGCAAAGTGACAGACAGGATCGCGGACAGCATCACCGCCGCGATGACCGCATAGGTCAGGGATTTGAGGAACCCCTGCGGGAACAGCAGCAGACCTGCCGCCGACGCGACGATGATCACCGCCGAGAACGTCACGGTCCGCCCCGCCGTCATCACGGTGCGACGCACCGCCGTCTCGGTGTCATAGCCGTCGGCGGTCTCTTCACGGAAACGGCTGACCACGAACAGCCCGTAGTCGATCGCGATACCGAGGCCGATCATCGTGACAACGGGTTGGGCGAAGTAGTGCACCGGCCCGAACACCGCGATCAACCGCAGGATGCCCAGCGAGCCGGCGATGGACAGACCCCCGACGATCACCGGCAGCCCGGCGGCGATAACGCCGCCGAACACGAAGAACAGCACCACCGCAACGAGCGGCACCGCGAGCACCTCCGCGCGCTTCTGGTCCTTGGCGATCGTTCCGGTCAGCTCGTTGGCCACCGGCTGCAGGCCCGCCAGCTCGACCTTGCCGCCGTCGAGCTTCTGCAAGTCACTTTGCACGGCCTTGTAGTTGTTCAGGATTTCGTCGTCGTTATTGCCCTTCAGCGGAATGCTGACGAACGTGCGTCTCATGTCCGACGTGTGCATCTTCTGCACCGTCGGGTCCGTGCTGCTCGGCGCCTTCAGCCAGCCGACCCAGCCGAGGATCTGGTCGGGATGATCGGCCTGCACCTTGTTGAGCTCATCGACGATGTCCTTCTGCCACTGGGGGTCGTCGACCGCCTGGCCGTCGGGCGCGGTGAAAATCGCCACGACGTGGCTCGTTCTGTCCCTGCCGTACACCTGGTCGCCCAGCACCGACGCCTTCGCGGACTGGCTGTTGTCGTCGTAGAAACCGCTCTGGGTGACGTGATCTCCAAGGCTCAGACCAAAAATGCCGCCACCGAGGCACAGCGCCACCATCACCCCGATCACGATGAACCGGTAGCGGTACACGGTTCGACCCCACCAGGCGAACACCTATGCTCCTAACTAGCTCTTTCTCGCAGACTGCGCGTCAATCACTTCGTCTACACCCGCGCGGTCAGCAGCGACGACAGCGGCCGGAACGGCTGCAGCCACGCCCCTTGCTCCGGTAGAGAATCTAGGCCGACCCGGGGCAATGGTTCGCGGAAAACACCGGGAATGTCCTCCAAGTCGACGAACTCCAACGTATCCGACGCTAGCGCCCAGCTCGCGTGTTCGCGAAATCCGAGCACCTGGACCGGCACGCCCGACGTGGAAATCTCCTCCAGGGGCTGGCGAAACGCCTGCCCATCCGCGGAGGCCACCAGGAGACCGGCCAGCCCCTCGCCCTGCCGCAACGCGATGTGGTCCAGCATGTCGCTGTCGACGTCGCTGTCCTCGTCGATCTTCGGCTTCGCGAACACCGCGAAGCCGACGTTGCGAAGCGCCTCCACCCATGGCCGCACAACGTCCGCGCTACCTGGGGCGATGTTGGTGAACACGGTGGCCTCGGGTTCCAGCGACACGTCGCTGTGCACCGCGGCCAGCTCGGTGGTGCGGGACAGCAGCCAGCGGCCCAACGCGTCGAACCGCGGCCGGTAGGCGGCCGTTGGCCGGCCGCCCAGGATCGAGCCCAGCCCCATGTCGAGGTTCGGCGCGTCCCACACGAGCAGCACGCGCCGCGGGGCCGTCGGCGCGTCCGTGGCCGGTGCCACCACGATTTCTTCGATCACGCTCATGGTTTCTCCCAGAGCAGCTCGGCCACCGCGAAGCCCGCGTCGTGCGCCTTGGTCTCGTACTTGGTGATGGGCCGGTGCGCCGAGACGGGAAGTGCGCGGCCGGGGTCGACGCGACGCAACCGCGGCTCGGCGTCTGCAACCTCGGCGATCTGCCCCGCATAGGCCGGGTGGTCGGTGGCCACGTGCAGCACACCGCCATGCCGCAGCCGATCGGCGATCAGCGCGACGGTGTTCGGCTGCAGCAGCCTGCGCTTGTGGTGCCGTGACTTGGGCCACGGGTCGGGGAAGAACACCCTCACCGCGGTCAGCGAGTCGCTGCCGACCATGTGCTCGAGGACGTCGAG